>JAOZHB010000070.1 GCA_026015035.1 Candidatus Bathyarchaeota archaeon | reverse complement strand
TCCTCCTCGCTTGGCGTGGGATTAACTATCTCGAAAGTCATGAATCGAGCGACGGGAACCCGGACAATCTCAAAGGGTCTCTCAGTTCCGACGAGGAATTTCGCGACTTTCTCCGGGCTTCCTATCGTTGCGGAGAGGCCTATGACTTGAAAATCCCGCTCAGTGATGAGGCGTAGTCGTTCAAGGGCCAGAGAGAGCTGGCTGCCCCGTTTATCCTCAGCAAACTCGTGGACTTCGTCGACTATAACCCACCGCGTCTGCTTCAGATGCCGTCGCATATTACGTCCTGGCAGAATAGCCTGTAGCGTTTCGGGAGTTGTTATCAACATGTCGGGGGGACTCCTGGACTGGGTGAGCCGTTCCCGACGACCCGTGTCCCCATGCCTCACAGCGACCTTAACGTCGAGCTTCTCACACCACCATTTGAGGCGTTCAAGAATGTCTCGATTAAGGGCACGGAGAGGCGTAATATAGAGGATTTTGATCCCCACATGCCTTCTCGCCAATTCGATGAGTCGACTGAAAACCGGGAGAAACGCGGCCTCCGTCTTCCCCGTGCCAGTGGGTGCAATGAGAAGGACGTTCTTCCCTTCCAAAATGAGGGGCACCGCCTCGACTTGAGGGTCGGTGGGACCGAGGAAGCCTCGCTCCTCAACAATTCTACGAACCGGCTTATTCAGCAGGGAAAAAGGGTTTTTAGTCTGCGTCATCTCCGGAAGTCCCATGCATAGAAAGGGAAGATACCCAAATAAAAAAGTAATTAAAGCAGAAAACGATAAAAACATGAAGCAGCATACTGAAATGACGTTAAAAGACGCGTGTTGAAGAGGAGTAAAAAATGATAGACGTGTCGGAGCCTTTACCTGAATCGACGGTTGGTTTTAAAACGATTCACCACATCAAGTCGGATGGGAGCTACATCGGCTACGTCGAGGCCGGCTATTTATCGAGGAAGGACGTTAAGACGTTCAAGAGACTGAAACGAAAGCTGAAGGTTGGCCAGCCCTTTGGCGTCCAAGTGTTCATCGACGTTGAAAAAAGCGGAGTGACCGCGTCCACGCTTGGCACCGAAGGCCTCTTAGAACTCGTGGAATCCCTCAAAGCAAAGCTCAAGGGATTAGAGGATCGGGACATCTATATTATGGAGCGTTTCGGAGAGAAACGAAACATGATTGGTCGAGCCACCGATCTCAAAGAACGCCGTTAACCCGCTGAGACCATCAAGTTTACCTTCACAAGTCTTATGTACACGAGGGTTTTTCTATTTCTACATGTGACGATTGAAACTGTAGGACAACGACGTTCCATTAGAAAAACAATGGTTTAAATAGAATTAACCGAGAAAAATGGAAACACAGGCGGATGATTCCGTGATCCCAACGAAAAGGCGACTGCTGAAAATTGCGATTGTAGTCATCGTGATCTTCTCAGCTGCCTACGGCGTTCTCTTCAGCCTCAGATTTGCGCTGGGAACCGAGTTTCCCGTGGTCATCGTTAACGGAGTGAGCATGATTCCAACGTATTATGAAGGCGATCTCCTCGTTGTGCAGGGTGTGCCGGATAAGAGCACGATCGAGGTTCAAGAGATCATCGTGTTTCACAGCCCATATAGCTGGGACACACTGATCGTTCACAGGGTTGTGGAAGCACGCACCCTCAACGACCAGTTGATCTTCCGGACGAAGGGCGATAACAACAACGTCCAAGATCATTGGCAAGTCAGGGAAGAGCACATCGTGGGAAGAGTCCTGCAGAAAATTCCGTACATGGGGGGCGTGGTCACGGCCATTCAAAGCCCCTACGGCATCGGAATTCTCTACAGCCTCATAATCGTGGTCATCGCCCTCGAAGTATTCTACAATAAAAAAGACTAAACTGAATCCTTTATAAATGGCGTATACATTTCACTATATATTTGGAGTGACCAGTGGAATGCCACATTATAAAGCGAGCATAAACATTGAAAACGTTGTAGCTTCAGCCACCTTAAAGCAGAACATCGATTTAAACTCCGTGGTGAAAGCATTCCCAAGCGTTGAGTATCGACCGGAACAATTCCCCGGCCTCGTCTTCAGGCTGAAGAAGCCGAAGACCGCGACCCTGATTTTTGGTTCGGGAAAGATGGTCTGTACCGGCGCGAAAAGCGAGAGACAGGCTAAGACGGCTGTCCGAAAGGTTGTGCGAGAATTAAAGAACAATGGCATCGTGATCGTGGGAAAGCCGATAATCGTTGTTCAAAACATCGTTGCTTCCGCGAGTTTAGGAGGCAGAATCGACTTGGAGAAGTCGACTTACACCCTTGGACGAACGATGTACGAGCCGGAGCAGTTCCCTGGCCTCATCTATCGAATGGAGGAACCGAAAGTAGTCATTCTCCTCTTCGCAAGTGGAAAGCTTGTGTGCACCGGCGCTAAACATGAGGATGAAGTCTACGAATCCGTCACCAAACTCCACGTCCGACTCGAGACAGATGAACTGATTTACTACGAATAACATGGACGACGCTGTGGTTTCAAGTCATTTTAAACCCCAAGGCGATAGTTAAAGACTGGGCCAGTAATGTTTTTCGGGGAACTCTGTGAGACACGACTTTTTCTTTGGATCGTATTAAGGGTCTCACTATCCTGAATTTGAGCTAGCTAGTAGATCAAATGTCCTAGAATCGTCGAGTAGCTAACTAAGCGAGACTTCCTCTGGTGCCTCCAGTAAGGTATTAAAAAACAACCTCTTATATCTCCATACTGTAGCTAGCTTAAAATTTCTGAGAATAAGCTAGCCAGAAAAACAAAACACCACCAAAATATTGACGTATTTAGCTAGTTGTTTGGGCTTCCTTTACATTTCTTAACAAGAAGTAATATAATGTGGCGTGGATGGCGTAGAGTCCAGCTCCTAAGGAAGTGGGAGCATCTAAGGATACGTGCGCCATGATTTGTCCTCCAAGCCAAGGAGCCACGACACTCCCGCCTTGCATCGCCATCGTTCTTATGCTATTGGCTGTAGCTTTCTCCTCTCCGTGAACTAACTTCATGAAGAGAGACGTCACCAAGGGATTTGCCATCGCTCTAACGCTAAACCGCGTAATATAGATGAGGGACAACCAGGTGAAGGAGGGTGCTAGAGGAATCATTAAGTAAAAAGGAACACAAAGGCTAATTGCGATAACAATCGCTTTGAGAGCGCCTAACCTCTTAGAGACTCTTGGTGCAAGGACGTTTGCACCAGCTGACGTAAGGTTCGAGATAAAAAATAAGGATCCAAGGGCGTCTGACTCAATGCCAAACTTCTTATTCGCATAATAAGGGAAGAGGCTGAAAAAGACCCCGACACCTAGGCTGCCAATCACCGTGAGAAGCGAAAACTTAGCGACGACGCTCTTGGATTTCAGGTTGAACGTGAATCCTTCCTCGTTCTTAGATTCGACTGCTCCCCTTTGAGAACATAGTAAAAAGGGAGTCTGAAGAACTGAGATGCCCACTCCCAAGGTCAATACAGTCCAATACGCTGATTGAAATGTAAAGCCGTGGTTCGCTACGAGCATTGGAGGAATAAACCCTAGAAGACTACCTATTGACATCGAAATGATGTTGAGGAAACCCAATAACCCAAAAGCTCTATCCATATCCCCACTCTCAAAGAAGTAAGAGTATATTGGAGTCCAAACCGCACTTATTGCATTACTAACTCCTATTACCAGAAAGGCGAGACGAAAAACCTCAACACTTCTCGTTGTTAAAGCAAGTATTGCTCCTAACCACCATAAGGAAAATCCAAACAGAACTATTTTCTTTGTACCGTAACGGTCAGCGAGGATTCCAGCGGGAATCGTGAGAAGAGCCGCACCTATTGCATTCATCATAATGATCGATCCGATAGCTTCACTGTTAAAACCTAGAGACAGGAGATACAGTTGCAACACAACGTTGACTACGCCGTTTCCCAACCCGCTAAAGATCATCCCAATTAGGAAAAGTTTTGCTGGGAGAGAAACCTTGTCTGGAACGATCGACCTCGGATTCAATTTTTGCATAAAAAGCACCCGTCCCCAACACTGCATTCATTGAAGTTGTAAGGGTATAAGTGTTAAAACTAACGCATATTTAGCACTCATGTAATGTCATTATAAATGATGATCACAATTTGTGAGTATCAGACGTGATTTACCTTTAAAAGCAGACATCATAACGATGTATGTAGTAAACTAGGAAGACTGAGAAGGTGATTATTGTGAAGAGGGAAACGAAGTTCCTTACTCGTGTCGATGGCGATCTCAGAATCGAGGACGCAACAGTCAAATCTGATTCCCAAGACAACACAGTCCACGTGGAAGGATCAACGCTCTGCTACGATGATTGCACCTTCGACTGCAATCTGAGGACGAGGAGCCTTGAGGGAAGAAGGGGAAAAATCGTTATAGAAGGGGACCTGACAGTGGAGCACAGTGTAAAAATCGAAAGAGGAGAGCTCTATGTCCGAGGAAATATGTCTACTGAGAGGATGGAAGTGGGACGTCGAGTCGAAGTAGCCGGCGACCTGAACTCAAAGAGAGTCGACGTAGGAGGAGCCCTCAAAGTGGAAGGCTGTGTAAAATCCACAGACCTTCGTGTCGGCGGCTCATTCCAATCTGGATCAGACGCGGAAGTAGAGGAGATTGACGTAGGAGGCTCCGTCAATATAGAAGGTAAAACCAAAAGCACATCCATCGAGGTTGGGGGAAAATTCGTCGGGAAGGGACTAGTGGAAGCTGAGAAAATTGATGTGGGAGGCTCTGTAAGGGCTGAATCCCAGGTCGCGATTGGAGAGATTGACGTGGGAGGACAACTCAGCATAGCCGGAGGCGTGATACAGCGGAAAATAGATGTGGGAGGAACCTTTGAGTCATCCCAACACCTCAGTTTCCAAAGCATAGATGTGGGTGGAAAGACGTATATTGCAGGTGGAGAGGGAGGAAACATCGAGGTTGGAGGCACCCTCACATGCGATGGCGACCTGTCCTTCAGAAGGATAGACGTAGGTGGAACGGTAAGCATCGATGGCGATGCTACTGGAGAAGATATCAAGGTAGGGGGCACTGTCAAGGTCACCAAAAACTTGACGCTCTCGGAAAACCTGAAAGTTGGAGGCACCGTCAAAATAGGTAAAGCAGTGAAAGCCAACACAATAAAAGTCGGAGGTAAGATAGAAGCAGAGAAAGCGGAAGCAGACAGGAAAATAGAGACCAATACTCTAATAACGACCTTAGGAGCCAAAGCCGAGTACATCGAGATTGGGAGAAGAGGTAAAGCAAGGGGCCCCATTATAGCCGACGAGACTCTCATCAAAAGGCGAGCCCACATAGAGGACGTCTACGCTAAATCTGTTGAACTGAGGAATGGGTGCCGTGTAAGGAACATCTATGCAGAGGACATCAGACTGGAATCCAACTGTACCGTTGACGGAGAGGTGAACTATACCACGTCCCTGAGGTCTGAACGAAATGTCAGCTTTGCCTTTGAGCCTAAAAAAACTGAAAAGCTACCTCCACCACCCTTCTAATGATGATTTACTATGGCAAGGCGGACACGCTACGACATCTATCTCGATGTACTAGACACAATTCGTAGGAGCGGTGTCAGTGGAATCACCCGCATCTCCTATGGCGCCAACCTCCCCGTTGACAGAGCAAGGACAGCCGTAGAATTCCTCATAGAAAGAGGCCTCGTGAGAGAAGAGGAGTACGGCGGTACGAAAGGATATCTATTAACGGCCCGCGGAGGCGCATTCCAACAAGCACTCAAAACAGTTAAGAAATACCTCAACGAATAACGCCATTCCATGTCTCTCTAGGAAAACACCTTCAACGCTACAACCTCAAAAACACGTAGGTAACGTGTTTAAGCCTAGACACAGAAAATTTGCCGAAACGTGGGTTAAATTAAACTTAAGTTAAGAAAGAAGCATCAAAAAACGATAAAATAACGTAGCTAACCAGCTAACTAAAGCTTAAAACTCAGATAGCCACCATATAAACGCTTTTTCTAGCTTATCAATTATGATCCTGAACTGATCTCCCTATAGTTTTTCAAGCTTTTTAAGCTACAAAGTCATACTAGCTAGCTAAAGGGGTACGGGATTCTATTCACGGTGTTGGAAGACAGAAGAGAGGATTAAAAGAGCAATATTTTTTATGAAAGAGGGCTTCTGCTCTTATCGAGGAACGTGGATAAGTCACGGCTTTAGGTGATGTTGACCATCGACCGACGTATGCGGTTTGAGTATCCTAAACGGATCCATTTTGGATGTGAGAGATGCGCTCTCTGCTGCGGTGATTCCAAGCGGAGAGTACGGCGCATTCTTCTATTAAACATCGATGTGGATCGGGTGCTAAAGAGCCAGTCGATGGCGTTGGAGGAGTTTGCTGTGAAGATTGAGGGCTTTGAACCTTACATGTTCCAGATGAAAAAGACGGTGGATGGGAGCTGTGTCTTTCTCAGGGACGGCTCGTGTACCATCTATGAAGCGAGACCCTTGATCTGCCGCTTTTATCCCTTTCAACTCCAAAACCGGGGAAACGACAGATATGTCTTCAGGTACACGGAGGAGTGCCCAGGCATTGGAAAGGGACCTCAACTCGAAAGAAGGTTCTTTGAAGAGCTGTTCGCTAAGTTTACGGCTTCAATGGATGACGTCTAGAATCCTGTTGAAAAAGACATGGGACGACGGCTCTTAAAGGATACCCCTTTCGTTGCCTTCGAAGTGTTGCGTCTTCCCTCCGAGAAGCTGCACGCGAAAACGCGTGGATGGCTCAACCATGCAGCCAGCTAGTTCTTCTCTCAAATCCCACTCTCTAGTGCGTACAACATATTAGTAGGATTCGTAAAGAAAGTAGGTGAGACTCGATGAGGTGATTGACTGTGACGGTTAAAGAGATGGTTTGGAACCTCACGCCGCTTGTTGAGAGCACGGGTCCTGCTGTAGTCCAGAAGAAGCTGGCGTCCATGGTGGCAGAAGCGGAAAGACTGCGGGAGATCTATCACGGGAAAATCTGTGACCTTAGTGCGAAGGGGCTCCACGAGCTATTGGAGGTGAAAGACGCCTTTTCGCTCGCGTTCGAGGGGGTTATGATGTACTGTGGCCTCATGTACGCGGCTGATGCTACGAGTGACGTCGCAAAGCAGTTGAACGACGCTGCACGCAAGGCATCCATGAAGGTCGGTCAGGCCTTAGCCTTCATCGACATCGAGGCGGGAAGACTCCTCGTCGATACCCCGTCTCTGGTCGACGAACCCGTGCTGGCTGAGTACCGACACTATCTGGAGAGACTCCTGCGAAACGTACCCCACCAGTTATCGGAGGCCGAGGAACGCGTGATAATTGTTAAAGACAAGAATGGGGTTAGTGCGTGGCAGTTGCTTCAAAGTGATTGGCTGTCCACCCGCACCTTCGACATCGAGATCGCGGGGGAGATGAAGACACTGCCCTACGGAAGAATAATCGGCCTCTACCAAAGTCGAGACCGCGATCTGCGGCGACGAGCCCATCAAGTAGTCTATGAAAGGCTGGGTATAGATGAAGTCATCTGGGCCAGTGCTATTCGCGCCGTGTGTGCGGATCACCTGCAAATGTGCGCATTACGGAAGTACCCGACGCCAATGACCCAGAGCTTGATAGCCAACGACGTCAACCAGCAGATGATTGACAGCCTCATGAAGACAATTAAGCACCACGTGGGCTTGTACCAGAGGTATCTTCGACTTAAGGCCCGCTTAATGGGTGTAGCCAAGTTGGCTAACTACGATGTGGTGGCTCCGCTACCGCAGGCCCCCGAGAAGGAGTACACGTGGACGGAGGCTCGTAAGGAAGTTGTCGACGCCTACCAGGGCTTCGATAAGCAGCTGGGAGGCTGGGTCGACGAGATGTTTGAAAAACGACGCATCGACGGCGAGGTTCGGAAAGGAAAACGCTCAGGAGCTTTTTGCTCATCGTGGCTCGCGGGAAAAAGCGCATACATCTTACAGAGCTTTAACGAAAAGATGGGCGACGTCTACACGCAGGCCCACGAACTGGGACATGCCGTCCACGCCTATCTCGGTTCAAGAGCTCAGAAGCCAAGCAACTACGAAGTCGGCAGCTGCATCGCAGAGTGTGGAAGCATCTTCGGGGAACTACTCTTGACCGAGCGACTACTGTCCAAAGCTGAGACGGTGGAGGAGAAACAGGCGATCCTCGCCAACGTGTTGGATCAGTTCGGTATGGCGGCCTTTCAAGTCTCCGCTCGAGTCTTCTTTGAGCAGAGCCTCTATGACGCGATTGAAAAGGGCGTGTTCCTCGACGGCGATACAGTTTCTGAGATGTGGACGACCGCGCGGAACAAGATCTACGGCGATACCGTGGAGTGGCTAGACGTCATGAAGTGGGAGTGGACGATGAAACCCCATTATTACATAGCAAACTACCGCTTCTACAATTATCCCTACGTGTTCGCACAGCTCTTCGTCTTCGCCTTGTATAAGCTCTATCGGGAACAGGGATCAGCCTTCGTCTCGAAGCTGAAGAACCTCTTGGCAGCTGGTTCCAGCAAGTCCCCTCGCGACTTGGGTGCAGAGTTAGGCTTCGACATCACGACTGAGGTGTTCTGGGAGAAGGGCATGAAGCAGGCCGAGGAATTCGTCAACATGCTCGAAGAAACGGTATAACACAAAAAGCGCGCGCTAGTGATTGATTTCACTAATCCATCAACATGGATTCTTCTCCAAAGTACACAGTTAACGCCAAGATATGTAGCTAAAAGAGCTAAAGACCTAAACATTAACAAAAGTCGTTTAGGAGTGGGCTTTCTTGGCTATTCACTCACTCATTCGCTAGATTACCCTCTGAACGCATGAGCAGTTTTCTCGACACTCGAGTGACAAAGCATCTCCTTTTTTGTGGTACGTTCACAAGCTTGTTCCTTGCACTTGCGAAGCTGACTTCAGCAGTCAAGAGACTATTTTGAGGCCTTGAAAGTCTCTTGGAAAAGTTTTTCTTCAAGCAGGCGTTGGAAGGACACCCATCATTCCTTATCAAGAGCTGAGTGAGTTAGCATCTCGGTGCTCTCTTAAAAAAAGAAAGACGTCTCAATCCTACTTCTTGTCGAGGTACGTTTCTACTTCGTCCTCTGCGTTGTCGGCTTTCAGGAAGATGGGAATGTTCGCCATGCCCGTGGCTAGGTAGCTTGAGAGCAGCCATTCTCCGGAGACAAACTCTAAGGTTTTTTCAAGAATTGTCTTATCGATCATGAAGGTGTTGCTGATGAGTCCGCGGTCATAGGGGCGCGGAAGAGTGCTCACGAAGTAGGTGTGGAGTTGCTGCAGGGCATTCGTGTTCAGGTGTGCGATCCGCTGGGTCGCGATGCAGCCGCCCAGTCCATACTTCCGTCCCTGGCGCAGTAGGCGTTCCACCTCCAGACTGCAGCTTCGGTCGATTCCGGAGACGGTGGAGGGGTTGGAGACGAACTCCTGCGCCTCGTCCCAGACGAAGAGGATGTACGGCTTCACCGTGAACTCCCGCTTCCGCCGCAACAACAGGTCATGGGTCAAATCGATCACGAAGCGTTTGATAGTGGCGGGCTCACTGATGGAGAGGCAGATCAGTCTAGTCTCGCCCTCAAGAAGCGTTTCCACGTCCTCAACGCTAAAGCCTCCGCTTCGGATGTGTCGCCGTTCCTCGAAGTGCCTCAACATCATCCGCCTAGACGTGAACCACCCGTAGAGGGCACTCATCTGATGCACCCGATAGCTCTCAACCACCTCCTCAGCGACCCGTATCAGCCGCTTCACAAACGCCTCCGTTACCTCATCGTCCTCCCTGAGCCCCTTCTCCTCCATGTAGCCCAACGCCAGTTCCTCGATCTCGCTGAGTGCCTCAACGTAGTTGGGGTTCCGCGCATTCTCGATCTTCAACCGCTCCACGTCCGCGAGGAAGTCAACGAAATCGGGAGCCCTCGCTCTCGCTCGCCTGACGTGGGAGACCCTACCCAAAGTTAACACTCTTTCCAGGCCATCGATCACCCGACGGTCGTTCTCGTAATCCTTAGGCTTCACAACCGAATTATAGAAGCCCTCCACGTCCCGAACCTCGTTCTCGAAGATGATTTTGGACGGAATTGTGGGATCCGCGAACACGTCCATCAAGAGGAAGGGGTACTCGCAGGAGACATCGAAGACTACGACCTTCACGTCCTCCTTGTGGATGATAATCCGTCGCAGCACGTTGGAGAGCAGGTTGCTTTTTCCCCCGCCCGTGAAGGCGAAGATCCCGAAGTGATATCGGACGAGAGCATCGAAGTCCACGTAGAGGGGAATCTTCCTCCCAGCCGCTTCAAACATCTTGATCGTTCCAAGCCTCGGATCTCTCCGCGCATCCGCACATGTCGCCGCACCGTCACAAGCCAGGGCCTCCAGTATTCCGCGGTTGTACATGTCCCCAATCATGTCCCGGTTCAAGATGTAGACCTGGCTGCCCACAACGGGGTAGGAGAAGCCTCGCTCAAACGCAGGATCACTGTCACCTTCCAAAACTAGGTCATAATTGATGGGAATCGCTGCCAACTGAATCATCATCGTCGTCTTATCACTCGTTTCCCAGTCTTCGACGCTCTGCTGGATCACCTCAAACTGCATGGGGAAGTACTGGTAGTCCCGCACACCCCTCAGCCCGAAGTGCTCAGGCCAGAACCGGATCACCTCCAGCAGCGTGTATCGCTCCCTCACACCGTCGGACCGGAAGTTCCTCACGGCCAAAAGCATCCCGTCGTCTAGCAGTCGAAGAAGATCCCTATTATACTGGGCCTTCACCCGGCACATGTAGGGTGAGGCGGTTCCAAACCGCTCATCCGCTTCCACTCGACTAGTGGAAACATTACTCAGCTGCGCGTCAAATCCTCCATCAAAATCCGTGAAAAACCGGTTAAGCCGTCCTCTCACCCTACTCAAACCCATCTCCCTCCTCAGAAAAAAGTATCGTCATACATAAAGGTCACATCGGTAACCCTGATACCTTTTCACCATTCAGGCCTAAAAAGCTATGTCCCGCGGTCAACGCGTAGACTCGCCTAAACCGTCAAGCATATATCAGGAACCGATCAACTGCAATCCGGAGTGCAAAGGAATAACACCTAAGATAAAAAACGAACCTAGCGAAGAGATATGATAAAAGACGTACAATATCAATGTCCAATTTTTTTCGATGGAAATGAACGTCCTAAGTGATTGAATACGCTTATGAAGGCCTCTTCCAGGTTTTGGAAAGCCTTAAGCCGTACGAGGAACACGGTTTATTACCCCAACAGCGTAATATTAGACTGCATAGGGGTAAAGGTGTTCGCGGAATGGCCTCTAAAGAGCGGGATTCTATAAAGGCGGTGGTTGGAAAAACACTTCGCCTCGCGGGAGTAGCAGGTGCCATCCTCGCTTGGGTCGTGATCTATCTCGCTATTAGCCACAACCCGTGGTTCGTCTTCACGGAACACGCCTTCAGCGACCTAGGTGGTCCCATGGCGGAAGACGCTGGAAGCTTTAATAACGGCCTCATTGTGTTAGGAGGTCTGTTTATTCTCTACGCCTTGACCCTCATATGGGATGCGAGTAACAAGGTGGAGACCGTGGGAGGCGCCTTTGCGTTAATTGCGGGCGTCTTTCTGGCGCTCATCGGCGTGTATCCTTCGGGAACTTCGCCACATACCTTTGTGTCCATCTGGTTCTTCGTCCAAGCGGATGTAGCGATCACGGTCTGGGGGATAGGGATTCTGTTGAGCGGGTGGGACGTGTTTGGCTTGGTCTTTACCTGTATAGGTATCGTGGGGCCCCTGATTGCTGTGGTGGTAACTTGGCCGTCCATCGCGGTGGTAGAGGCGTATGGCATCGCGTTAATCGATGTGTGGGTGGTTCTCATGTTGCGGGTTCATTATGTGCGTTGGAAGAAGCCCCGAGCCACGTTTATACACTTCAGACCGCGGTGACTACGCCGTCCTCCGCATCGACTCGAGGTCACCCCTCCGCTCGCGGAAGGTGCTCATGTAAAAAACGAAGCGCCTCAGATCCCGGTTGTTGGCAATCCAGAGCCGAGTGGAATCGATGATCCGTCGCACTTCGCTGTTGTGCCACTTGGCCACCTTGTCCGCGATGAATAAGGGCATGTTGTGGCCGAAGACCTCGGGGATGCTGGAGTCCGCCATCGCCGTCAACATCGCCATGACCAAGTTCTGAATCCGGTTCTCTAAGTCACAGCTTTGAAAGAGCAGAGGACCCACAGGCTCTACGGCGCCGCCATACACCTGCTTGAGCTGAACTAGCGTCTCCTCCCGCAAGTCGTACTCGGGGTAAACGAGTCGGTCGATGAAGAGCACGTTACTCCTCAGTCGAGGATCTGTCTTCGCCTCAGCGAGCTGGATATACGCCTTCAAGAAGGTCTTCTCTGGGGTGATTCTGTTCCGAACTGCGCCGCTCACGTAGCCGGGTCGCCTCTTCTCCAGTTCAGGTACGATCATTCGAAAAGCCGAGTCGTACTCGATGAGAGCCCACGGCGCAGACAACGTCTCATAGTTGTAGATACTCAGGTACTGGAGGAGCATGCGATCCGTGTTCGGCGCATTCTCCAACGCCTCCTGTGACAAGGCGCTACGCCAGATCTTCTCGTTTAGGCATACGGGAAGTAGATGGGTCTTGAAGTCCCGCGCCGTCGTGTCTTTCGTGATCCCCAAGAGGAGGATTCGACGCCTCCAGCACGCCTCAATCAGCATGTAAAGGCAGAAGAGGGAGAGAAAAGCCATGTCCAGCGTCGTCAACCAACACGTCTTACCAGCCTTTTCAACTCGAAGAGGGTTACCTGAGGGCGTCTCCTCAAAGAGATGCCGCCCGAACGCTTCAACCAGCCGCTTCACCCGGTCCCAAGAACCTTGGTATGCTTGGGCCACTCCGTACAGTCCTCGACGTTCCTCGAGGTACTTTTCGACTACGGATCGGGAGAGAAAGCGTTGTACCCGTCTTCGCCGATCCTTGGAGTCCACGTCCAACGCGACACATATTTCGTCAACGTTGAGGAAGCCGTTATCCTCCAAGAGGTAGACTAGAGCATAACGAAGGTAGTCCCCCCGGACGGGGGGCAGACGTAACACGGAGTTCACGATCCGATGCCGGTTGTAGGCTAAATCATTGTCATCAATCGGACGCCCATCCACCTCATAGCCCAAGATGGCGCAGGTGTCCCACAGCCGCCTTCGCCGCGTGTCGAAGACGAGGTTGCCGTGCATTGCACAGAGGCTTCGATCCAGAAGGAGAATCTTCACATCGCTCTGTTTAGCCAGTCTGTAGGCGAGGTAGAGCTCACTGAAGGTCATGATCCAGTTGGCGATGGAGGCGTTGTTTATCACTGTGTCGTCGGTGAGAGGCCGATCCACCGACACGTTTCCGCCTTCACCTCGCTCCATGTAGGCCTGTTCTACGTCCACAATCTCGTTGACGTACATGGGGACACAGCTGGAGACGCTGATTCCCTCCTCCGAAAACTGGGTTGAATACGCAGCTCGAACTCCATCGTCGCTGAACTCGAGGATTCCCCTCGCCGCGTAGGATCCGCCAAAGAAGATCACCAAGTCAAACATCGGCTGTGTGTACTCCGTTCCATCCACCGCGGCGAAACAAATCTTCTCTGAGCCGAAGAAGTCTCTAGCAGTGGCAGCCGCGTCCTCAACACTGAAACCTCTTCGGATAAGGCCTTTGAGGAGACCGTCGTAGACGCCTGTAATGGAGCCGAACCGCCGGGCGTAGTCAGCGATCTGATCTGACGCACCCCGTCGAAGGATATCGCCTGCCCTCTTGAGCTGGGCACTGAGAAAAGAACGTTTCACATCAAATCCCTCTCAACAGAGAATCTTTTCGTTACAAGTACATGGTAGTGATCTAATTATACGTAATGATTCTATTCTATTAAGATAGAGGCTGTGTTTAGGCAACGAGATAAAGTTATAGAGGGAGGTAAAGTGGGGTGAAGACCCATTGAAATGAGTAAAGATAGACGAAAATGAAAACGAGTAAGTCTCGATACACGCTATGCGTAACACCAACAGCTTTAAACTAAAGCATACCCGTAAAGGGAGACTGGGTACAGAAGGAGTTTACGAAGAAAATTCACATGTTATATATAAGCGCCAAGGAAAGGTTGGAGACATGAAACTTCAAGGATCTAAACTTCTTGTAAATCTCTTGGAAGCAAATGATGTTGAGTTCGTTTTTGGAGTACCGGGTGGACATCTTTTAAAATTTTATGATTCACTGTTGGACAATAAGCAGATAACCCCCATTCTGACGAAACATGAAGCGGGAGCCTCCTTCATGGCCACGGGTTTCGCGCAGGTCAGTGGCAAAATTGGCGTGTGCGTGGGCACCGTTGGACCGGGTGCCACGAATTTAATCACGGGGGTGGCATCTGCATACATGGACTCCGTGCCGCTCTTAGTACTCACCGCGCAGGTAGGCACGAGTACAATCGGTAAAGGAGGGCTTCAAGAAGCCACTGGCGAAGGAAGAACAATAAATCACGTTGAGATATTTGATGGACTTACCAAATACTCGACACTTGTATTCGACGTGAGCAAGCTTGCACAGTCGTTTCGTAAAGCATTAATGCAAGCCCTCAACGGAAGACAGGGTCCTACTCACCTAGACGTAACGGCGAACACGTTTGCTGCTGAAGTGGAGGTTGAGCGCAGCGTATTCAGACCCATAAGCATCTATTCGATGAATGGTGACCGCGCGTCAATAGCTAGAGCAGCCGACCTCATCTTTGACGCGAGAAACCCTGCCCTTTTAGCGGGATATGGAAGTCTCAATGCCAGACAGGAGATTCTTAAACTCGCAGAAACCTACTCTATACCTGTTGCAACGACCCTGAAAGCCAAAGGAATAATCCCGGAGAATCATCAACTGAGCTTGGGTGTAGTGGGTTTGTACGGAACCAATATCGCAAACAAGTACATCCGTAGCGGTATTGATGTCTTGCTGGCGATTGGGTTGAGCTTTAGCGAGTTTACAACTCACACATGGGACCCCAAGTTCCAACCAGATACTGCCTTGATTCAGATAGATATCGACGTCGGGGAGATGGGAAAAAATTATCCGATTAATGTTGGTATTATAGGCGACTCGAAGGAGATAATGAAGCAGCTTTTAACCGTGATGAAGACAAAAGAACAGAAAGCAATTGGCGACGTTCAAGCCATCATGTCTATGAAAAAAAAGCGGCAGTATTACGCAGATCCAAAAATGAACTCAGATCAAGTGCCTCTCAAGCCCCAGAGAGTAATGAAGGACTTGCAGGAAGCACTGCCTGAAGACGTGATAGTTTTTGGGGACATAGGGAACAGTCTTGCATGGGTTGAAAGCTTCTTTCAGGCACATAAATCGAAGAGCTACTTTGTTTGCTCCACGCTTGCGTCCATGGGGTATGGGGTGGCTGCGTCGATTGGTGGGCAGATCGCGGCTCCTGACCGTCAGGTTGTATGCATCTGCGGTGACGGCGGTTTCCTAATGCAGGGGATGGAAGTTTTGACGGCCGTCAACTACGATGTTCCAGTGAAGTGGTTTATCCTGAATAATGGTACCCTTGGAATGATTAGAGATACGCAAGACACCTTGTTCAACAAGAGACGAATCTCAACCGACTTCCTCAACCCCGATTATGTGAAACTTGCAGAGGCCATGGGTGCTGAGGGTTTACGCATTCAAAAGCCAAACGAGATTGCTGAACGAACCAAGGAAGCGTTAGACAATGGTCGACCAACCGTTATCGATGTAATCATTGATTCCAATGAAGCCCCAAGCTTCGATGCACGAGCGGAGGCAATGGTACGCGCGTGGGGAGTAAAGCCATCCATCTTTCAAAAGATCAAATTAATACCTGAAGCCCTGAAGCGTCGATAGTAACCCGCTCAGACAACGAAGAACAACGTCTCTAATCAGGAATAAAAGAAGAGTAAAATCCATTCAATTAGCCTATCGATAAGACACCTTCGTAAAGAAGTGTTGTGAGGTGTTCTTTAACACCAAGCAACGGTTGAATGCGGGCAATCACTTGTTTCCTATCTGCCGTAAGGTAAACTTGGGGCCTACAGGTAAGCTGCTGCACTATATTCATTCACGGTTTCAAAAGGGTGCGCCGCTTGCGACCAACGTGGTGGGTTGTAATGGACTCAGTCGTTACAAGGAAACAGCTATCTGCGGGTTCCATTCAAGAAAATCGTCATGAAATGGGAGCGCTTGTAGAGATATCGAAGAGACTTCAGAGACGCTCTTGGTCTATAGGCAAGACATAAACAGGTTAAAAGCGAAAACGAAGACTGAAATAACAGGAACACTGCAATTCGCAGGGAACGCAACCATGGGTAAAATCGATGAGAGAAACAGGGCTACTGGGTCTCCACGTCTCTTTAAAAATGCGTGGATAAGGTCTTTCTTACTGTATGGAATCGTGTTCGCAGTTGTAGGCATAGCCATATTGATCCTCGTAAAAGTCTTCAACGTTGGCGACACCCGGTTATTTTTGGATGTGAAGGCTTTCGTCGCAGAATATGGTCTTGCAGGCATTTTCTTTGCCACCATTTTAGCGGGAACCGTTGTGCCTCTTGGAAGTCCAGCCCTAGTGGTGGCAGCTGCCCTCTTAGGCGTTCCAAAAATTCCTCTGATTTTCGTTGCCACCACGGGATTCACAATAGGGATGGCAGTGAACTATGGTCTAGTCTATTATCTGGGACGACCGTACATCACGAAAAAGATGTCAGCGGAAAAACTCGAAGAACTTACACGTTTATGGGAAAGATGGGGGTGGATGCTCTACGCGGTATTTGGGTTGATACCTGTTTTACCGGTAGAACTGCTTGCGTTCGTTTGCGGGTTTTTAAAAACCCGCATAGACCATTTTTTAATCCTCAGCTTTACGCCCCGATTCATCGTTTTCTTACTGTTGGCCTATTTCGGAGAATACGTAGGCACGTGGATCGGAGTTTAATGTCGAAAGACGCCTCCTCTTCACGACGTGTTGATGCCACCTACGTAGGACGTAGTTAACCTCACTGTTACTACCTATGACTGGGTGTTACGTGGGCAAAAGGAGAGTATAACTGTGGAGAGCCCTCTCTCGAACGGGTTTCTGACAGGAGTGAGGGAGGTTCATGTAAAAGTCAAGGAAGGGAAGTCATGAGAGGACCGACATCTATACGCTGTCTTGGTTACTCAGTACTTGTTTGATAACAAGCGTGTTTTTCAATGCGTTTTCGAGAAAGATGTTGGCTACTTAAAGGAAATGGCCACCAGACACTAGAGTTTACGAACAAGCGATATGTTGCGAGCGATAGACTGCATCTCGTCCAGCATCGCGTCTTTCGACCGGTTACTTCGTGTGTTTAGAGGTCGATACTCTGCAAGCTGCGTAATCGGGCTGTCACTGGGAAGCTTGATTTTCACATCTTTCCAAGCGAAGAGGGCGTATTGCTTCGTAACTTTGGACGTCAAATTCTTCCACATCGCCCTCGCCGCCCCGACTTCAAACAAGATCCAGTCTCTCGTTGAGGGCTTCCTTAAGGCGTTCTTGGTCAAAACGACAAAGAGGGCGTCAGAAGCCCCTATCGCCCGAGTAATCCTCTCCGCAAGGTTTGTCTTAGAAGGTTCTTGGTCAGCAATGACGGGTCGGACGTTCTCTTTTGTGATCACGCTCTCAACGCGTGCCAAGAGTGCCTTCGAGAGTGCCGTGTGAGCCACAAAGATTTGAGGGGGTGAGCGACGGGTTAACCGTGTAACCTGTACTGTACGAGCCCGTCTTCGATCTAATTCGACTACAGCCATTTTTAATGTTCCTTATAGATGGGGGATGCCACATATTTGTCCATTGTGGTATACAAAGAAAACAACCGTGCTCAGCTAACCAGCTCAACGAGACCCTATAAGCCCCGTGAGCCCGTGAAAAAGCCGTTTTTTCTGATAGGATTTAGCGTTTGAGAGTTATCTCGATGGTTGACACCGCTCTTGTACGTCCATCCTGCTGGGTGAGCTCTTCCGTTCCAACGTCGATTTTATCTATCTGCAGGGTTTCCATGAATCGGCGTCTCGTTACTTCAGCCGTGTCAACGGCGGTGGTGATGGCGTTTCCCCTGGCCTTCAACACAACCTCTGTGGCGTCAGGTCGGTTCAGATGGGTCATGACAGCTAGGACGTAGCTCATTACGGGTTTTCGTCCAATATAGACAACGTTTTGGTCTTGAAACATGTTTGGTTCTCCTGTTATGAATCTTGTGAATACTGCAGCTCGTTACTACTAAAAAACTTGTTGCTTAAAAGCTTGGTTCTAAGGAACAATACGCGTAACAAGTAGACCAAGACTTCGAACTCTGAATACAAGGGATGCTGCAGGGGGTTGACCCCCGTCTTTTAAAAGGCTCGTGGACACCAGAGTTTTCGTGAAGAGTGATGCAGTGCGCGTTAGCTGTGCTGAGGGAGTAAAGAGGGAGAGATCAGGTTATGTAAGCTCCTGGAGGTCCTCCTTCTCTTCCCCTCTCCTGCTGCATGGGCACCCCTCGTTGAATGCTTCGAAGCCGCTTCATCTTTGATTCTACGTCTGCGATGTTTCTGTCTAGACCCGTCAGATCCACGGGCAAATTGAGCATGTCCGCGACGACCTGAACCACGTTCCGTGAAGATCGAGGATCGGGATAAATCCCTCGGGTTGCACCGAGGAGGCCCAGACAATTCATGCCCCGCTTCTGTCCCAAGCCAAGGAGGACGCCGAATGCGCCCTTGACCACGCCGCCCCGCGCGATCTTGACACGACTCTGAAAGCCGTCAATCAACGTTAAATCGTTGTAAATAGCGTAGACCGCTTCCAAGTTCTGAGGGGTATTATACCCTCCCAAGGCAATCACGGTCTTACATCCAAAGCCTCCGACGTAATCCAAGACTTCTTCAGCCACCCGGTACTGTCCCCAAGGACTTGGCTGAATGTCCCCCGTCAAAAAGATGGTTTGAGGCGTGTTCTCATGATACGCATAGAACTCGTATTTGGGGAGGTTGTATGCTCCGTTTGACTCTACTTTGACGCCCACGTCTCCATCGGGTAGCGTGAGGTAAGTTGAATAGGCCTCTGCGATTTTAATGGGCTTCAACTCTTCGATGAAAAAGTCAAGAGCAATCTTTCCCACGAAGCCGACGCCTGGAAGACCCTGAACCAAGATGGGGTCTTTGAGGTCAAGCTTCTCAAATTCGATTATTCGCATGATAGTTGAAATCTCATATTCCTCCTCAGACTTCGATACGAAACCATTGTTCGGTAAGCCGTTCCTCGCGGTTACGTAACCGTTCAGAAGGGATTACAACGAAAGGAGTCGATGATTCCGCTGGCTCTACCACTCAACACTCGTATCGCATGGTCCTGAGGTTTATGACGTCAGATAGAGTTATTTATATGTTGTTTATTTCTATTTTTCAGAAATGGTGATATGTTATGGTGGTCAGTTTAGCGCCTTTTGTCCCGTCCCAACCCGATGTCGTGAATAAAATGTTGGAGATCGCGCAGGTAAGCAGTGACGACGTTCTCTTCGACTTAGGATGTGGGGATGGACGAATATTAATTGCTGCTGTCAAAGACTTTGGAGCGAAAAAAGCTGTTGGGTATGAGATGCGGAGGGATCTCTACAAGAAGGACCTGGAAGCTATTAAAAGTGAAAATCTTGAAGGTCGAATTAAAGTGTTTAACGGCAACCTGTTAGACGCTGACCTTTCAGAGGCGACCATTGTCACCCTCTACCTAACCACGTCAGGCAACAACAAACTAAAGCCCAAACTATCGGAGGAGGCTTCGATGGGGACGAGAATCGTCAGCCACGACTTTGAGTTTCCAGGATGGTCATACACAAAAAAGGAAAGCTTTCGGGGACACACCATCTACCTGTACACGATACCCGACTGCCTGAAAAAGGAAGCAAAACCCCGCCAGTCCTTCTCCTTCAAGGGAATTCGCTTGTTCAAATAACACCGTGTTGAGATAGCCTACTTCGAAACGTTGATTTCCGTCGTCCATGTGTTTCAAACAGATATAAAGCTAAATCACCCCTTTAATCGAGGTGATTGACTGGCATTAACGTGTGACGTTGTGATCGTTGGGGCGGGGCCATCAGGCCTAACCATCGCACAAACCATCGCCAGCGAAGGCGGCGACGTCCTAATCCTTGAAGAACATCCCGAAGTCGGTGTACCTCAGCACTGTACGGGAAAGGTGTCAGTCAACGCCGTAAAGGAACTTGAACTCGAAGCAGCTGGCGTCTTAGCGCGGGTTAGCGGCGCAATCTTCTACCCTCCAAGCTTAAAGCCGCTCACAATAGCGCGTGGTGCCACCCAAGCCCTCATATTGGATCGGAGGATTTTTGACCAAAGCCTTGCAACGAAAGCAGTGGACGCGGGAGCAACACTAGTTACTGATACAAGGGTCAAGAGGTTCTCCGTTAAACCCGACGGTGTCACCGTGTTCTTTGAACGGAAGGGAAAAAAGGGGAAAGTAAAAGCAAGACTTGTCGCTGGGGCTGATGGAGCAGCCTCTGCCACCGCGAGGTTAGCCGGTATATACTCGAAGAAGAGGTCTGAGGTCAGAATAAGCATTCAAAGAGAGGTTTCAGGCGTTCAAGTCGTTCAAAGCATGGTTGAACTCTATTTTGGGAGGCGGTGGGCGCCTGGATTCTTCGCGTGGATTGTACCCACAGGCCGTGATACTGCAAGAGTCGGCTTGGCTTTACGGCCCAACGCCCCTGCACCGGCTGCTAAATATCTAGATGACTTCGTGGAAAACCACCCGATAGCACGGGAAAAACTTGGGGGAGGCCGTATTTTGACGGAAAGCCGCCACATCATTCCGACGGGCGGCGTCCTCCACCGAGCCGTGTCTGACGGAGTCTTAGTCGTGGGAGACGCTGCGGGACAGGTTAAATCCACGACTGGCGGGGGGTTATACTACGGTATGGCTTGCGCAAAGATTGCTGGGCGAACTATTGTTGAGGCGTTACGGGGCTCTCCTGAAGCCGTTCTCAGGGAAAAAACATTAAGGAGCTATGAGAAGGAGTGGAGAGCCCAGTTCGGAGGGGAAATCGCCTTCAGTGTACGATTCAGGGCCTTTTTGGACTCTTTAAGCGACAGCGAAGTCGATTACCTTTTCAACGTGATTCAACGAGATGCGTCCCTGATCAGGCGAATTGAGGTCGACGGAGACATCGACCGCCAATCGAAGGTAGGCGTTACCCTGCTGCGATACGTCAAGTACGTGATTAAAAAACCGGGGCTGATGTTCAAGTTACGAAAGGTCTTCCCCCGTCCCAACCTTACATAAACTGACCCACTGGTTTTTCGGGTTCCTCTCTTGGAAAACCTTTAAACTGGGTTAAAAGATGTGAGAGGTGAAGGCATACGATTCATGAAGGTTTTTTCCTTGAAGGTTCGAGTTGTTTTAGTAGAGCCGGAACACGAGGGGAACGTGGGTTCAATTGCGAGACTCATGAAAAACTTCGGCCTCTCCAAGCTGTGGCTGGTTAACCCCAAGGTCGAGATTGGAAACGGCGCTTACTCCCTTGCTGTCCACGCAGGGGAGATCCTGGAAGAGGCGCCAATCGTAGAAGACTTGAATGACGCTTTGGAGGGAACTCAGTGGGTCGTTGGAACCACCTCAATCGTCGCGAAAAAGCCTGGTAACCTCCGTCGCACCGCCATCACTCTAGAAGAGTTGTCTGAGCAAATGACGAACTGGCAGGAGGAGGTGGCGCTGCTCTTTGGGCGGGAAGGAAGCGGCCTCTCCAACCGAGAACTTGACAGGTGCGACGTCGTTGTCTCCATTCCTTCAAGTTCGACCTATCGAGCGTTGAACGTGGCATCTGCCGCTGCAATCGTCTTCTATGAATTACGGAAATCTGAAGGTAATAGGGGAGTACGAGGATACCTAGATGAAGCAGACGCGGAAGTGAGGAAAAGAATTCTACAGTTGTTTGACGCCCTCGCCGTGAAGGGGGGCACGCCAACTCACAAGCGTAGACTCGCGGACAAGGCCTTCAAAAACATCCTTTCAAGAGCGTTCATGTCGAAGAGAGAAGCGGTTCTGATCTTGGGCGTTCTAAGGCGGGCCGTCAGGGTCTAGACGCGAATCTCGAGGACGTCTTTATCCTGCAGGACGCGGTTTAAACCGACTCTCTCCCCTGGATACATGCTTGAGCCCCATAGCCGCGCATACTTGAAGTCTTTATAGAAGTCTTTGTGAATCATCTTCGCGGCGTCGCCTATCGTTGACTGCTCTTGCATGATCATCGGTTTCTCGGCGGGGGGCTGTCTGGGCCGCTTGGTGTAGACGCGAAGTATTTTGAGAGCTTCAAAGATTCGTTGAGGAACATTCTCAACGCCCTGCTTTAAGAGGGCTGAAACCGCAATAATCGTCAGGTGGCTGAAAGCTGTCCTCAGCGTTCTAAGCTTCCCCTCTGCTCCTGCGACGTCAATCTTGTTCGCGAGGACGATCGTTGGCTTGTATACGGTCTTGTGGAAGAGGGCTTGGGCTACGTCGTCGAGTTCCACGTCTCCCCTTATCCTGACAACGGCGTTGGCAATCTTCATCTTTCTCAGCAGATGCTTCACTTCGTGGACAGGAACGTTCAACTTGCTGAGGGAGACCACTTGAATCCCTCCCGCCTCCTTTCGTTCAATCTCCACTTTCCCCCGCTGCTCCACGATGGTTATGTGGCTTTTACTCAACTCGTCAATCAGTGTCTCCAATTGGAGGCAGGGATCTAGTGCGGACAAATCAATGACTAACATGAGGCCGTCAGCATTCCTTGCCAAGCCTAACACCCCTGGACCCCAGCCACCCCCCTCACTCGCACCCGCAAAGAGGGCAGGAGCCTCCACCAACTGGAGTTGAATGTCTTCATACGCCATCATCCCCGGAGTGGGCGTCGTAGTTGTGAAGGGATAGCCATAGATTTCTGGCTTGGCACTGGTTAAAATCGTCAGGATGGAGCTCTTTCCAGATCCGGTGAGGCCCAGAAGAACGACTTGAGCCGCCCCCTCCTTCTTTACGGTGTATCTACTCGCAAGATAGCTGGATCCCCGTCGCCTTTTCGCTTCCTCCTCTGCCAAACGTAGTCGAGCAAGTCGGGTCTTCAGTCGGGCACAGAGGCGTTCAGTTCCCTTGTGCTTTGGAATTGCACCCAAATATTGTTGGAGGGCCTTAATCTTTTCAGAGGTGCTTCTGGCTTCAAGATACCTCTTTTCTAAGACGGTGCATTCAGGAGGAAGATTGGTGGGCATATTAATTAATAATTGGGAAGCATCGTCTAATTATTGTTTTGTTCTCCCCTTCAAACAGCTCTATAGTCATAACATGCGAGATGGATGATGCAACCAACCTCAACACAGAGGGAACAATAGTCTTAAGTCCCACTAAAGAACATTAACGTTTACAAGGAGATTCTCTAAATGACCTATCCCTACAAGAGCAAGGTTTTGGAAAAGCTTGGCGTAAGGTCGATGATCAACGCCTGCAACTGGTCAACTGCAATCGGAGGAACATACCTAGAACCAAGGGTGATGGAAGCCATGGCCGATGTGTCAAGGACCTTTGTAGACTTGAGAGAGCTGCTGAAGAGGGCTGGCGACCGAATCGCCGACCTTTGCAAGGTCGACGCCGCCTATATTACTGTGGGCGCGGCTGCAGGGATAACACTCTCAGTGGCCGCTGCAATCGCAGGCAGCGACCCGGTGAAGTGGGCGACGTTACCCTTCACCGATGACACCCCGATCTCTGGAAGGAACAAAATTATCATACAGGCCGCCCAGGCAGCGTACGACCAACAGTTCGCCATGGGAGGCGGCAGACTGGTGAAGGTGGGAGGCCCGTTAGGGAGCAGCGCGAAAGACGTCGAATTGGCGATCAATGATAAGACTGCGGGTATAGCTGCTGGCTACCACTACAACATCGTCCCGAGGGGGTGGGTGCCATACGAGGAGGTCGCGAAGATCGCGCAGAAACATGATCTCCCCAGCTTCTGCGACTGCGCCGGGGCCTTCCCACCCTACGCAAACCTTCACAAACTATCTGACGCGGGATTCGACTTATCCATCTTCAGTGGCGGTAAGGGCATTCGAGGCCCTCAAAACACAGGAATCATCCTCGGCGATGGCGAGAGAGGAGTAGCGCTAATCAAAGCCATAAGCACGCACTCGTCCCCCAACCATGGCATCGGAAGGGGCTTCAAGGTGAGCAAGGAGTGCATCGTTGGCTTGGTAACGGCGCTGGAGGAGGTTTTGAGCCGAGACGAGGATGAGGAGTATGAGAAGCAGATGGCTAAAGCTGAGTACATGGCTGAGCAGCTTGACCGCATCACGGGCGTCAACGTTAGCGTGATCCCTAACGATGGAACGACCTACGAGCACCCTCTGATGCCCCGCACCCCTGTCGTCCGCTTAGATATCGACAAGGAGACCCTGAGCTTGAAGACGGTTCAGAGCCTTTATGCGGTGATGCGGGAAGGCGAGCCAGGGGTCTACCTCCGATTTCCTAGGTTTGAGGACCGGGAGTTTGGCCCCTTCACCAGCCGTGCCTCAGTGCTCCTCTTCACCTACTACCTGCGTGACGGGGAGGAGAGGATAGTTGCCGAGAGGATGAAGAGCGCCCTGACCAACAGGCCTTGGAAGAAGTAGAATCGATAAACCCTCCCCCCAACCCTGTTCGTCGATGAATGCAGCGCCTGTCCTACTAGCAGAACATGGTGTAGTTTCCCCACAGAAGCTTTATAGTGGCTTGGATTTAGAGTTAATCCAGTTCAGTGGGAGGAGGAGCTAAGAGAATGCTTTATCGTTCAGATCAAGGAAGAGAGGAATCTCTTGACGCGGAGTCTATCGATTTCCTCAAGGGATTCCAGAAAGGTAGTTGGCAGTGGCTGAGAGGCGTCTCAGACCTTCACGTCTATTGTCTGCCCTGCGTCTACCAGAGGTTATTTGATGAAATCGAGTTAGCAAAGCAGTTTCGGGCGGTGGGTTACAGGGCATTCGTCTCAAAGCGCCATCATTGCTGCAACGCCGACAGCACGAAGCTGGTCATGAAACACGTTCCAGGTATCAAGGTCTTCGGTGGCGTCGTCTTGAACTGGTGTGTGGGCGGGTTGAACCCCCACGCAGTGGACGCGGCTATATTGATGGGAGCGAAGATCGTCTGGTTGGGAAACATGCATGCGGGAACCTTGAGTAAAGTCCCCTTCTATTCACAGTACAACTGGCATAACTTACCTGATGACCACATCCTAAAGACGAGGGAGGCCAAGAAGTGGATGGCTGCCCCACCGATAAACGTCATCGACCTTGAAACGGGGGAGCTGACCCCTGACGTTTATGACATCATGGACCTGATAGCTGACGCCGGCGACGTCATTCTAAACACATGCCACATCTCCTATAAAGAGTGCGCCGCTGTGGTCCCAGCAGCGAGACGCGCAGGGGTCACAAGGATAATGATTGACCACGCACACCGCTTCACACTTGACGAGCAGAAGCGGCTCGTGGAGATGGGCGCCGTTCTGGAGTACGACATACCCAAGGATGAGTCCCGGCACAAGGCCATCGCAGAATTTGCGAAGGCGATCGGTCCCGAGCACTGTGTCCTGACATCGGGTATGGGTGCAGCCACCCATTGCCACCCAATCGATGAGATGAGGCATATGCTGTTCTCGTTGAAGATGAACGGCCTCTCCGAGAAGGAGGTTGACCTGATGACGAAGATTACGCCGGCGAAGCTCCTGGGTCTGGATGAGGAGCCCAAGCCTTGGAGAGGCTACATCTAGCCTGAGACACGATGCTTGCGCGACATCTCCTCTCCCTCCCTTTTCGGTAGCTGATGCTAAGTAGCTTCCAAATACGCAGTTAAGTGATATATTCTTGGAACGGAGAGAGGCGTTACGAGTTAAAATAACGTAATCCTGATATGTTTTATCTTATATCAAAGGATATAGTCTGTTAAGATATGAGAAAATAACTTTAGGGTGAGTAGCACTTTCGTTGGAGACCTGTGTTATGAGGTTAAGATGCACATAAAGTAAGAGGTAAAGCGAATAGGTCTTTGGACTGGATGTTAGAGGTAAGATAAATGAATAGAAGAGAATTGTTGACCCTTGGTTTTAAGAGGGTAAAGGGTCTTGAGCTGGACAACCCCGAGTATTTGAAGTGGGTTAAGCGGTTCACCACGGATGTTCTGGAACAAGATCTTGATGAGCGGGGAGACATCACCACTCGTTTACTATTTGGCGATCAAACTTACCTGGCTAAGGCCTTGGTGAGAGTAAAAGAGTGCGGTGTTATAGCGGGAGTTGAGGAAGTGACCTGGTTTCTTCAACAGAAAGGAATAGAGGTCAAACCACACATAAAGGACGGTGAACGCGTAAACGCGGGTGATACGGTTCTAGAGCTAAAGGGTTCCGAGAGGAGCTTGTTGGAAACGGAGAGAACATGCCTCAAAGTCCTGCAGAGAATGAGTGGCATCGCGTCCACGACGAGAAGAGTGATTGACGAAATCATGGAAGCGGGGTTGGATACGATGGTCGTGGCAACGAGAAAAACGCATTGGCAACTTCTGGACAAAAAGGCCGTTTATTTGGGCGGGGGTGGGACACATCGCTTGGGCCTGTGGGAGGCGGTATTAATCAAGGGCAATCACTTGGAAGGGCTGAAGAGAGAAGGATACGTTAAAAAGTACATTGAGGAGGCGTTGAACCGCGTGTGGAACCAGAGAGAGACAGTTGCGTTCATTGAAATAGAGGTTGAGACTGTGGAGGACGCGTGTAACGCAGCGGAAACCTTCAAACGACTCCAGCAACAAGGTGAAGCGATACCGTGTATAGTTATGTTAGACAACATGACACCTGAAAAAATCGGAAGAGTGATAAAAGAGGTGAAAAAGCGTGACCTGTACGACCATGTGTTACTCGAAGCCTCTGGAGGAATCAATCAAAAGAATATCCTTGAATACGCAAAGACGGGTGTTGACGTCGTCTCCTTGGGTTCATTAACGCACTCACCCAAAGCTTTAGACATAAATCAAACCCTAATTAGCTAGTGGAGGCTACTAAAGGAACTCATTATCCCGCAATCTATTCCAATAAGAGCGCGTGCGCTAAAATGTCGGGCTATTAATAGAGTTACAGCGAAGGATAGTTGACACAGGTAAGGGTTTACGTGCCTACCTGAATTGGCATGTTAATCTTTCTAAGTGTGCTTATAGCAGCTAACGCCCCTAGATAACTTGTTTTCGGGTTCGCAGGATGCACATAATTCTTGACGGTGGTGTGGAGCTCCCCAAACGCGCCTACCACCGTAATCTCGTGGCGGGTGCGTGTCGCGTTTGGATCGGCTATAATTGTAACCATGGTGCGGTCGACGCCGATGCCTGCGAGGCTGAGGGCAACTGCCACATTCACGTTCTTTGGAAATCCTTTCGCCGCCTCTCGAGCGTTTCCCCTGTAGACCGTCTTGGGTTTGGTTAAGTCCCTCAGGCTTATCCTGTTTTCCACCAAGTACGGTGCGCCTTCCAACCCCCGCGGATGTTTGGTCGTGGTGATCTCTACACGCGAAATCTCTTCGACAGAGGCCGCTTTAACACCGTCTAAGCCGCAGATGGCTCCTGATGGCAGATACACCTTAACGCCCTTCTCTCTCGCTAACGTTTCAAGACGACGCGTCAGTCCTTCGTCCCTGAGAGCACCGACGCTCATAATCAATAAATCCTTCCCTGAATGCAAAGTCTTCTCCGAGACGGCATGAACCGTCTCCTGAGAAGCTGCCTCAATCACGAAGTCGACGTCCGGGAGATTGATCAGGTCTTCAGGCTCCGTTGTACAGAAGAGGTTGGGCAGTGAAAGCGCCTCTTTCAAGCGGTCTACTCGACTCGCGTAGAGGTCACAGATCGCAATTAGCTTTGTGTCCCCTGCTTTTCCCTCGAATATGGCACGCGCCAAGGTGCTTCCAATAGCGCCGCAACCGATTAATCCTACATTCACGTAAAAACACCAAACCCTATAAGCTACCAGCTACCTAGACGCCATCCTACGACCCTAAACAATCAGATACAAAGATAAGATAAAAGCTTTCCATAAGATTATCATCCGATGCAAGAGCAGTATAGAAGCCGTAAACCCCATTTGATTCGCTTGAGGATTGAGAAGAATAGTTAAAGGACGTTAAATCGAATTTAATTTCGTGTCCCTTTGACAGCCCTTCAAGGGAATTGAAGTAAGCTAAAACAACGCCCCTCACTGGAATACGTCTTAGATGCTTAGACGTCCTTGAAGGATACAGGATTTACTGAATCTCGCTGAGGTCACCGTGAATCCGTTCTATTGCAGCGATTACAGCTTTCTTTTCGATACCACATGCCTCACAAATGGCCTCCGTCAACGCCCACCCTCTAGGAGGGCAGCCTGCCACGTAAAAGCCACGGTCTTGAAACTCTTTCACGCATCGACCCATAACGACAGTCTTCTCCGAAACCTTTGGCGCATCCTTCTGCACCCCCATAAGGACCACGAGACCCTTCAAAGCATCGACGCAGCCTGCCGATCGGATGTAAAAGAGGGGGCTCTGGAGCTCTCCTTCGCAGGCACTGCAAGAGTTCTCGTCGAGGAGAAGGACGCCGGGATACCGTTCTGCGAAGGCTTTCTGGGGATCCAGGAATCTCTTGGCTACGCTCTCTATCGGTTCACCTCGAACCTCAATCAGTTGCAGGTCTGATGTGCCTAAGCCCTTTTCTGAGGCCAACTCCAACTTCAGGATCTTTGAGGGGTCAAAGCCCATCACTTTGGCGCCAACAGAGTCCGCAGCGACCGGGTCTTGGCTGGCAAGGATGATATTCAGGTTTTCTGAGTCTTCTTTTGACCACAGGCCCCCCAATCCGACGAGGCCGTCAACGACTGTGAAGTCTGGTTTGATCACCGTGTTTAAGTCGATGATCGCCCGCTCTAACCCTAATCTGTGGGTCTTCTTTTTCTCCCTGCTGGGCATGACCCCCTTCATGTTCTTGAGGCTGAGGGTCACGACGGTTCTGCGGTGAACCTTCAGGACAGGCAGACTGATGATCACATCGCTCTCGAAGGCTGTCTTAGCTATCTTCACCTCATCCATCACGTAACAGCTTGGTATCTCAACCTCGACCACCGCATCCCGGTTGAGGTCGATGATATCAACGCCCAACCTCTCGGCCACGTCCTCCGTTCCCGAAAGCTTAAAGGCCTCCAACGTGTCGGCTCTGGCCCCTGCCACATCATACCCATAACCGCTGCCCTCCCCTATGACAACCCGTGCAGGCCTCTCCTCCAGCACCAGTTTGGTTACGGCTTCAGTCACCCTGCAGTCCGTGATAACGCCTGAACCAGACTCACTGGGCCTCACGAGGTTGGGCTTGACGAGGACGCGACTCCTCCTCTTGACGATCTTTCCCAGGCCACCCGCCAACTCCACGGCCTCCCTGACAGCGGCCTCCACCGTCCGTCCACGTCTCTTCACAATAGAAACGATACTCAACCCGATCACCAAACCCTAGTTTAATGTTAATAATTTTTTTTAATTTAAAGCGATTGCATTTATTATGTGCATATGCGTGAAGGCGGTCGTAGAGGTGTTTGTCAAGTTTCGGTGGTTACTCTTCCCAGCCTTATACAAGACCTCTTTTTTCCCATAACGCAACACAAATGCACAAATACTAAGTATGAAGCTCGTTGATCAGGGTGGGCGGGTGAAGAGCCGATACTTCGATTCTTCAGATAACTCTTCTACAACCCTCTTGACAAGGAGCTTGGCTGGGTCATGAAGCTCCGTTCTATCCTTCATATCTTGGAAGCTAATGAACGGCTTTCGCTCTCTGGCCCGCAAGATGGTCCACATATATTTTTTGCCGATGCCAGGTAGAAGCTCTAGAGAATGCATTCTCGGCGTCATCGCTGAAGTGTTATTGAAGAATCCGATGAACCGGCCCTCTTGATTTCTCACAATCTCCTCGATGACGTTGGGTAACTCGGTTCGTGCCAAAGATGTTAAGTCGTGATAGGTTATTCTCCCGAGGATGTGGTCAATCTTTTCTCTGCTCAGGTCTTTGCCGATGTAGAGTCTCTCGCCTAGGGCTGGCGCAGCCTCTTTCATCACTATTGCTTCGAGGAGAGTGAAGTAGCTTTCTCCAAGAAGCTGAACCATGGGCTCCGCTCTATAGGCACCCCGCCCCATCATTCCTTGGGATAGAAAGTCCAAAACATATGCGAAGTCTTCAAACTTCTTTTGGACACGAGATACATTGAAACCCATGACTCAGTTCAATCCTACTCTATTATGGTGTATCATCCTCTTTATTTATGTTCTGAAAAAACAGTGTTTAAAACGGCTACGCGGTTCAACACTGGTACAAGGAAGAAGAACGGAGAATCTACCTACAAAATGACTGAAGAAGCTAGCGTCCCCTTGAAGTTAAAAGGACTTTCATGCATAATTACGTTCAGGTTTATCCGAGGGCACATCCTCGACGTGATGCGAAACGAGTGGGTAAGAACCACCACCTATATGAATCCAGAAACAGCGGTGGAAAACCTGAGACGAACTGTGACGAACTGGTTGATAGTTTTTGAAGCCCGTTTTTAAACCGCTAACTCCCCAGCTAGCTTATACATCTTCCTGTCGATCCGCTTTCGGACCCTGCAAACATACTCTAAATCCTCGGAAATGATGGTGTTTCCCTTTAGACCAACCATTTTACTCTGTGCTCCATCCAAAAACAGTTCTATGGCCCGTGTTCCAAACAAACTGGCGATCAGACGGCTACGAGCTGTGGGTGAACCACCCCTCTGAACGTGGCCAAGGATGGTGTGACGAACCTCGAATCGCGTTCGAGTTCTGATGTGTTCCACTACGCGATAGGTGTCCCCTATCCCCTCCGCTGCGACGATGATGGTTGTGGTCTTTCCCCACTCGTCGTAAAGCGTTAATTTCCGGCAAACGCTGTCTAGAGTGAACTCTATTTCGGGGATTAAGATGATCCCAGCACCGGCTGTTAAACCCACGGCTACCGCTAAGAAGCCTCTCTCCCTGCCCATGACTTCAACCACGAAGACGCGGTCATGGGATTGCGCGGTGTCCCGGATTTTGTCGATGGCCTGAAGGGCCGTATTCACCGCAGTGTCGAATCCTATAGTCTCATCAGTTCCGGCCACATCGTTGTCGATGGTTGCGGGTATGCCAATTACAGGAATCCCAATGGCTGTTTGAAGAGCTAAACCGCCTCTAAAAGACCCGTCTCCTCCGATCACGATTAAACCGTCCAGTTCATTCTTCCGAAGAGTTGTCCCTGCCTTCTCAAGGCCTTCAGGGGTTCTGAGTTCGGGACATCTAACCGATTTTAAGACGGTGCCTCCCAAATGGATGATACCGCCTACAGAGCGAAGGCTTAAGGGTCTAATTTGATTTGTCGTTAGCCCATTGTACCCTCTCTCCACTCCAACCACGTCCACGCCACTGGAAATAGCGTATCGAACCACTGCCCGAATGGCAGCATTCATCCCGGGAGCGTCTCCACCACTCGTTACCACGCCTATCTTCAAAGAACACAACAACCTGAAACAATCATGAAAAGAAGTGTCGAACCATCCTAAAAATTTTCTAGTGTGTGGTTCTGTCCTCATCGCGAGCTAGCTGATTCAAGTTAACTCGCGCGTCTATTTTTTTTTAATTACAGTGAGTCCGTATGTTCTAACCGGTAGCGGAGTTAGTGGAGTCCAGAAAGATTGAAGAGAATGAATGAGTAAGGCTGAACTCAAAGTTGTATTGTAACGTTATTTTGTAGTTAAAGAGACGTGATATTTTCTAGAGTAGCTAACTAATAAAGAAGAAGACTTGAGCGTTTCTTCTCAACAATTGGCGTATGCGTCTCTACCACAAGAGAGATAGCCCGTCACAAGCCACCTGATGCCTTTCCAACTGACCGATCCCCTGTTCAGTGACGTAGATCATGTGCGTTCCTTGGGGACCAAACGCGATATTAGTGGGAGACGGTCCATCCAAGCGGATACGCTTCACGACATCGCCCTCCGAGTTCAGCACCGCGACATCACCCTGCCGTGACACCGTCACATAAAGATTACCGTCTGTTCCAAACGCCATCCCATCGGGTCCCCGAAACACATCTGGGAAGTCGGGATCTATGACCGATCCGAACTCCTCGCGAGACCCGACATCGCCCCGATTCCATGGATATCGATACACCAAGCCACTGATAGTCGCTGAAACAAAGAGGTCATGATTCGGGCCAAACGCGATTCCATTCGCAAACGGCAACCCCGAATCCAACTTTTCAATCACCCGGGTATTTGTATCAATGCGATAGACTCGACCATCCGTCTGCACTTGACGACGCTGATTACTATCTAAGCGGGCCCACTCCGAAAAACGAATCCCCGAGTCCGTCATGTACAGGGCGCCATCAGGCCCGAACCGGAGGTCATTAGGAAAGAGGAACGGTTCATCGTGGCACGCCGTCAATACCGTTTCGTAATGCCCGTCCAGCGTTAACCGGAGGAGTGCCGGTGTTAAGGATTCGGCGACCCAGAACGTTCCTTCATGGTCAATTGTGAGGCCATTGGGACGTCCCGTTTTGGCGACAACTTCTCGATGCCGTCCGTCAGAACGGATATGAGTTATCCACCCGCGATCAAGTCGCATCTCAGTGACCAACCAACTTTTATCAGGCAGAAGGACAGGACCTTCAGGATTTCCCAAATCACCAACAAATATCATCACCAGACACCTCGTAAACCTTGTACTATGTACATGCGGACGTCATAAATACGTATCTCCAACCCACCCCACGTTATGAAGACTAATATACACATAATGGCTCGTTACTAGCTAGCGAACTTCATTAAGGTCAGCACGAGCACGCAATCAATTCTTTTGACTAAAATCAGCTAGCCGAATAAACAAGATACCATCAGGTATGGTAAAAGCAATTTTTATAATGTGGAAATATACGGTCTCAGTCTATCGATGTTTTCTGGTTCTGGGGATACTTCTCCTTTCAAAAGCATATTCATTAAATTCACAATGGCTTGGTTCATCGGCGTAGAGATGTTTAATTCCTTTCCTTTTCTTACAATAACGCCATTAAGTTCTTCTATCTCTGTTCGTCGGCCCTTAAGCTAGCTAGCTAACAATTGCTCAAATAACCATGGTTGCAGAATTCCCTCTGCTAGCTAGGTACGAGTTTATTGAAATTACCCCGACAGGAATATATACCCTATTGTAAAAAACTGTCTCAGTATGTAGCTTAAGCCTAATAAGATAAAATGAGAGACTGAAAAACCTGTTACCGCAGTTACTAGCTAGCTATAATCAACATTAATTCTAAACACGAACGCTTCTAATGATCTTTTATTCTTTGAAGTCTTAGATCCCAGAGCTTGCCTAGTTATATAAACATATAACAGACATGTTATATGAGGGTAATTTCGATATAGACGTCATCTGGAACCTTGATCCGCATAATACGTCTCATACAGCGCTCATTGGCGTCGATGTCAAGCAGTCTCTTATGGATCCTCATCTCAAAACGATCCCACGTGCTGGTGCCTTCTCCACAGGGCGATTTCCGCGTTGGAACCTTCAAGTGCTTCGTGGGAAGGGGGATCGGACCCGCAACTCGCACACCCGTCGTCACCGCAATGTCCTTTAGCTCCCTGCATACCTCTTCCAGTCTGCCTATGTCCGTACTGGTCAAGTGAATCCTAGCCTTTTGAACCATTAGTCTGGTGCTCCAATCCTCGTTATCTGCTTTATCTGATCTCCGTGTGTAGGTTTGATCATTAAGGATAAAGATATTTTAACTTTTCAAAATTAGATAGAGAAACCAAAATAAAAAGGTGTTGAAACCCTTCTTTTTTAGGCCTTCTCAGTGATTTCTCTGACCACGCCAGCGGCAACCGTCGTACCCATGTCTCGGATAGCAAACCGTCCAAGCGGTGGAAAGCTGGTGTACGCTTCAATTGCTATGGGCCGAAGGGGTCGGAACCTCACAAGGGCGCCGTCGCCGGTCTTCAGAAAATCGGGTTTCTCCTCCACAACTTGTCCAGTTCTAGGGTCTATCTTTTGAATCAGTTCTGCGAACGTAGCCGCCATGGTTACGGTGTGTGCGTGAATAACGGGTGTGTAGCCGGTTGCGATGGCTGTGGGGTGGTGGATGATAATGATCTGTCCGATGAATTCCTTGACGACGGAGGGTGGATCGGATACCGATCCGATGACGTCGCCTCTGCGGGCGTCTGCCCTAGATATCCCTTTGACGCTGAATCCGATGTTGTCTCCCGGGCCGGCTTCGGGGATCATTGTGTGGTGGGTCTCAATGGACCGTACTTCCCCCGTGATCCCTGAAGGCATGATGACTATTTGCTCACCGACCTTCATCACGCCCGTTTCAACTCGTCCCACTGGAACGGTGCCAACGCCAGTGATCGTGTAAACGTCTTGGATGGGTAGGCGAAGAGGCTTGTCAACGGGCTTGGCGGGAACGGTAAAGTTGTCTAAAGCTTGGACAAGGGTGGGGCCCTTGTACCACGGCATGTTCTTGCTCTTCTCTGCCAAGTTATCTCCCGTCCATCCGGACGTGGGCACAAACGATATGTTTTCGACACGGTATCCTGTGATTTTAAGCAGGTCTGCAGCCCCATTTCGGACATCTTCATACCTCTCCTGACTCCAATTCACCGTTGCGTCATCCATCTTGTTTATGGCCACGACGAGTTGGTTCACTCCAAGCGTTTTGGCAAGGAAAGCGTGCTCCCGCGTCTGGCCGCCGGGTCCGATACCCGATTCGTACTCACCCGTCTTCGCGGATATGAAGAGGATTGCGCCGTCGGCTTGACTGGTTCCCGTGATCATGTTTTTTATGAAGTCGCGGTGTCCAGGCGCGTCGATGACGGTGAAGAAGTATTTCGGTGTCTCGAACTTCCAGAAGGAGAGGTCGATGGTTAATCCTCGTTCCCGCTCCTCTTTGAATTTGTCGAGAACCCAAGCAAATTTGAAGGTTGACTTACCGAGGGTCTTCGATTCTTGCTCGTACCTCGCGATTGTGCGTTCATCGATGGCCTTAGTCAAGTAGAAGAGGTGGCCTACGGTTGTGCTTTTTCCATGGTCTACGTGACCCATTACTACGACGTTTAAATGGGGTTTTGCACTGCTCATTCGTCATCACCCTTGATATCATGATAATCCTATATAAACTTCTATTGTGTAGAGACTATGTACATTCAATGCGCTAATATTAAAAAGTTTTGTTCCTCGATCTCCTTTTGATGTAACTAGAATCCAGTTGTCGGTGGCAGAGGTATCAACTGTGGAGATTAGGTTACTTGTACTGCTACTCTCCGGATGAGCGTGGGCTCGGTGAAGGATAAATTGAAGTGCCTCATCGTCTCGCGGAGTTGAAGAGGACTTCGGAGCAGGTCACGTATTCCCTCGACGTGCGCGGCTCCGACGAAGGTAAGGATGTTAGCAGTTTTTCCTTCGTTTAGATTCTTTGATGCAATCCATGCAAGCCGCACGGCCATCAAGGCGTTCCGTTCATCGATCAACACACGCCAGACTGAAGGGAAAACTCGTCGTTTACGTGCTATCTCTCTCTTTGAGTTGTGGATCACCCTTTCTTTGAAACCCCGTTCCCAGAGCTGAAGGGGATCCTCAACTGCATACTGGTATCTAGGATGACCTAGATTCGATCGCTCAAAAGGGGTCATACGACTACGGATTCTTCGTCTCATCTCTAGTTCCGTCATGTCTATCAGCCAGATATTCGCATCTACGTTTCCCAGAGCGTCAGTAGCCGCGATGAATTCGCAGAGGCCGTTGCATGCGACGCGTCTTGGACAGGAGAGACAGGCCGTGTTTAGTGTTCTGAAGCGTCGCCAATCGAGTTCAAGGGCGACATCCTGAGGGTGAAAGGCTGCGATAGATTCGTAGGCGTCAGTAATGCTCCGTCGCGTAAAGTGGGCAGTGCCGATAAGTTCCACGTAATCAGTGTAGTCAAGGTTCAGGATCTCTGCCATGAAAGCCGTCTCCTTACTCGGGTGTTATGTTCCACGTTTTAGTCACAGGAGCCTTTTTGGGAATTATGACCGTAAGTACGCCGTTCCGATACTGCGAGGAGGCTTTTTCGACGTCGATGCTTTCAGGAACCGGTATCGTCTGATAAAGGGTCTTTGCCTTTACCTCAACTTTGCCTTCGGTGACGTTGAGCGTTACGTCGTCTTTTTCTTCACCGGGCAGCTCAAGATAGATCTTTACGGCTTTATCGTCCTCAAAGACGTCGGTTAAGGGTTCCCATTCGTCTAACACGTTACCTGAATCACGGAAGGGTCTCTTGGGCATTGGCCGTCTCTCCGAAGGATTGCGTGGGTTAAACGGGTCAAAGGGCGTTAATGGTGGGTCTGGCTGGATGTATCCTTGAAAAACAGCTCCTTTAATGTCGAAAGTATCAGGTTCTTTCTTTAGGGCTTTAAGCGGTTCATTTTGTACTGTCGTTTCTAATGCATCTAACCGTGGTACTCTCTTCATCAGCCAAATGAGTTCTCTGAATAGGTTCTCATAATCATCAAATGCTGTCATTCTTTCTTTTCACCTCCGTGAAAGGATTTGAAGTTCTCTTGTGCTTCGATGAGCCGTCGTAACGCAAGGCTCATGAGTATGAAACCGGGTTCTCCGAAGTCGGAACAACGATACCTGCCTCGATCGATCTTCTCGAGGAATCCTCCTTCACTCAACTTGCGAGTGTTCTCCCAGACGAGTTTAGGATTTAAATCGAAGTTCCGCATGAAGTCGGAGAAGCTTAGGATGTGGTTTCGTTTTTCGATAAGCTGCTTCATCATCATCAAACGGGTTTCGTTGGAGAGCGCGTGAAAGATCTTTGAGAGCCGTTGGAAGTGTTCTTCAAAGGCATCTAGTTCGCTGATCAACTCGTTCCGTGGCTCGTCCATAGGGGCAAGGGGGACGTCAAAGACTACTTCCCCGTCTTGTACTAACTGCAATTTTAGCTTCACGTGACCACACTCATTACCGCAACGTAATTACCATTGAGTAATATATAAAAGTTACCGTTTAGTAATATACACACTACTCGCAACGATGAGGAGGTGAAAACCCATGCATAGCGACCATTACCACGCGTATTGCCACCCCGCCTTCCGACATCACCACGGTTTGAGGCGTAGATTCCTAACCGAGGAAGAGAAGAAAGAACTGCAAAAGCGGCATAAGGAGCGGAAGATCCAGTGGCTTGAACGCTATCAAGAATCCCTAGAAAAAGAGTTAAAGGGCGTCACAGAACGAATAGAAGAGCTTAAGAAGGAGAAGGAATAACTCCTCGAGTCTGCTGAAAATAGTATGGCGACAGCAGATACAGCCGTCTAAGGCCATCTAACGAAGACTTCGTCTGTGGCGAATAGGGGAGTGATCTCTTGTGAGTCCCCCGGAATACACACCATAAAAAATTTTTTCTCATTTTTTTAATTTGCATTGATAAATCCCTTCAGAACTACTATTTCTTCTACTCAGTAGTAGCAGTTTAAAGGTACAGGTACTCTAGTTGGCCTCTGCACACCCTCGTTAATGACACCCATGTTACTCGCGAAAGGCGTTAACGCGTCTAAGTCAACACATCAATGAGGTGGCTGTAGTTTCTTTTTTTACGACGGAAGGCTTCCAGAGGCCTTATAAGAGGGTTAAGAGTGAAATGAAAATGTACATAGGGAGGAAGTTGACACTTTTGAGTTCTGTCGCTCTTGTCAAACATGAACGTGATATGGAGAGAACCTTCAACGAGGCTGTTGAGCTTATTGGTGGCTTTGGCGTCCTAAAAAGCCCCTTCATAATCAAACCGAACCTTTGCACCGATGTGGATGCAACGGGAGTCGCCACCACGAACGTAAAGACCGTCGAGGCCTTAATGAAAATTGTTTTAGAAGAGGACAGGAATCTAGCGATCAGAATAGTGGAGTCGGACAGCGAATCCAAATATGCGGAAGACGCCTTTGAGAAGTTGGGATTCAAACGTCTTGAGGAGCGTTTCACGGATGCGGGCTTCGACGTGTCCTTGATCAACCTCAGTCAGGAACCCACGGAAGAGGTGAAGTGGGACGGCCTCTACTTTAAGAGACCTAGACTGCCTAAAGTGCTTACGGAAGACGGTTACTTCGTCTCCTTGGCTGTGGCGAAAACCCATAGTTTAACCTTTGTGACTGGGGTCATGAAGAACCTCTTTGGCCTTCTTCCGAGGAAAGACCAATCGTTCTATCACCCCCACATCAATGAGGTCATCGTCGACTTAAACAGGTTGATAAAACCAGATCTCTGCATCGTCGATGCGGTACGAGGTTTGGAGGGCGTGTTGAGGGGAAGAACCCGCCGTTTAAACTTGGTAATTGCGGGAAGACAGCCTCTCTCGGTTGACGCCACCATGACCAGAGCCATGGGCTTTAACCCGGAGAGAATCCGCCACCTAGTGATGGTAGAGAAATATGCTCTTGGAATCCTCCACCCAACGGTCGTAGGGGAATTCCTCGAGTCTACAACAGTACAGTTCAATCCACCGCGTCACGTTAATTCAAACGCACTTATGCCCTGAGAAAAAGAGGGAAAATAAGGATAATTAGGGGTGTTAGCTGGCTTGAATGATTCTGTAGTAAGTGTTCCCAACAGGGAAGGTGCCGGGAATAGCGCTTGTTCTGCCCTAAACCTGTGTTTGTAGGGGGTTATCCTAGGTTGGATAAAGTTTATATGCCGACTTAAGGGTAGACCATCTGGTTAAGGTGCGATTCATTGGCAGATAATAGCGAGGAAGCCGTTGAAGAGAGTCAAACGATAAGATTGTTTTTGAAGTGGGTCTTTGACGGGGTTGAAGTACAGGACCCAGGCTTGAAGCAATACATTCAGTTGAGGCCCATTTATGTTCCACACAGTGGGGGTAGACACGAGCATAAGCGATTCGAAAAGTCGAAGGCCAACATCGTCGAGAGGTTAACAAACAACATGATGCGCCACGGAAGAAATTGTGGCAAGAAGGCGAAAGCCATAAGCATCGTTAAAATGGCGTTTGAAATCATGAATCTTAAGACGGGCAGCAACCCGATTCAAATCCTCGTCGATGCCATTGAAAACAGTGCCCCGTGCGAGGACACCACGCGGATTGGATTCGGTGGAATCGTGTACCACAGGGCTGTGGACATTTCGCCTCAGAGACGAGTGGATTTAGCCCTCAGATTTTTAACGGAAGGCGCGAGGCGGGCGGCTTTCAGTAACAAAAAGACCATAGAAGAGTGCCTCGCGGATGAACTCATTGCAGCCGCAGAAGGGGACACCCGAAGCCACGCCGTTTCAAGAAGAGACGAAGTGGAAAGGGTTGCTCTGGCGTCTCGCTAAGCCCCTGTAGTAAAAGCCATCCAGTTAATCCGCTGCAAAAAGCCTTTGGGAAACTACCTCATCGGCTTCTCCTTTTTCCCCAGAATCAAAGAGTTCAATGAAGCCCCATTCACACTGGTGACGAGGTATCTCACACCGGGAATATCACCCATCGACCGCCCACGACTGCCCCCTATTCCACAAATCATAACTTCGTCGTGCTCATCAACGTAGTTTAATGCTCCGTCTCCGGGGAGGAAGGCCGTGACTTGACGCCCGTTCTTGATCAGTTGAAGGCGAACGCATTTTCTTATGGCGCTGTTGGGCTGCTTGCTCTCAACCCCAACTTTCTCCAGAACGATACCACGCCCCATGGGCGCTCCTTCCAGAGGATCCGACTTAATGTCAAGCCGAAGAGCTCTTCTCTTAAAGTACCTGTATTTCCACCTGAAGTGCTTCCGCTTTCTCTTCAGGCTTCGCGCGGCGTAAAGGCCTTTAGTGGAGTCTCCCATTACTAAGTCTTCACCAGTTGTTGCGTATCTCTTGGTTAACAGAGTATTATATATGGCTTTTGTTGTTCACCCATAATAAAGCATGCGGTTAGACCGCTTCCGACAGAATGTTCACGTTTAACCCACATATTGTACGTAGATTGAAGAGAACGTTGTTTCAGCATTCTACTTCATTCATTTTTTGATGGGTCGTCTACAGGCCTGAACTTGAAGCCGTAGCAGATTATACCATCCTTTCCTTGATCCCTGAGTTTTCGAAAACAAGCCTCAACGGGCATACCAATGTAGACTGCTTCAGGATCACAGTCCACGACTTGAGAGGTTACCTTCGGTCCTTCCTCCAGCTGAATCAGCCCAACAGTGTACGGTGTGAACGTTTCAAAGCCTTCGGAGGCTACATGGATGACGGTGAAGGAGTAGACTGTTCCCTTGCCTGAGAAGGCGAGGGGGCCAGGCTTCCCGTCTCGTCTGCAATTCGGACAGATACTTCTCAGGGGAAAGAAGATGCCGCCGCATGCCTCACACTTCGTGCCCAAGAGCATGTAACGTTCCCGGTATCGTCTCCAGTGGAAGGGGACTCCGCGCATCGACATACTAGTTCTCCCTCCTCAAAAGCGTCACAACCGCTGTCGCCCCCGAACCCCCCACATTCTGAGCTAAAGCCTGCTCTGCTCCTTTCACCTGTCGACCCGATTCAACCTCCCCCCTCAGCTGCTTCACCAACTCCACAATCTGCTTCACGCCGGTGGCCCCAACGGGGTGTCCGGAAGCCTTCAACCCACCATCAGTATTCACGGGGAGGGACCCACCGACATACAGCTGCCCCTCATCATAAAGGGTTCCCGCTTCACCCTTCTTGCAGAACCCCAGATCCTCCAAGGCCAAAATTTCCGCAATCGTGAAGCAGTCATGAACCTCAGCTACATCGATGTCCTTGGGAGAGATCTTGGTTAATCGATAGGCTTCTCGGGAAGCCTCGACAGTCGCATCAAGGGTGCAGATGTCCCGTCTCTCGAAGAGCGTGAGAGTATCGGAGGCCTGAACACACGCATCAACGAGAATGGGCGTGTCCGTGTATTTCCGAGCATTTTCGGCGGGTGTGAGGATGACGCAGGCTGCACCATCGGAGATGGGACTACAATCAAACAGCCTCAAAGGATCGGCTATGAGACTTGAATTAAGGACTTGATCTACCGTAATTTTGTTCCTGAAGTGGGCTAGGGGGTTGAAGCTTCCGTGATAATGGTTTTTAACTGCGACCGCGGCTAACTGCTCCCGCGTCAAGCCATATTCATACATGTAACGTCTCGCCATCAAGGCATAGATCCCGGGGAACGTGGCACCGAAATAGGCTTCCCACTCGAAGTCCATGGCTCCACTCAGCACAGAAGTGGCCCATTTACCTTGCACGTCAGTCATCTTCTCAACGCCGCCCACTACCACCAAATCGTAGAGGCCCGATGCAATGGCCAAACACCCTTGTTTAAAGGCTACACCTCCCGATGCGCAGGCGGCTTCAACGCGGACAGCGGAGGTTGGATTCAGCCCGAGGAAGTCTGCGACTAAGGCCGCAACGTGTTCTTGGCCTACGAACGTACCAGCGGACATGTTTCCAACGAGAATCAAGTCGATGTCTTTACCTCGAACGCCAGCATCTGCCGCTGCAGCAAAACCGGCTTCGATTGTCAACTCCCGTAAGCCCTTGTCCCATTGTTCACCTGATGGAGCAATGCCCACGCCGACGATGGCCACATCTCGCTTCGCGAATCCGTTTACTTTGGAGGTCATTCTCCGAACCCCTTGTACTGTTTCTTGAACTTTGAGTAAATAGCGTAATCGATGTATGTCCTCCGCTTCACATAATAATCCACAGAAGGCGCCAGATTCCTCTTTGCATCAATATTATCGGTCACGACGAAGCTGAAGGAATCCGAACCAGCTCCTGACCCATAGGACGTCATCAAAATACGGTTGCCAGCCTCCGCCCTATCGAGAACCGCTGCCAAGCCTATAAGAGATGACGCTGAATATGTGTTTCCCACATCCGTCACCACCAAGCCAAGGTCGATTTGTTCCCGGCTGAATCCCAGAAGGTTTGCGGCTCTCTGAGGATACTTCCCATTAGGCTGGTGGAAAACAGCGTAGTCGTAGTCCATGGGGGTGGTTCCCAGCCGTTCCATTAATCCCTGAGTACAGTTGACGACCTGCGCGAAATAGCCCTTTTCACCAGTAAAGCGTCCACCATGCCGCGGATAAGCTGAGCCGTCTCTTCGCCAAAAGTCTGGAACGTCCTGGGTATAAGAGTAAGTTCCCTCGATTTCCGCGAGAACCTCGTCCTTGCCAACAATGACGGCAACGGCTCCAGCGGCTGCCGCGTATTCAAGGGCATCTGCCGGCTGGGCTTGTGCGGTATCGGCTCCGATGGACATTCCATACTTAATGTATCCTGCCTTGACTAAGCCCATACAGACTTGGATGCCTGCTGTCCCCGCCTTGCAGGCGAACTCAAGGTCAGCGGCCATCAGGGAGGGCGTTGCGTCAATAGCCGCAGCGACTATGGTGGCTGTTGGTTTGACTGCGTAAGGGTGTGATTCTGAACCTACGTAGAGGGCTCCGATCTCCTTAGGGTTCAACTCCGGCACCCGTTTCAGTGCGTTTCGAGCTGCTTCCACGGAAAGCGTGACCGTGTCTTCGTCGAGAGCGGGCACGGCCTTTTCTTTTATGAGTAGGGCCTCACGATATCTTTCTGCATCGTGGCTCCAGACTCGGGCTATTTCATCAACCTTAATTCGCCATCTGGGAATGTACACACCGTACGCTGTGAGTCCTATCATCTCAGAATTCCTCTTTTCACAAAGGTTTAGCGGCTCTATTTATAAGTTTATACAATTGTCGTATAATAATACGTCAATTGTCGTAAATCTGATTGGCTAATAAGCTATGTTGTAGGCCTCATCTAAGGGTATTTTTACAAAATGCATTACCCTAGAAAGAGTGTGATGGGAACCATGAAGGCTTGAGAAGCGAAAGCCCTATTTGGTAGTTAGCTCTACTAAGAAGATTTGATAATTTTTATCCTCTATTTCCTACAATGCTGAAATCCTCGCTATGTCTTTGTCGATAACGACGGTGCCCCGCTTCATAATAAGTTCATTGAACGTAATTCTTCAAGATATATATATGTAACAAGTGAAATCACTGCAAGTAAGATCAATGCCCTAAGTCGTGGTTTGATCTACAGTATCTCATACTACCGTCAAAGGAAGAACAAGCAGTGTTGTTTAGTTATTGAATGCGTTAACGTATGTGCGTCGTGCTCGAGAAAAATACATGCTTCTTGTATCTAATCGTCAAAATCCATGGTCCTAAGGTGGGTTATCACGCATGCCGACGAGAAAATTCACCCATTTACGTGCATCATGAAGCCTCACACATAGAATGAGTTATGATTGGCAGTCAACGCTTTTTTATTCCTTACGTCATTTACCCTATAACGTCTGGACAAGCGTGTACTTAAATGGGCTGACGAAAAGATTTTAAACACAAACATAAACCAAAAAATATGGTGATGGATCAGAAACTGTAAAGGAGATTTTTATGGAGAAATTGCTCTGGCAACCTTCTGAAGAACACATAAAACAGGCCAATATGACCCGGTTCATCAGTTTTGTCAACAAAAAACATGGTCTAAAAATTATCTCTTATCCCTCTCTATACAATTGGTCGATTGAAAACATCCCCGATTTCTGGGCTGCTATGTGGGAATTTGGAGGGATCAAAGCTTCCTGTGAATACAGTAAGGTGGTCGACGACTTAAGGAAGTTTCCTGGTGCCAAGTGGTTTATAGGAGCAAGATTGAATTTTGCCGAGAACCTCATGCGATTTAGAGACGACCACGTCGCTTTCGTATTTAAAGGAGAAAACCAAAAAGCTTCTAAAATGACCTATGCGGAAGTGTACAACTCCGTGTGTCGGCTGGCGAAATCACTACACGAGATAAAGATTGGCCCCGGAGATCGGGTCTGCGCCTACATGCCCAACGTAATAGAGACGGCCGTTGCAATGCTTGCAGCGACAAGCGTTGGTGCTGTATGGGCTTCTTGTGGTACTGAACTCGGGACACAAGCAGTGCTGGATCGTCTTGGTCAAATTGAACCCAAAGTTTTGTTTACAGCTGATGGATATTTCTATAAGGGCAAGACGTTCAATACGTTGCTTAAAACTGAGAAAATTGCGAAAGAAATCCCCTCACTGGAAAAAGTGATTGTCGCGTCTTATATGGACCCTACCCCCAAGATTAACAATATTCCTAACGCTGTACACTATGATGATTTTCTGTCTCCAAAACAAACCTCGAAACCTCAATTCGAGTATCTGCCCTTTAATCATCCGTTATACATTATGTTTTCCTCTGGAACAACCGGGAAGCCAAAGTGCATGGTGCAAGGAGCTGGTGGAGTACTTATCAATCACATAAAGGAGCTGATGCTCCATACAGATTTAAAACGGGAAGATATAATCACATATTTAGCAAGTTGTAGTTGGATGATGTGGAATTGGCTGCTGAGCTCCTTAGCAGTAGGTGCCACCATAGTATTATACGACGGAAACCCAAATTATCCCAACCCTGGTGCAATGTGGAAAGTAATACAGGATGAAAAAATAACTGTTTTCGGTTGCAGTGCAAGTTATATCAATTATCTTCGAAGCCAGAGGTTTAATCCTAGCGAAAATTATGACTTATCGTCGTTACGAGAAATATCCCAAACCGGTTCGCCGCTTTCGACTGAAGGATTCGAATTTGTGTACAAAAAAATTAAAAGGGATTTACATTTTAACTCCATATCCGGTGGCACAGATATCAATGGTTGTTTTACCATTGGAAGCCCCACCCTTCCTGTCTATGTTGGCGAAGTACAGGCATTAGGCTTAGGAATGAAAGTAAAGGTATATGATGAAACGGGTAATCCAGTACTTGATCAACGAGGAGAACTTGTTTGCGAAGCTCCTTCTCCTTCAATGCCGCTTTACTTCTGGAACGATCCCGATTATGAAAAGTATAATGCGTCGTATTTTCGCTTTTATCCCAACAAAAAGGTATGGAGACATGGCGATTATGTCATGAGTCATAGCAATACGGGCGGAATAACTTTCTTCGGTCGATCCGATACCGTAATAAAGCCTTCCGGGGTTCGGATCGGCACGGCTGAAATCTATAACGTGATCGAAAAATTAGAAGAAATTGATGACAGCCTTGCCGTAGGGCAGCATTGGCGTGAAGATGAACGAATCATCCTCTATGTTAAACTTGCTCTAGGACATAGTTTAACAGATGCTTTGAAAAATACGATACGAAAAATCCTGCGCGAAAATGCTTCCCCCCGGCACGTCCCAGCCTTAATTCTCGAAGTACAGGAAATACCGTATACCTTTAACATGAAAAAGGTTGAAATTGCAGTCAAGAACATAATAAATGGCATGCCCATCCAGAATGAGGATGCATTAATTAATCCAGAATCGTTGAATTACTTTAGAAGAATCCTCCCAGAACGTTAAAAGAACGAAATCCCCTACCTATCCCCGAGTCGGCAATATCCTTTTTGAGTGGATCACGCCGAGTCTATACTCAAAGGCGTCGGTGAAACCTTTACAATTACGTCAGTATCGTGTAACGTCGTCATTGCTAGCTACACTCCTTATGTTACACGTTTACTATAAACTACAAGAGATCAATGGAACTTCTGGTTCCCTTTTTCGACTCTCAAACACTTCTGACGATTCCAACAACGTATGCAAAATCGATGTTCTCACTGGCTTAGCATGTGGTGGGTTCCGAGCGGCTTGGCTCGAAGTCGCTGCGTGGTCTTAGTCCGTCTGCTGTTGATGATCCTCTCCAACTGCTGAATCATCATAGTCATCAGTTCCACGTATTGAGCTCACTGATCCTCGGACGCTCTCGGGGCCGTTCAGACGGATTTTACATGGGATGATGCATGGTATATCCGTGTCATTTCCCCGTGCAACGGGCTGTTTTCTAGGCGCCTTTGCGGATAAACGTCGCGATTTATGCTCTTTCCCAGAAAATTTTTTTTTCTCTTTATCGCTTTTTACACGAGGAAAAATGAGAGGGATCCGTCCAGTCAGCTAGCTGTCAACTAAGATAATGACTCTTCCGCACTACATTCAGGGAGGTACTGCAAGACGCGCAGGGTGTCTACCAACATGCTGTCTCTCCACCGAACCATGTCGTCAAAGGTTTTTCCCTTCAACAGACTGTATTCCCGATACCCTTCTTTCACCATTCCTGACAGTGTACCTTCACGCATTAAGTGTGAAGGGGTGTTGAAATAGCTCACAAGAAAGGGGCCATAAATCGCCCATCGAATGCCTGGACCAGCTGACAACGCTTTGTCGACGTCTTCGACACTTGCGACACCACTGTTCACGAGGTCATGGGCCTCCCGATTCAGAGCTCTTTGCAGCCTGTTAGCGATGTATCCTGCAACTTCTTTCTTCGGCACAATAGGAACCTTACCGAGGCTCTTCATGAATTGGAATGTGCGTGCCACTGTGGTCATGGAGGTTGCTTGGCCTGGAACTATTTCGACCAAAGGGATGAGGTGGGGTGGGTTATAGGGATGAACTTCTATGCATCTCTCAGGCCTCTTAGTCACTTTTTGTATTTCTGTCATCAGCAGGAAAGACGAGCTGCTGGCTATAATCGCTTCCTCGGGAGCCATTGCGTCTATCTCTCTGAAAACCTTCTTCTTTACATCATAGTTTTCAAGAACCGACTCAACAATATAGTCGGCATCTGACACAGCCTCGGACATGTTAATTGTCGGCTTCACCCTATTGATTGCTGCCTCCGCGTCTCGTTCATCAATCAATCTTTTTTCTGCACAAAGATCTAATGCCGTTTTTATCCAGCGGAGACCCCTCTGAATAACCTCCTCATTGATATCGTGAAGGTAAACAGTGTATCCTTTCATGGAGAAGAACGTGGCCCAACTGTGACCGATGACCCCAGCCCCAATGCAAGCTATCCTGTTGATCGCTTTTTCTATAACTTGATGTGACTCCGTTGATGTCATATCTACGTCTCCCACCGTTTTAGGTATCTTGAATTCCATGTATATTAGTGATACAAGATGGCCTCAATAACAAATATAGAAGGGACATAGCTAAACTGTAGACTTATTGTAGAATACGCTGATCACTCAAGTCTTTTCCGCCAACAGACTTGACGAACGAAGCTCCACGATACTCTTTTATCTCAAGGCCATGGATCGCATTGACTATGTTGAACTGGGTAGGCAGGTCTTCCCAAGTGGCTTTATGAAACTGCACTGAACCCTCACCTCGCCACACCTCTTGTACAACTGAGTTAGAATTGCCAGAAGGAGTAAGCACTGCGTATTTTATGTCAGGTGTCCCCCATTCACCGGTTCGGGGCATGTACTTATAATGTAAAGTTCCATCATTTCTTTGCCTTCGTGGAGATTTAGTGACGTCGTCTAATGACTGTTTTTTCATGTTCCACAGTTTCAAGTCCAGGAACTTGAAGCCCATCCAACTGGCGATGCAATGGGTTTGTCCGTTAATTGTGCGTGGTTCTGGAAGTTCACAATAAATTTTTGAGAATCCCAGCTCCTCACGTCCAGTCAGAATTGGATCTGTAAGGTTCTCCCAGAGAACCGTTAGGAATCTACCGACGGCGTGGTCCTTTTTTCCATTAAAGACCGCGGGAAAGCTGACGCCAAGCGTGTTATATCCACGACCCGCTAGCCACTCTATCTCAGTCATGTAACTAGCCCCGACTGTTACCACCGGTGTAGACCCCAACTCAAAGCCCTCTGGTAAAAACTCTTCAAGCTGTTCTTTGTTAGTCAGAAAGCTGACTGACATCGACGTTGATTTTGGCGAGTCTAGGTTAGCAAATTTTTTACCGCCCTCTCCTTGTCTTGGCCCATAGGCGGGGCCAAAATGAGTGGGCATCCTATACATCATACCCTTTTGAAATTTATAAGGCATACCGCATCTCCTTTACAGTCCGTTATTTGTTATTTATGCAAGATGAATGGAAATATAAACGTTATATGTAAATATGTGATAAATCGAGAGTGGTGTGTTAGGTCATAGAAAGCATACTAACGGAAGAACATGTTTTAACCCGCCCTTTCGATAATGTCTTATACATTCTTCAACTTCAAGTCATAACCCATTTCTGAAGTCTTCTGTTTCACACAGAGTTCTGTCTGTATGCTGGGAATGAAACGAAAAAGAAAAAGGTGAGTGGATCTAAGGCCTGTTTCTACTTTATGACGGATAACACGGTAGAATTATCGGGATTTGATGATTCATCAATGAGGATAAAAACTAAGCTCTAAACGCTTCAGGATAATCCTTAAGCAAAAGTCAAGGCTGAAAGAGAATTTTAAAAGATGATAATAAAACATCGACGACTAAAGCTAGCTAAAATGGAATATGGGTAAAACTACCGTTATAATTCTTCTCATCTTATGACTACGTTGTCAATTTGGAAATATCGTTTCGCGAGGAAACGCGTTCGTTCAGCTGTCTTTCCACTCTTACCAATGGCGATGCCTTTATCTTTGTTCTCAACCGTTACAACAGCCACTTTCCTGTTGTCAAGTCGGTCGGTTATACGTATCTCTTTGATTCTGGCGGGAGCGAAGGAATTCCGTATGAAGGCTTCGGGCTTATCTGCATACTCGACGACTTCGATGTCTTTTTGGACCATGCGTTTCACCAGCTTGATCCGGGACCCGTGTTTGCCGATGGCCAACCCCACATCGCCGGGCTTCACCACAAAGATTATTCTGTCCCGCTCTTCATCGATTATGCAGTCGGTTGCCACTGCCCCAGTAACGTTTTCAAACAGCGCGATGTAACTCATTTCGTTGCTTGTCAACCGAATTTTCTGAGTCATGCTTTAACCTTTTTCTTCACGTCGGTTCTATTAGACATTTTCAAACTACTATATTTACTTTCGCATCTCCCGCATCTAAGCTATGCCTCTTTCAACGCTTTGAGGAGACTGGAATCAGACAGCGTTCGTATAGTCACAGCAGACACGGCGAAGGGTTTGCCGCACACCATTCCTAAATCTGCACTGGTGCTTGGATACGTATGCACTGGCATGTTTGAGAGAGCGGCGTGGTGCTTGAGCTGGCGTAGAATGCCTTGAGGACAGTTGGAAGCAACAATTAAGGCAACGGCCTTTCCGCTTTGAGCCGCTTCCATGGCTTTCTTGGCGCCTAAAAACATTCTCCCCGATTTACTGGTTGTTTTTATCACCTTTTCGAAGTCGATCATACCTGGTTTGCTCCTTTGCTTTTCCTCTCCGTTTTTACATTACGTCTATGCGGGTGAGGTTTTATGCCCCATGTACAATTCTATCAGGCCGGTGCCAACGGGGATACTCTGTCCGACAATCACGGATTCTGTTGCTCCCTTGAACATGTCCTCCTTTCCCGTTACAGCAGCGTCGACGAGGGTGGCAACCGTTACCTCGAACGCGGCCTTTGCAATTACGCTTGCCTTCTCTCCGCTAACGCCGTGGCGGCCTATCTGGCGAACCTCCCCTGTTTGACACATGATGTCTGAGACTAACATGATGTGTCGGATGTCAACGTCAAGTCCCTGTTCCTCTAAAACGTCTCCCGCTTCTTTCATCAACAAGTTTCTAGCGGCTTCTATGCCTAAGACCTTTGCGACCTCATGGGCGTCGTTGGTCATCGTTCTAGCGAGGTCAACCCCTAGAACCTTCAGGACACTGGGTAAATTGGAGCCTTCTGTCGTAATTATCCATTCACCGTCTTCATAAGACACGAGGGCCCGCTGAATTCCTTTACACCCCTTGACCAGAATCTTGGGGGCTTTTTCATTCATTTTATTCAGTCTTTTGATGTCTTTAGGAGTGAAAATGAGGGCGCCTTGTTCAAGGCTCACAGTAAAATTAGGAACCTTAATGTTTTCCAAGTCTTCGTCGGTGACTCCCCGCTCATTCATTATAGACGCGTCCAGTTGGACGACGAGAGTGGATTGGATGGAATCAATATATTGTCTGGAGGAAATGTCCCCTAACGACGTACAAACAAGTTCTCTAGCGACTTCCGTTGCCTTTTCCTTGCTGGTACGATGGGCCTCGTCTAAGTGGATAGTCATGATCGGCGTTGATGGACGTCTCCGCGCGTCAACGATTTCAATTAGTCGTGGAAGGCCGAGAGTAACGTTTCTCTCTTTAACTCCGGCATAGTGAAACGTCCGCAGAGTCATCTGGGTCCCAGGTTCTCCTATGGATTGAGCGGCGATGATTCCCACAGCCTCTCCCGGCTCAACCAGCGCTTTCTCAAAGTTTTCGACGACCAGTGGAAAGAGTTGTTGAACGGCCTTTTCACTCAGCGAGTTCTCCAAGGATTGGCTTTTAAGTTCGCTGGCGAGGAGGGGATTTAACTCCTTTTCAACCCGCTCCATTTGTTCTTCAATGTATTCTCTTGATGCGGGCTCATCCTCTTCAACCATTATTTTAATTCTCTCGATGAGGCCTTTGATGTTCACGGCCTTTCCATGATCGCTTTTCGCGGGATCCACTCCGTCTTCCCCGTATTCGAACTCGACGATGTTTCCCCTCGAATCCCTGACGGTGCTGTCATGTTCAACGCGGAGGAATTCTAAGGCGTTTATCAGTCGTCTTTGCATGTACCCGCTTTGTTGCGTGCGTACCGCGGTATCTACCAAGCCTTCTCTCCCACCTAACGCGTGAAAGAAGAATTCGATGGGGTCTAAGCCATCTCTGAAGCCTGAACCCACGAATCCCCTGGCCTTGGGACTGGGGTCCTTTGGCTCAAAGTGGGGGAGTGCCCGATCCCTATAGCCTCTAAAGATTCGTTTACCTCGTACGGCTTGCTGACCTAGGCAGGCAGTCATCTGTCCGATGTTTAAGCTTGAGCCTCTAGCGCCAGTTCTAGTCATGATTATCCCGTGGTTCTCCATTCCGAAGAATTCGTCGGCGACGGCTCCTGCATCATCTCGGGCCGTTGCAAGCTCATTCATGATGTAGAGTTCCAGAGATTCATCGAGGGTTTGTCCGGGAAGCCTTGGAAGCGTCCTGTTTTGATAGTTGGATATTAATTCTTGGATGTTACGATTCGCTTTTTGTATGGTATTATTAATTTTGTCATAGGTTTCTTTGGTCAGTTCTAACTCGTCTAAGGTGTAAGTGAATCCTTTCATGGTAATGAACTCGGAGAGGAGTTTGCTTATCGCGTTTAAGAAGCGTCTTCCTCCGACCTCGGTCCCGTAGTCCTTGACGATTCGATGATAGAGGCTTTCTGATCTTTCGGCGCCTATGGAGTTCCTATCAATCACACCTCTCTCAAGAACGCCGTCCTTGACAACTACATAGGCGTCGTATTCACAATCCTCGTATTTACAAACGTCACATCGTTGACAGATGCTTGCCTTTAAGACGTAGTTGACGCCCTTTGGGATGAACAGGCTGAAGATTTGTTTGCCAGTCCAGAGAGGTTCAGGGGTCTCTGTGAAGGGGTTGGGTATTGGTCCTTCGTAGCGAGCAGCTGATAGGAGGCGACTGACCTCTGTTTTGGTTAACCTTGTGGAGTTACGCGTTAAGATGTAGGCTGAACTCAAGAAGTCCCTCGTCGCCCCGATGATTGGGCCACCATATCGTGGGGAGAGGATTTGGTCTTGAACCGCCATTAAAAGGCGGGCTTCCGTCTGCGCTTCTTCGCTTTGAGGGAGGTGAAGGTTCATTTCATCTCCGTCGAAGTCGGCGTTGTAGGGTGTGCAGACACAGAGGTGAAGACGGAACGTTTTATAGGGGAGCACGCGCGCCTGATGGGCCATTATGGACATCCTATGGAGGGACGGCTGCCTGTTGAAGATGACGACATCGCCGTCCGTTAGATGGCGCTCGACGACGAATCCGGGTAGAATGGCCTCCGCTATCTTCTTTCGTTCGGTAACAAATTCAAGTCGAATTCGTTTTCCGTCCGGCCTGACAACGTATAGGGCTCCGGGATAAGTGTCTGGCCCGTTTTCCACAAGCTTCTTCAAGTCGTCTATGTTCCAAAAGGTCACCCTTTTAGGAATAGTCAAGCGTTTAGCGATTTCGATGGGTACGCCGACCTCATTGATGTCCAGGTTGACGTCGGGAGAGATGACGGTTCTGGCTGAGAAGTCAACTCGCTTCCCTGAGAGGTTAGTTCTGAACCGGCCTTCCTTCCCCTTCAGTCGCTGGGAAAGGGTTTTAAGGGCTCTGCCTGACCGATGGCGTGCCGGAGGAATGCCCGAGACCTCATTGTTAAAGTAGGTGGTTACGTGATATTGTAGAAGCTCGGAGAGATCCTGAACGATCAGGGTTGGAGCTCCCGCCTCGATGTTTTCCTTCAGCCGCTGGTTGATTCGGATGATGTCGACCAGTTTGTGGGTGAGGTCGTCTTCCGACCGCACGCCAGACTCCAGCGTGATGGAGGGACGAACGTAGACGGGTGGAACGGGTAGAACCCGAAGAATCGTCCACTCAGGCCGTGCTACTTCGGGAGCCAATCCTAAGACGCGTAAATCGTCGTCTGTCATTCGCTCCAGGCGTTCCCTGATTATGTTTGGCGTGAGATTGTAGGCTCCGCCTTCACTCAATATTTCCTGAAAGCTCGTTGGCTTAATGAAGCTTACTTTATGTTGATTAGCGCCACAGTGGGGACAGGTCGAGGGCCTTTTAGCCTTTTTCTCTATTTCCTTGAATAACTCCTCTGAAGGAGTTCCAAGCATTCTCCTCTCCCGCTCAATCTTTTCCTTGTATTCCGTTATTTGGTTTTCATCGAGGAGAAGTCGCCCGCAGGCTCTACAGGTTACGCGAAGTAGCTTATAAATTAATTTAATAAAGATGATGTGGACAACGGGGGCCGCGAGTTCTATGTGGCCGAAGTGTCCAGTGCATCGGGACGCGGTGTTACCACATGTCCTACATCTCTGTCGGGGTTCAAGGGTTCCGAAGCGTCCATCCATTAACCCTGAGCTTATGGGCAGTCCATCTTCGTCGTAGGTGTCAGCCATCTGAACTTCTACTACGGAAAGTCGTCGGATGGTACTGGGAGATACCACGCCGAACTTTATTCCATCAACGATTTTGTAGGGTCCTTCTTGAACGCTTGCCATTTTACGCCCTCTCCGTTAAGACCAATTTAGGTGAAATACAGAGGCTCATCAATTCTTGAAGCAGGAGCTTGAACGCATAGGATATGGCGATTGGTGAGGTGGTGGCGTCGTCACCACAGAGTTTACAAATGTACTTCCTCTGTCTGAAGTCATAATACGCCAAGTAGCCACATTCTTCACATATGAAGAGGATAGCCTTGTCCGATTCCTCCAGAAGCCTGTCCTTGAGAAGCAATGCGGCTCCATGGCCTATCAGACAATCCCGCTCCATCTCCCCAAATCTCAAGCCGCCGCCTCTCGCGCGTCCCTCCGTCGGCTGCCTTGTGAGCATTTGTACTTGTCCTCGGGCTCTAGCATACATTTTATCCGCAACCATGTGGTGAAGCTTCTGATAGTAGACCACCCCCATGAAGATATCTGCTTCCAGCTTCTCACCCGTCACCCCATTATACATGACTTCCCTGCCCCCATAATGGTAGCCATGCTGCTGAAGAAACGCGCCGATCTCGCTTCGCTTTCGATTACTGAAGGGCGTTCCATCCATGATTTCTCCTTCCAGAGCCGCTGCCTTACCCGCTATGGCTTCAATAAACTGGCCTATGGTCATGCGCGAGGGAATTGCGTGGGGGTTTATTAGAAGATCGGGCATTACTCCCTCCTCCGTGAAGGGCATGTCTTCTTGGGGCACAAGCATACCCATCACGCCTTTTTGTCCGTGTCGAGACGCGAATTTATCGCCCAACTCAGGTATTCGTTCATCTCTGACCCGGACCTTGACCAACTCGCTTCCTTGGGCGGAACTCATCACAAAGACGTCGTCCACGACGCCTGACTCAGTGGGCCTCATGGTGACTGAGGTGTCCCTTCTCGTTGGGCCTCTGACCTCAAAATCCCGGTATTCCTCGAGGAACCTAGGAGGACTTGACCGTCCAATCAGCACGCTGTTACCGGCCACACTCGACTCGACGCTGATGACTCCGTCCTCCTCTAACAAACGATAATACTGCTCCCCTCTGAAACCCCGCGTACCTGCCTCAGGAATCTCAAATTTATCCTGCATGCCCCCCAAATACCTTCGCCCTTCGGCTTTGTACACTCGAAAGAAGCTTGAGCGACCCAGACCTCGTTGGATAGATGCCTTGTTGAAGATGAGGGCGTCTTCCATGTTATAGCCTCCAAAGGAGATCACCGCTACCACGTAGTTTTGGCCTGGCGGTCGGTTGTAGTATCCTAAGACGTCCATGGGCTTTGTCTTGACTAAGGGAAGTTGGGGATAATGGAGAACGTGGAATTGGGTGTCTACTCGATTGAAGTAGTTGGTGCTGTACATGCCTAGGGCCTGCTTGGCCATAGCGGCCTCGTAGGAGTTTCGTGGCGATTGATTGTGTTCAGGATAGGGGATGACGGCTGTGCAAATGCCCAGCATTGTGTATGGCGCTATTTCCATGTGCGTGTGTTGAGGAGTTAAATGGTCGTAATCCAACGCGATTAGGGCGTTCTCTTCCTCTTCCGCGTCTATGTAGTCTATTACTCCTCCGCGTATTAGGTCTCTCCACTCCAGGTCTCCCAGCTTGAGCTGGGCAATGTGGTCGGAGGTAAGCTGGGGTTGGCCGTTTTCAACGATTATCAGGGGGCGTCTAACCCTTCCTGCGCCGCAGTTCACGTAAACCTCATCAAATAATTCTTCACGTTCATTTTTGTAATAGGCAACATTGGCTTCAGGGGTTATTCCCCCACTCCTCCTCAACGCTCTGAAATAAGAAACCAAAGCCTCAGCATCGTTGGAGTATCCTATGAAAGAGCCGTCTACGAAGACTTTAGCGTCCACCGCCTTAGACTCGACGCTTGCGTCTTGCGTGGGGATGACGCCGAAGCCATAGAGGAACTGCATGATCTCTTCCGAATCCACTTTGACGGATATGCTCGCCATGAGAGAAAGATTCTTCACCAGACCACAATTCGATCCTTCTGGCGTTTCGTTGGGACATAGCCTACCCCAATGGGTTGGGTGGAGGTCACGTGCCTCAAAGTTTGGTTGGCTACGGCTTAAAGGTGACTGAAGACGCCTCAGGTGGCTTAGGGTTGAGATGTGATTCGTTCTGTCTAATAGCTGCGTTATGCCTACACGCCCGTAACCCCAGTTTCCCGTGGCCAAGGCGTGTTTAATTCGTTGCGTGATGATGCCATGTCGAACTGAAGCGGAGATTCGAATCTTCCTCTTTTTGATGCTCATACGTTCAAGCTGATACTTCACATCTCGGCAGAGGTTTCTGAAGGCCAGTCTGAAGAGGTCACCTAAGAGGGGTCCAGCCAGTTTGAGTCGCTTGTTGGCATAATGGTCTTTATCATCTTCACCTCTCAGCCCAAGCTTCAGCTCAATTATCCTCAAAGCCATTTCGCCGAGGAAGTACGCTTTTTCCCTGCGAGTTTCAAGTGAGTTCCCGATGTGAGGGAGAAAGTTCCGGTCAAGAACGGTTTGGGCCCTTCTGAGGCGGTACTCCCGAACTTGACCGTGAGCAACGCGATTCCCAATGTAGACTATAGCGTCTTCAATGGTATTAATGTCAACGGCTTCGTCAAACGAGGCTTCAAGCTGGTCTTGGATATCCCGGTTAAGGGAAACCATTTCAGCGATCTCCTTATCCGACTCAACGCCGAGAGCTCTCATCAGGATAATGAAGGGGATCTCCTGTGGGACACCGGGTATAGAAACGACGATCATTTTTTTGGGCTTCATCCGACACGTGATTCGAGCTCTGAATCCAACCGTTGTAGAGAACACCTTGGCGCGGTACACTGGATTCGTGCCGCTGGAATCCACATCCACCAAGATCCGGTTGGGTGCCAAGTCTTCCAATCCCACAATGACCCGTTCCGACCCGTTCACAATGAAGTATCCTCCCGGGTCAAAAGGGTCCTCCCCGAGGGAAATTAGGGCGTCCGTCGAGTTACCGTAGAGGAGACACAGCCTCGACTTCAACATGACAGGAATGTCACCGATGTGTATGTACTCCACAACGCCCTCTCGGTCATCGCTAGTGTAGGCCATTTCGAGGTACAGCGGAGCGGAGTAGGAGAGGCTACGCAGCCGAGCCTCAGTTGGGTAAATGGGGTGATCAGAGCCATCGACCTCCACTATTCTCGGTCGTCCAACCTCTATTCGTTTGAGCTTTACCTTAAAGGGGTTGATGGGGGCGTCGATCGATATGTCTCCAACCTCATCAATGATCCTTTGCAGGTTATTTTCGATAAAGTCGTTATATGAGTCGAGATGCTGTCTCGATAAGCCTTCTTCTTCAAGGAAGGCTCGCATGAGAAACCATAAATCCGAGTCTGAAACAGTCATTAAGATTTCCTCTCTTTTTAAGGTAAGGATGGCTCTGCCTAGCCTTCAACCACATATCTATAGGCAATGGCTTCTCCAGCCGTATGGCTTTTTCTGAGAATCTTGATTACGTCTCCTGACTGTGCTTGGATGGCCATTGCCGCGGGGTCTGAAGTCTTTATTTTGGGCAGTTGATAGGGTTTTATTCGATACTTGTTTAGAACCTTCTCAACTTCTTCTTGGCTTAAGAGGGTGTGTTTAGGAACCAGCAGGTGATCAAATACGTTGACTTTTTTTTCAGACAAAGGAGATTCTTCCCTTTCAGTAGCCATGCAATTTCTAAAAGTCATAATCCAGAAGACCTGGACTCTCAAATACGTGCAGAGGCACCCTTTCTTTCCGAAATTACCGTATTTAGCAAACACACGCACTTTATAAAGTTTATTATGTAGAGCAGCTGAAGAAACACGTTATTTAACTTTAAAAGCTTTTTAAGGTTATCCTTCCAGAGGCTACTGAACATGGGTATACGTTTAATGAATTTAACCTCGTTGAAGAGAAGTAGTTAGCTTGGACTGGAATTGTTTTTTAGATGGTCCCATATGGCTTCTCTAACCACTTCCGAAACGGATACATATCTTCCCTGCGAGGCTTCAACGTACTGTTTAAGCTGTATGTAAAGAGTCTCTGGAATCGTAAGACTTCGATATCCCCTTCTAGACATAGTTTCTTATGACGATGCTTCTCATTCTTAAATGTTTTGAATGTGAAGAATATGTGTTTATTAGAAACGTCCTTGTTAGACGCATATAGAGTGGATAGTTGAGTTAAATTAAAGATAATGAAGCCGTTGGGCCATATTTACCGCGATTTTTTCACCGTCTTTTTCTTTGGAGATCGGTCGTAAATGTATGTGATGAGCGCTCGTTAACTACCTTGCGTCTATAAGGAAAACGCCTCACAGAAAATCACAACGAAGGCTAGAGAAAAGCGCGCTATCTAGCAAACCTTGAAGACAGCGAGTATCACACTACAACTGAGAAAACTAATAAAGAAGACTAAGAATTATTGAGAACGGTTTTGAGGATGTCAACGAGAGAGTCGGAGTCAAAGGCCACTGAAAGCGAAAATGGGCTTGAAGTTGTTGATCGAGAGGAAAATGGAGATTATATAGTTAAGCATCAGCAGACAGGAAACACGCTTACGATAGTAAACACCTTTGCCGAAATGTTCCCTATGTGGCTTGGGAGGATTCTAATCACCGCGGAGACCAGAGGATGGGCTTTAACAGCTGCGAGGGCTGCAACTGGTTTCGCCGCCTCCGTCATTATGTCACCCGCGGAAGCTGGAATCGAAAAAGAAGTGTTACCGGAGGAGACCGTGGATGGGCGACCTGGAGTCCTCATTCAGATCTATCATCTTCGAGGTCACAACTTAAAGACGCAGATGATCACTAGGATCGGTCAATGCGTGATGACGTGTCCAACCACGTCTGCCTTCAATGCTTTAGAGAGCCCGGTGAAGAGGCTGAAAGTAGGACGGAGTTTAAGTTTGTTTGGTGATGGATTCCAGCGTCGAGACATATTTGAGAACCGGACGATTTGGAGAATTCCTGTCATGGATGGCGAATTCGTGATTGAAGACCGTTTCGGCGTTAAGAGAGGGGTGGCTGGAGGAAATCTCCTGATCTTAGCCAAGGACGCCGGTTCCGGCCTGAGAGCGGCTGATGCGGCTATTAAAGCAGCGGAACAGGTCGACGGCGTAATATTTCCCTTCCCCGGAGGAATCTGCCGTTCCGGGTCCAAAGTTGGTTCCCTCAAGTATAAGCTGACTGCTTCAACAAATCATCCCTTCTGTCCTACCCTGAGGGAACGCATCTCTGACTCAGAGCTTTCCAGCAACGTCAACAGCGTCCATGAGATAGTGGCTAATGGGTTGACCCTTGAAGCGGTTAAGTCGGCTATGGCAGAGGGAATTAAAGCAGCGTCTTCCATGAAAGGTGTCGTAAAGATTACTGCTGCTAACTACGGAGGGAAACTCGGGCCGTACAAAGCCGTTTTAAAGGAAATCCTGAATTTGTCCTAAAGTTCCTTTCATTTCTCTGCCCCCACCTCTTCTAATAGACTTGAAGATAGACTTCATAACTACAAAGGGGAGGTATTCCTCTGGAGTTCCAATCTAAATCTAACGTCATAAGGTCTACAAGATCTGTATTCCCTGGTTGAGAATATGATCTAACCAATCTCAACCATGGACACGCTGTCGTTATATCTAGTCAACAAACGTATTGACGGTGGCAAGCTTTCTAAAGACTCTGTTTTCCAGTCATCCTCTCTACAGTTATCGCCACAAGCAGAGTCCTTTCAAACGTTCCTTCGTCGAAGGAACCAGATGAAGCCCCACCATACTTCTTACCCAAGCGCCTTAGAGCCTCCTTTTTTAAGTCAACATCCTCAATGAAAGATGCTTTGCCAAAGGCGATTACGCTTCTATACTTCACTGTAGAGGTACAAGGTGTACACCCTTTTCTTACGCCTAGAAACGCGTCCACCTCGAAGCAAACCAGAGAATTCATTGACAAGTAACCAATCTTCTGTCCCTCATTAGCGCAATGAAAGTAAATCTTCTCTTTAAAGTAGACAAAGTTGATGGGAATCACATAGGGTTCATCGTCTTTAGACATTGCCAACCTGCCGACCCGTGCGTCCCTCAAAAAAATCTTTGTCTCCTCCATATCCATTTCTTTATCACTCCGTCTCATCTCTCGGCACATGATCCTCATTCCTCTCGCGGTCATTCGAAGGTAAACGTATGATATAAGTTAATGTAATTAAAAAAGCGATTCATGACCCAAACAATGAAGATAATAAAATACCAGTCGAATTCCCTACCCACGTAAGACACGGCTTCACACTTCACGACGTCTGCATTTATCGTGAGTTATTTCCTTTTTAGAAGCAGAAACGTTGTTAGCTAGCTGGTGTAGATACAACTAATGGCGTATCGCTAAAGACCTATTTTCGCGGGGTGATGCATTGTGAAGTGTTGTATAGAAGACGGCTTTTTAGGTGGGGGATGATTGCGTTTCGTGGATGTCTACTTATGAAGGAGCGTAGAGTAAGACCGTGAAGAGTTTGTTTTACGATTTGCTTCTCTTGTAAGTCTTGAGAGAACTTGTGAGTCCACTTACGGGTAACGTGAAGGAGAGTGAACAAGAGGATACTCCCGTGTTAATATCCTGTCGAAGAAAAAGGAATAAGAACCTTTAAGAATTACCGGAGTCTCATTCGTAGACGTAAAAACTTTAGATAAAGACGAAGAGGTTTTTTGAAGAAAGACTCTTTTGAACGGTGTAATTAATTTGAAATACGGTGATATCTTCAAGCTGGAGTGTAATCATGAAGGAAAAGTTATTTGGATCAGTTCCGACGGCAACACGATTGGAGTTAGGGGCGTTCGAAGATCGTGTAGAACATGCGGTAAGAAATCAGCGGGCAGCTGGACACCAAATGTCTACATTTTTTCGTTAGATGAAGCCGAATAAGATGGGAGTTAAGAAGGGGAAAGCGTCTCTATTCGCGTTTTTCGGCAATATTTTTCAAGAGTTAAGCTTGTCCTTGAGAAGGCGATACATTTCCTCAAGGATCAGGTTCTTTGACTTACCAGTGCAGTAGATTACAACATCTGCGTATTTTATATAGAGGGCTTGCCTTTCATTAAAAAGGCGGCGAAGGGTATTTGTTTTCAATCCAACGATTCCTCGTTGGAAGGCGTTGTTTAATCTAATGTTTATTTCGTATAAGGCAGTGTTTAAGAAAACTAAGATGGATGATTCCCGTAAATGATTTATGACCTTGGGGTAGTAGACGATGCTGCCTCCGGGAGCGATTACATGACGACGCAAGTCTATCTCCAAGAGCCTGGCTTCCTCTATTTTTTTGAATTCTTCAACGCCTCTGCTGTCAATTATCTGTTGTAACGTTTGCCCTTCCCTGTGCTCAATATACTTGTCGCAGTCAAGAAAGCCTAGATTCATCATTTGAGAGAGAGACCGTCCGAGAGTTGATTTCCCTGAGCCGGGCATCCCGATGAGGACAATGTTACTTAATCTATTACGTTTATTGTTGGAGATCAAGATCAACATCCCGTGCCCCGGTTTTTCTCTCCATCTGACCTATAACTAAATCCGTATTTTAATGCGAATACTTGAAGGTTACTGTTTATTATAGCTCTCGTATTATTGTAGCCCTTCGTGTCCACCATGTACGTCGAGTTTTTATTACTGCCTTATTTTTCACCTTTGATTAACGTCCCAGGAAGTCCTAGTGGAACTTATCCTATGTCTCACCAGAAGTTCGTAGTAAGACTGCTCTGTAAGTATGAAGGAAATATACGTGTTGAGGTGGGGTCGTTCTCAGAGATCTGCCACTCTACTGGAGAGGTGTGTAGGGTGAGAGAGATGCAACGATGGAATGGGCGTATGATTGAAGACTGCCTTCTAACCGATTCGTGGATAAATGAGGAAAGTTTTCAAGGCTTTTGCCAATCCATTAGTAATACATGGAATGCGGTGATAGACCTCACTTTTTATGAAACAACTCAGTTGAACCATGATTCCACGGGGAATGAAATAAAAAAATAGAGGATTAGTTGTCTGCTACTGAGCCGTCTTCATGTAGTGGGGTCTCAAGGGGTCGCTCCATGAACTCTTTCAAGTTCTTCTTCACACCCCTTTCATCTAACGTGATGCCGATGCCTGGCGTATCAGGGACAAGTAGATACCCTTTCTCAAGCTTGAGAGGAGCCTCCACGACCTCTCGCTTCCACTCTTGGCCGGGAAGTGAACCGTCGCCCGTGTACTCTTGGATGAGACAATTGGGAGCGCAAGCATCGATTTGGACGCAGGCGGCTGTGCTTATGGGGCTTAGGGGGTTGTGGGGAACGGCGATGACTTGGTAGGCCTCTGCCATGGCAGCAATCTTCTTTGTCTGCGTTATTCCCCCTGCAAGACAGATGTCAGGGCGGATGTAAGCGCAAGCCCTGCTATGAAGAAAGGACTTGAATTCAAAGATGGTGTGCAGTCGCTCACCCGTCGCTACTGGAACAAGACAGTTAGCCGCCACGTAGGCCATCGCCTCCACCGTGTCCTGTGTGGTAGGATCTTCTATGAAGAGAAGACGGTATTTCACAAGTTCCCTGCCCAGCACTATGGCTTCATCGGGTGTTAACCGGTTGTGAACGTCTATAAGGACATCTACCTCGTCACCCACAGCCTCTCGCACCGCTTTCACGCGGTTTACCGTTGTCTTCAACCGGGCGGAGTGGGTGAGCTTCTGCGACGCGGGTACGAAAGGGCTGAACCTGACAGCGGTAAAGCCTTGCCTTACCTTCTCTTCAGCGTCTTCAGCCAACTCTTCATTGGAGGCGCCTCGTATATGCATGTAGACTCGAACCTTCTCCCGGCATTTGCCACCTAAAAGCTGCCACACTGGCGCGTTGAAGTATTTACCCTTAATATCCCAGAGAGCGATGTCGATGGCACTGAGTGCGCCGTGGAGAGCGCCACCTCGGTGATGATTGTTCCGATAGATGTACTGCCAGTGATGATCTATACGAAGGGGGTCCTTACCTAAGAGATACTTCGTGAGACGCTTAAGAATTCCTTCGGTTCCCTCAGGGAATCCCCAGAAGCCAGATTCACCGATGCCAATTATGCCCGTGTCCGTCTCTATCTTCACAACGTGGCAGTGAGTTCGAAGCTTGAAAGATTCAACACTCTCTATTTTCAAAAGGCATCATTCCAATATGTTGTCTGATTGAATCTATGCTTTATAAATCTAAAAGCTTTGTTATGAAAGGCCCGTTTCATCAGTATAGTTGACCGCGCCATTTTAACCCAGAAGTTATATTAAGCTTAGTAAAACCATCAGGGTACAAGGTGGAGGCCTGATGCCTAGGACGAGGAAGGGGCTAGTGCAAATCCGATTTGAGATCCTCGAGTACCTGTATTATAATCCACAAACCCAGCCTAGAACCCATGTCTGGAGAAGGGCCACAACACTGAGCTACGACGACTTCCAGAAGCACCTCGCCTACTTAATCGAAAAGGGCCTAGTCGTCGAAGGAGAAGACGGTGAATGCAGCATCACCCTCGATGGGCGAATCATCTACGAAAAACTCCGTAGCGTGCTATCCTCTATACTCTAGAATTCACTAGTGATGCACAGGCCTTATTAACTTGAAAAAGTCAAGGAAGAGATGAAGAGAATTGAGTGAAGATAGGAAGACTCGAGACCTACCCGTTCGCACGCTCCACGAGTTCCTCGTGGAGATCAGCAACGAGTGGAACCGGTTCAGAAACGGCAGCCTTCTGAGTATAGTCACCACAATCATCCTTTTCGTTTTATTCATCCCTCGGTTCTTCCTTACGACCCTTCGTAGGGGCGGCCCCTTTGACACACTCTTAGCCCTCGGAATAATTGCTGCTCTTCTATACAACATCTACATCTCCTTTAGGCAACACCAGTTTTACCAGAAGTGGGAGAAGCGTATGGGGTTGCTGCTTCACATAGAAGGTGAACTCCTCAGCGAAGACGTCTGAAGATACACCACTGGTGTATACTAAGCGTGAGAAACCCATTTTATGTCATTAAAGAGAGTTATAGTAGGTTGAAAAATGGAAAAAAAGACGCAAGCAATAGTTATAGCGACGTTGATGGTGGTCGTAGTGGCATCGGGAATTGTCCTGTCACTGCAAGCTGTTTCTGCTGAGGAAGCCCCACCTCAAACCTTTGAGGGACGAGGCGATAAGCGGCTACTCAAGAGGCGAGAAGCCATCGTTTGGCGATTCCTGAAAAACGGTGTTCCAGAAACCTTGGAAGGTGAAGCCTCCGTTGTTGAAAGATGTATCCTTGTCTTAGATGTCCAAGAAAAAGTCGTCAACGTGGTTGTTCCTCGGATTTGGGTCATTGATGGCGAAACGCTTACCCTTCAAGACCTCTTTGATGGAGACCCGTTTGAAATCGGAGAAGCTGTGACTCTTGATACCCTAATGTTAGAGTTAGTAAAAGATACCCACACGGTAACGAGTTACTTCGCCTACTCCATCAAGAACCATGAAAATACCGCTACAGCGTTGCTACCCTTCAACATAGAAGTTAATTAAAGCGTGTGGGGCTTCCTCACTCTTATTCCCCTATTTTTTCGTTTTGTAGTTAGAGTAATTAAAAGATACGCATCTGTATCGAATATAACGTTAAAAAATGGAGGCAGTAAAGACCAACATCATCTTAACCGTATTATCGTAGCTACTAGTGACTGAAACAATTATCCTCTTTAACTCGATAGAGACGTGGATAAACCAACCGACGAAGCAGGTGTAGTTGAGAGTAAAGACTTCAAAGCTTAATAGCGGGAAGTTTCCTGACTTCAAGCCATAAAAAAATCCTTTCCAATGCTACAAGCTATTCCAAAGGAATATGGGTCTGGAAACCAAGGGCGTATTCAAGTGCTTTCAATTAGTCGGCTACTTTTTTTCATGCGTCCTTGTAAACAAAAAATGTTTAGTGGGGATAGTTTATGTTAGTAGACTTGGGTAAAAATGCTTCTTTCCACGCGTCTGCTTACAGGCATCCCAGTCCCTCAAAATAGAGACTGCCTCGTTAGCGACCCGAATGCAATCTTCTTCCCCCGCCCCAGGGTCAAAAACGTTCTTAATCCGGTTAGCATAGACAGCACAGACCGTTCCAGCACGGTTGTTAAAGAGAGTGCTTAGGGTGAAGAGGGTTGCGCACTCCATCTCGAAGTTGAGGACATTAACTTTTTGCAGGTTTCTGATTATAGAGTGCATCCCTGAGGGAAAAGTGGTTTGGGGTGAGTCCCTCTCCTGGCCAGCGTAGAAGTCAGCGGTGGTCGCTGTAATTCCCACATGATAACGTACATCCAAGCCTTCAGCGGCCTCTATGAGAGCCATTAAGACTTCGTAGTTAGCGTGCGCAGGGTATTCGGGAAGTACGTAGCTTTGACTGGCCCCATCTAATCGGACAGCGGCTGAAGATATGACCAAATCTCCACACTCGATTTCTTGCCTGATTGCACCCGTGCTCCCCACTCTGATGAAGGTGTCAACCCCGACGGCAGTCGCTTCATTTACCACGATGGCCATGCATGCGGGACCGATGCCACTGGAGATCGCTGAGATATCGGTTTCCTTATACTTGCCTGTAAAAGAGTGAAATTCCCTGTGATAGGATATTTCCCTTGACTGTTCCCACCCTTCAACAATTTTAGGAATCCGTTCAGGGTTTCCGGGAATGAGGAGGTATTTTGCTAAATCTCCTTTTTTACATTGGATATGGTATTGTTTACCGTCCAGTGTGGAGGGATCGTTGGCTTTAATTGACGTCATGCTTCTTCATCCGTTGATAGTTTCTATTAATATCAAGCGTGGATGTTTTTCCTGTCCCCTTTATTGACGAAGGTTTAGATTGTGGTTTCCCTGTTTGCCGAGGCTATACTTCCTTCTAAGAGCTCCAAGCCCTTGTCAACGAGGTCGCGTGTAATAGATAGGGGTGGGGAAAGGAGTAAAGTCGCCTCACTGTTTCTACTGGAGAGTAGTCCTCGTCTCCAGTTTTCCAATACTATTTTCTTCGCTACCCCGGGGTTTGGCTCTTTCGTCTCCTTGTCCTTCACAAATTCAATGCCGATCATCAAACCCTTTCCTCGAACGTCCCCAACTACGGTATATTTTTCTTTGAGCTCTAGAAGACGTCGCAGGAGATAATTCCCCATTCGAGCTCCATTTTCAACGAGGTTTTCCTCCCGCAAGACCGTAAGAACCATCACAGCGGCGGCGCATGCTAAGGGGTTTCCACCGAACAGGCTTGAGTGGACGTCAGGCTCCCAATCCATAACTTCCGCTCGGGAAACCACTGCCCCTAAAGGGAGACCTGACGCTAAGGCTCCTCCGACGCAGACCACATCGGGATACACCTTCCAGTGCTCAATTCCGAACCACCGCCCAGTGCGTCCCATGCCTGTGTACGCCTCATCATCCACTAAGATGATTCCCCAAGAATCCACTAGCTTTTTCAGCCGCCGGAAATAGTCTGATGGGGGAATGATACAACCAGCTTTCCATTGAATGGGTTCAAAAAAGGCGGCGGCCACCTCGTCGGGTGGAAGGTGTTTTGTTAAAACATTCTCCTTTATGAAGTCAACACACCAATAGTTACATGTGGGAAGCTCCTGTTTGAAGGGACAGCGGTAACAATAGGGATATGGTACGTGGACTACGCCTCCAAGCAGGGGAGAGAAGTGCCTTAGTCTAGTTACCCCGCTTCCCGAAAGGCTTAAAGCTCCCAATGTAGTTCCATGAGACGCCCCTGTGAAAGCCAGAAAGCGGTTTCGGCGGGTGTGCCATTTTACGAGTTTTATCGCGGACTCAATCGCCTCTGACTCGCTAGCTGCGTAAAAGACCTTTTTTTTGGGGGAGACTGGAACTTTTTTTACGAGGGCTTCCGCTAAGTCAAGAGGAAGCGTGTGGGAAACGGTTTGAGTGCTGTGAAGAAGCTTTTCGCTTTGCAGTTTTACTGCTTCCAGCACAGTGGGATGACTGTGACCCAGATTCATAATACACGAAAAGGAGGTGAAGTCTATGTATTCATTCCCATCCACATCTCGTACAACACAGTCTTCAGCTGACTCTACGATTAAGGGAGGAGAGGAGACAGAGGGTGGAGAAAGAAGAGAATACCTCTTTTTCAGAAAGTCTCTGGTTTTCGGGCCGGGGGGCGTGACTGCTATTCGTGGATGAGTTGACATTTGAATCAACCATTCCTCTAGGGGATATCGACGGGGAATCATTAAAGACTTCCCCCTTAATAGCGTTAAGAGTTTTGATGTATGATTCGAACTACGTACTCGATTTCACTGAAGCGTAAAAGCTCAAAGTTACCCTCATTAAAATGTATTCTGCAAACCGCCTTCACCGTGCCGAATAAAAAAGAGTTTATATTGGTTAACGAAGGTCTTAGAGTGATTATGTCGTTTGAAAGGATTGTCTACCCGTTTGCTGCCTTTGTTGGACAGCAAGAACTTAAGCGTGCTCTCCTACTGAACGCTATTAACCCTCAAATAGGAGGACTCCTCATCCGAGGCCCAAAGGGCACAGGTAAGAGCACGTCCGTACGAGCCCTTGCAGACTTGTTGCCTGAAATAAACGTTGTTAAGGATTGCCGATTTAACTGTAATCCTAACGACCCTACAAACATGTGTCTGAACTGTCTTTCCGCTTATAAAAGGGGAGAAGTTTTACCCGTTGAAAGACGAAAGATGCGAGTCGTTTCTCTGCCTATTGGTGCAACAGAGGATCGGGTTATCGGGAGCTTAGACATAGAAAAAGCAATAAAGATTGGCGTTCGCGCCTTAGAGCCAGGTATTTTAGCTGAGGCAAATCAGAGCATCCTTTACATCGACGAGGTCAACCTCCTCCCCGATCACATCACTGACGTAATCCTCGACGTCGCCGCTTCCGGGTGGAACATCGTGGAGCGTGAATCCATCTCTGTGGGACATCCGTCCAGATTTATCTTAATTGGAACGATGAACCCTGAGGAAGGAGAGCTTCGCCCGCAGTTACTTGACCGGTTTTCACTACATATTTCAATTCAAGAATTACTCGATGAAACGCAGCGAATAGAGATTGTGAAAAACAACTTGCGATTTGGAGAAGCCCCCCTCGACTTCATAGAGGCCTTCAGAAAAGAACAAGCGATGTTGAGAGAAAGAATCATTAAAGCACGGGAGGCCCTGGTAAACGTCATAATTCCCGATCAGCTATTGGAGGTCGTTGTTCGCTCCTGCATCGCGCTCAACATCGATGGTCACAGACCAGACATTGTGACGGTCCGGGCGGCAAAGACGCTGACCGCCTTCGAGGGACTCACGGAAGTCACTGCGGAGGATGTCTTACGTGTCGCTCAAATGGCGATTGGGTTTAGAACAAGGCGGGGCGGCTTTGAAGAGCCGGCCACCGCTGAAGAAGTTGAAGAAGCGTTCGCCATGGCTATGAGTAGGAAAGCATAGTACGGTTGAGTAACGTAACAAGGGTTAAAAGTTGAAGTCTCCATGGTCAAACGTGTTTCAGTAGATGAAGGCAGACCCGTTTACCCATTTACTGCCATTGTCGGCCAAGACGAGTTTAAAACGGCTCTAATCCTTAACACTATAGACCCCGGTATTGGTGGAGTGCTTCTCACTGGACCCAAGGGCACCGGAAAATCCTCTATTGTCCGCGCTGTGGAAGAGGTTTTTCCTGCTATAGACGTCGTAGAGGATTGCGTCTTTAAGTGTAACCCGTTCGACCTCACGAGCATGTGCGACGATTGCCGGTCACGGTATATCGCAAACAAGATACTGCCAAAGACCCAGAAGAAGGCACACGTCGTTACTTTGCCCTTGAGCGCGACTGAGGATAGAGTTATTGGAAGCCTTGACGTTGAAGCGGCCCTCCTCAGGGGAATAAAGGCGCTTCAGCCAGGTATTCTTGCTGATGCAAATCAAAACAGTCTTTACATCGACGAGGTCAACCTCCTCCCCGACCATCTTGTAGACATGATTCTAGACGTTTCAGCCTCTGGCTGGAACGTTATTGAGCGGGAAGGCATGTCCATAACACACCCGTCACGCTTCATCTTAGTCGGCAGTATGAACCCCGAGGAGGGAGCGTTAAGACCTCAAATACTAGATCGCTTCGGCCTTCACGCCAAGGCTCAGAGACTGTTGAACCCCAAGGACAGGATAGAAGTTATACGAAGAAGTGAAGCGTTTCAAAGAGATCCCTTAGCCTTCCGTAAGATCTACGGTTCTCAGCAAGAGGAGCTTAGAAGAAGAATAAAAGTTGCTCGGGACCTCCTTCCGAGGGTGCAAACGCCACAATCGGTCATTGAAAGCGTCGCAAAGATTTGCACCCGTATCCAAGTCGACGGATACCGACCAGACATCGTGATGATGCGGGCGGCAAAGGCATTAGCGGCTTTCAACGATAGAGAGGAAGTTTTACCCGACGACCTTTTAATGGCTTCTAATTTAGCTCTAAGCCATCGAACGAGAAAATCAGGCCAGATACCGCCACCCACAACAAAAGAGATCCAAAAAGCCTTTAAAGTAACTCCTGCCGGTGAGAACCCCTTAATTGCTAAGCTGGGTCGCTGGAGAAAGGTTTGGCTTCCCTTTTCATTAGGGAAGTTTGGGCGGATCCCTCTTTTAGCCATCTTAGTAGGGATGGTCTTGATACTTTTACTATTTTTCACCCCGTTTTTCTCTGCGCAACTATTCCTTCAGTTCTTTTTCCAAATATTCTCATCGACAGATCAGACCTTCATGTTTTTCTTGACAGTTACGTTAGTGTTTGTCATCTTGAGTTTAATCTTGAAACGGCCTGAGAAGGTTGTACCAAGTCAAGTTCTTGACCTCTCCAAGATTACTGCTGAGCAAATGTCGGGCAGACGGGTTGATCAACTGGGTTCACAGGGTTCTCAAGACGCGATACGGTCACCCACCCTTGCAGAAACAATTGAAGAACGAGATGCGGAGGTAGAGGATGGTGAAAAGGTATTTGAAAGTATTCCCAAAGAAAAGGGAACCGAGTTTTTAAAGAGGACAAAACGGTCTCAAGAGGGAAGAGCTTTGCGGGGAAGACAATACTTGGTAGGTAAACGTGCTCCAGTCGTGACTTCTCTCGCGCGAGGCAGATATGTTTGGCATGAGCGTCCAAAGGAGAAACCGTGGAATATAGCTCTAGAACCTACGATCCGTGCAGCGGCTCCTTATCAACTGTCTAGGAAGAAGTCGAATCTATCGATGGTCATAAAGCCTCAGGATATCCGAATTAAGATGCGGGAGTACCGTGCACCCTTTTCTATAGTAATCCTCGTTGATTTAAGCTTATCAATGATTAGTTCAATCGTAAATCTTGGTATGGCCATATCAACTCTACATCAAAACGCGTTCAGGCGTCGGGACCGTGTTGGTTTAGTGGTCTTCAAGGGTAATGACGCCTACGTTCTTCAGGAGCCAACAACTAACGTCGAGTTGGTCGTTAAGAAATTGTGGGCGGCGAGAGTCAGTGATTTCACGCCCGTAGCTAAAGGCATGCTCAAGGCTTACAGGGTCTTAAGACGTGAAAAACAACGAAACAAGGATTCCATTCTCATGCTCATAATCCTTTCAGACGGCATAGCAAACGTTCCCCTCAAGCAACCCCTATCAAAACGCGGCCGTAAGAGGTTTCTAAGCGAGCCTCAAGCGGACTCCATAGATGTGGCCAGACTTTTGGCCAGAGATAAAGTGAGAAATATTGTTATCAACACGTCCCACAGTCCCCTGGAAGCGATGATGAGAGAGGAAGGCATTCGCATCCGAAGAAAGTTACTTAATCCCACTGAATTCTTAATGCAGATTGCTGAATCAGCCAAGGGAAGCTATTACGGACTGATTTTAAACAAGGAAGATATGGCACAGATAGATCCAACGATTAAAAAAAGAAAAAACTTCACAATTGGCTCTGTGTTAAAGAGGTGAAAAATACCGTATGCAGGACATGTATACACTAGAGAGGTCACTCAAGTTTTTCCCAAACCGTCGGAATCCGCTTCATCTCAACAATGCATCTCAGTCAGTAACATTGTTAAAATCTACGCATCATTGATAAATACCTTAATTACTTTTATAATAAAATGATGCATATCAAAACGAAGTAGAATGGAGAAATGAAAATGGGGCGAAGAAAAAGAAAGATAGTGAGGCCCCCGAGGAAACAATTACCGAAAATCTTTTTATGTCCTAGATGCGGAGTCAACGCCGTCTATGTCACATCAAAAGATGAGACTCAAGCTCTGGTCACATGTGGAAACTGCGGGTTTAAGGTCGAGGTTCCTATTTCTCCAACCGATCAACCAGTTGATCTTTATTGCAAATTTACAGACAAATTTTACTCTAGGCATTCGTAATAGATTTTGAGTACAGAGGGGATGATGACCAAATGAAAAGTGTTGAAAAGTATCTTTTACAAACAATTCGTCGTAAAGGGAGCATTCACCTCTCCCTTTTAGACCCAGATAGAATACTGCCATCCGAGGCCGCTCAAACGTCTAAAGCTCTTGAAGCCGCTGGAACTACGGGAATTATGATTGGAGGCTCCACTGTGGTTTCAGTACCACAGCTTGACGAAGTCGTAAAAGCGGTTAAAGACGAAGTCAAAGTCCCCGTAATCCTGTTTCCCAATAATATAACAGGAATTAGCCAGTTTGCTGACGCTATCTGGTTTATGTCCCTCCTTAATTCTGATAATCCCCTCTTCATCACGGGCCTCCAAGCATTAGGAGCGCCCCTGATCAAACGCTTTGGCTTGGAAACCTTGTCCCTCGGATACATAATCGTTGATGCTGGAAGCACAGCTGCGTACATTGGCCAAGCCCGTGCCTTACCAAGAGATAAACCTGAGATAGTGGCCTCCTACACGTTAGCTGCCCAATATTTAGGATTGCATTTTGTTTATTTGGAAGCGGGTTCAGGAGCACGCGAACCAGTTCCACTAAAAATGATTTCTGAAGTGAAAAATACAATTGATATCCCTTTAGTTGTCGGAGGCGGTATTAGAACTAGATTCGAAGCTGAGGCTGTCGTGAAAGCCGGAGCTGACATAGTAGTGACGGGCACTATTATTGAAGAATCGGGGTTAACGGGTGAAATGGTTGAGATAATAAAGGGCATACTGAAGATGGGACAAAAGAAGATAAATCGACTTAAATGATTTGAGAGAATTATTTAACGCTTTCTTTATAATATCAGCTTAATTATCTTTATATTTTAACAGTAGAAAAGTAATAAACGTATTTATCTGTAAAAGTATCATTTTGTTTTGGAGACCAGTCATGCGCCTCGCTGCCACCCGTCACTGTGAAGACTACTTGATTAAAATGGAGCGTGAACTTACAAACCTCTACGACGTAGCTAGTAAGGCCAGAAGCAAAGGAATAGATCCATCTTATGAGCCTGAAACCCGCGTGGCTAAGGACTTAGCTGAAATGGTTGAGGGGTTGGTTGGACCAAAAAAGGTCGCAGAAAGAATTCGGGAATTAAGTGTAAAAATGGATCCCTATGAAATGGCCTTCGTGGTTTCCGAAGACATCATTCATGCCAAATTTGGCCATACAGGCCCGGAGGAAGCAGCGGAACAAGCTATAAAGACCGCCCTAGCAATCATGACTGGGGGCATAACTGCTGCTCCAATGCAAGGAATAGCCCATGTGCATATTAAGAGAAACATGGATCGCGGCCGTTACTTGGCGTTATATTTTGCGGGTCCTATACGTTCTGCGGGTGGGACAGAGCAGGCTCTGATCTTAATCATTGGTGATCATATTAGACGTCGACTCGGCCTTGACAGGTACAAGCCAACTGAGGATGAGGTTCATCGCTTTATAGAAGAGATTCGGCTGTACGAGCGGGAAGTGGGTAGGTTTCAGTATCATATCTCCGATTACGAATTAGAAAACGCTCTTAGAAACCTTCCGGTAGAGGTAAATGGTACCGAAACCAATCCTGTTGAAGTCTCTTCTTTTCGAAATCTTCCTAGAATTGAAACAAACCGTGTGAGAGGCGGGGCCCTCAGGGTCGTTAATGATGGAATTGTAGGACGATCTCAAAAGGTTGTGAAGATAACTGAATACATTGGAATAGAGGGATGGGAGTGGCTTAGGCAAGTCAGGGAAAACAATGATGAAAACCAGGTAAACGTTGAATACATGTATTTGGAGGACGTTATTGCTGGTCGGCCCATCTTTTCGTTTCCTCATAGAAGTGGTGGGTTCCGCTTGAGGTACGGGCGTTCTAGGAACACGGGGTTAGCGGCGTTAGGAGTACACCCAGCAACGATGACGGTTCTTCAAAATTTTCTTGCGTCGGGAACTCAAGTTCGCGTTGACAAACCGGGTAAGGGAGGCATCACCCTTCCCGTAGACACGATAGAACCTCCGATCGTAAAGTTGAGGGACGGCTCAATTATCAGAATAGAATCTCCTTCTGAAGCCAAACAATTGGAAGGGAAAATCGAGAAGATACTGTTTTTGGGAGATCTGCTTGTTGGGTTTGGAGAGTTTCTAGAGAACAATAAGCCACTAGAGCCTTCAGGATATACAGAGGAGTGGTGGCTTCAAGATGTTTGGGATGTATTGAATAAGAACTTTAATAGATCTATGGAAGAAGCAGCTCGATCCATTGCCTTTCACCTCAATCGATTGCAAGATCTATTGGAACGGCCTTTGGAAGTTAAACCTACTAGTAGAGAGGCCATAGTCTTAGCTGAAGGTCTAGGTGTTCCCCTTCATCCTCGATTCACATACTTTTGGAGGAACTTGGACTTCGAAGAAGTTTCTTTTCTACGTGGAGTACTAATTAAGTCTGAGAGAAGAGTTGAAGGAGAAGCCTTAGTGGAACTCAGTTTTCCGTCAAGTTCAAAGGTTAACAAGGTACTAGAAAAAATATGTGTCCCTCATGTGATAAAAGATGGGCGGGTTATTCTAGGTCAAGATGCGTTAATACTTGCTTCATGCCTGAGAATAGATGAGTCGAGGCTTAGGCTTAGAAGACAGAACGCCATCGTGGAAACAATTACTGCGTTGTCGGGAATAACGGTCAAAGAAAAGGCGTTAACCTTCATTGGAGCAAGGATGGGGCGTCCTGAAAAAGCGAAAGCAAGGCAGATGTCTCCTCTTGTCCATGTTTTATTTCCAATGGGTTTGGCTGGTGGGTCCCGTAGAAATTTAGTGCAAGCAGCAAAAAAAGGTAGGATACAGGTTGAAATTGCGCGAAGAAAGTGCTTAGGCTGTGGAGGAATAACGTACCGGCTGACCTGCCCAAAATGCGGTGGTCAAACAGTTGGAGAAAAAACTTGTCCTCGATGTAAAAGAGTTATTGAGGACGATGTTTGCCCTAGTTGTAGAGTGCCAACTGTAAATTATGATAGAAGACCCATAAATATTCGGGAGGCTTATGATGATGCTCGGAAAAAGCTTGGAATAAATCCCGATTTGGTTAAAGGCGTTAGAGGTCTTATGAATAAATCTAGGTTTCCTGAGGCCATTGAAAAAGGGATTTTAAGAGCTAAACACGGTATTTCCATTTTTAAAGATGGGACGGTTCGCTTCGACGCCACCGATGCACCCCTCACCCATTTTAACCCCGAGGAAATTGGGGTGTCCATTGAGAGACTTATGCAGCTTGGTTACCTCCACGACGTAAAGGGAATGCCGATTAAGTACGTAGATCAAACATGCGAACTTAAAATTCACGATATCATAATTCCTAGATCCTGCGCTGAGTACCTCCTTCGAACAAGTCAATTCATAGATGATTTACTCCAAAAGGTCTACGGGCTTCCCCCCTACTACAACGTGAAAGGAGTGGAAGATCTTACAGGTCACCTTATAATGGGTCTTGCTCCCCACACCTCTGCCGCGGTTTTAGGTAGGATCCTCGGCTTTACGGAAGCACGTGTGTGTTACGCACATCCACTATGGCACAATGTTAAGAGAAGAGATTGTGATGGGGACGAGGATGCCGTCTTGTTGGTCTTAGATGTCCTTCTAAACTTTTCTAAAGCCTATCTTCCGGAGCGAATAGGAGGGATGATGGATGCGCCTCTTCTCTTGATATCTGCCATAAATCCTTCCGAGGTGGATGAAGCCCATAATGTTGATTTAAATTCGTCTTATCCTAGTGTTTTCTATGAGAAAACATTGGAACGAGTTGACCCAATAAAAATAAGCCAGGTAATGGATCTTGTTGCACACCGGCTTGGAACGCCAGCTCAATTTGAAGGCTACTCTTTCACTCATAAAACTTATGACATTAACAAGGGTAATTTAGAGAGTTCATACGTAAAACTGGGTGCTATGAAAAATAAGTTGCAGGGTCAACTTCTCTTAGCAGAGAAGATTCAGGCTGTAGATGCTAAAGAAGTGGCTAGAAGGGTTCTTACAACTCATTTCATGCGAGATATAGCGGGAAATCTTAAAGCTTTCACAAATCAGCGGGTTAGGTGTAAGAAGTGTAATGCGAAATTTAGAAGAATTCCTTTGTCGGGAAAATGTTCGAGGTGTGGCGGTGACCTTCTTCTCACGGTTCACCAAAAAGGAATTGAAAAATATGTGGACATAGCGGAGCAATTGGTCCAAGATTATGAGTTGGGCAACTATTTTAAACAGCGGTTGAAACTGATAAAAGATGAAATTCAACAACTATTCAGTGTAGAAGAGAACGGAATTAAACAAGTAGAACTAGGAGCGTTTATGTAATCTATTATATGCTAATTTGCATAGAACCGTTTTGAATTTCTTTTTCAAAGCAGTACATGCAGCGCAAATGAAATATTAAAGTAGGGAAGAAAGTATTAATTCTAAAAGAGGGTGATTCAGTGAAAAACATTTCTTATAATGACTTCAAACAGTTAGACATGCGTATAGTTGAAGTTATCGGAGCCGAGTCCATCCCCCATAAAAACAGAATTTTAAAGCTAGTTGTTGATATAGGCTCAGACGAAACCAGAACAATCGTTGCTGGTGGAGCTGAATTTTACTCTCCTGAACAGTTTTTAGGAAGAAAATTTGTGGCACTGTTGAATCTGGCTCCGAGAAAGATTGCGGGGATAGAATCTAGAGGAATGTTATTAGCAGCGGTATCTGGTGAGAAACCATTATGGCTTACGGTGGATAATTCGTCTCCAATAGGAGCGAAAGTTATATAGAAGGCCCTTATATAATTCGTTTATAGGAGGAATAAGCCTTTAGCAGGAAAAAAAGACGTTCCAGAGACACGCCAATGCCTGCTGGTTCAGCGGGGATATTAAGCTTCTATCAAGAAAAAACGGATTCTGTAGTGAAAATCAGACCTGAATTAGTCATTGGCTTTACAATCACTCTGATATTGACAGTCATCTTAGCGAGTGTGTTCATACCAAGATAAAGAGCTGCGTTTGCTCATTCTGAATAAGTTTTTATAGGTATTCTTGCAGAGGCTTCTGCTCAACAGAAGTAATAGGACGTGCTCTCGTCCCTAGTTTTTTAGAAAGGTACTTAGCAAAATACTCTTGATTACCATGGATCGTAAAGACCTGTTTTGGTTTCACTTGTTTAACGTAATCCACAAGCTGTCTGAAATCTGCATGCCCGCTTAAGGGGAATGCTCCACTAAACTTACTTGACCTATACTTTAAAACCCAACCAGTAGCGGTGGCAAGAGAGTACGATTGAGGTGGAAAGGAATTATAGTGAATTGGACCGACGAATACGCATTGTTTACTTTTCAACAGTTCTTTTCCCTCCTCGCTGTTTGAACGCGTATATATCAGTTTAACACCGTTTTTTTCATAGGCTTGATTAACTTTTGCCACAGTCGGATGAACTAATACAGGAATCCTCGTTAAATCATTAAAGATTTTAACTATTTCTTGAGCTTTACCCGTTGAGTAGACTTGGAATATAGGAAGGTCCCCAGCAGTTAAACGTCCCAAAGTCCAATTAACAATATCAACACAGGTCTCGCCAAAACTAGGAAAAATGTAGTTAGGAAATCCATACGTCGTTTCTAAGATTAATACATCGCACGGTATGACGTCAGCAGCCTTCGTGGTCAACATATTTCGATAATTTATATCGCCAGTGTATACAACCGTCATGTTTGGGCTTCTAACTTCAAATTGGGCAGAGCCAAGGATGTGGCCAGCGTTATGAGCAATTATCTCTAATTCGCCTACACGCGTTTTATCACCGTAATTTAGTGGATTAAAACGTTCAGATCCATTATTTTCTCTAAATAACAGGATGTCTTTGGTTCCAAAGGTCATATAATTCTCTGATCGTAAATTCAAACCGCCTATATGGTCTTGGTGAGAGTGAGAGAAGAAGTTAAGTGAGTTCAAATTCTTTTTTGTTTGAGGGTCAAAGCGAACGACGGTGTCTCCCGTCGTCATAACGACGCCACCAGACCAAGCAAGGTTAATAGTCATAAAGCCCCCTCTACCCCACAGACAACACCTTTGGAAATAACTAGTTCCTCTTAAACGCTATATAAATAAAAAGGTTAGTAAGTCTAATGAAGAATCTCTATTCGCTGGACAGAACTCAGGTTAACAAAAATTTCACTTCGATCCTCTCGACTAACAACTTGGGGTAAAGGATTTGCTAGAGTGGTTCTCATCACGATTGCATTGGCATTGGAAATCCATAAACCGGGTGGGTCTGAGGAAACGGTAGTTATTTCCCCTTCAAATCCAAAATTCCGATCAAGAACTACCCGCACGTTTTTACCTTTGTTTCTTTCAAGAATTTGAAGAACGGAAAAGCCGACCTCTTCAGACATTATTGATTCACTTATTTTTATATACTTAATTGATGGATAAAGGTTGTTCTTTAAAAAAATAGGCTGAACTATTTAAAAAATGTATGTGTAATTTTAATATTCTTTAATAGAGGAAACGTATTTGGAATAGAGTTGAGGAAAAGTAAATTATATGAAAAACAGCAAGAGTATGGGTTTGACAAAAGCGGCAAGGCATTATAGATCTCTTTTCTCACTCCCAAGATATTATACTTTGATTGGTCTTACGACTCTAATTAGTATTATTGGAAGTCTTGGTGCCTTTGCTATTACCTACAATTCATTGCAAAGAGCGATAGACGGGCTTGTTTTCAGTCTGCAAGTCTTAATTATCCCGACTATTACAGTTGACCTGTTTTTATTTAAAATTGTAATTAAAGATAACACAATTTTAGATAAAAGAAGGGGGGCTGGTCTTTCTTTATTCGTGTGTGTTGTTTGGGTTACCGCTATAAACGTTGGTGCTGTGTTTCAATCCGTGCTAAATAACCCCGTTATTCTAACTTATGCAGTCTTATTTGCTGTGTGTCTGGGGATTTTACTAAGATATTTAGTTGTTTCATCGGTTACTTATCTGAACCCCCTGCAGTCAATTTTTACAATTTTGCTTCAACCAGCGGTATACTTTCTTTCCGTTCTCTTATTCTTTAATCTGTGGCAACCCATAGTTTTTGTAGCTGTCCTAGTCCCGAGTAGCATCATCTTATTCTCCTCTTACATTTTTATTAAATTAATAGACAGAAAGGGTATACAAGCCGTAGGCATAGGGGCTATTCCCCTTCTCAAAGCTTTTGTAGCCAATTGGGTCTCAGGTATTACTCAGCCCCTTGAAAATTATTTAGAGAAATTGGGGACGAATTCAAACTTTTTGATAAGTCTATTAGCTTTCAAAAAAGAGGATTCCATTGAACTTGTCGTGGTTGTTCCAATGATTCATCCAGGACCTTTCAAAAATTTAGGAAGTAGTAACCTTCCTTACATAATTCAACACAGTTTTGAAGAACATATTGAAGGCATTGTTGCAGTACCGCATGGTACATGTAATCATAAATCGAATTTAACCTCCAAACGACAATGTATAAAAGTCGTAAGAAAAATTGTAGAGGCCGCCACCTTTTTTAACTTTAAGCTTGAAGCTACTAGGTTTGTTAGAGAAGAAAAAAACCTAGCAAAAGCTTCATGTCAAATCTTTGGAGACGTAGCTTTTGTGACCATTACCTGTGCTCCAGCGAATATGGAAGACATCCCTAAGGAAGTCGGCTTCGAAATTATTAAACGAGGAAAAAAGTTAGGAGTGAAAGATGTTATCGTTGCAGACGCTCATAATAGTGCAGGTAATTCAAAGGACTTAGCTTTTCTGTCTGATGATATGTTAAACGATATTATAGCGGTCTCTGAAAAAGCTGTAAAAAAAGCGCTTGAAGAAGAAAAACGACCCTTTAAGGTTGGAGTAGCCAAGATCCAACCTACCGAGTTTAGTTTAAAGGAGGGCTTTGGACCCGCAGGGATAGTAGCTATAACCGTTGTCGTAGATGAACAAAAAGTAGCTTATGTGATTATCGATGGTAACAATATGGTTAGCGGTTTACGAGATAACGTATTGAAAGAACTAGGTGACATCGTATCTGATGGAGAAATCATGACAACTGACACTCATATTGTAAATGCTATAATACCTACAGATCGTGGTTACTATACTGTTGGAGAAGCTGTTGATGAAAAGAAGTTAATATTTTACATAAGAGAAGGAGTATCTAAGGGACTTAAGAATATAGACTACACTACAACCGCTTATCAAATTGTAGAAGTACAGGATATTAAAAGTCTGGGTGAAGAAGTTCTTAATATAAGCACGTTGGTTGACGTAACCTATCAATTTTTGAAAAGACTTACACCCATAATATATATCCCGTCCCTTGCTATCGCTTTATATTTTTTTATAACAATCCTTTTTAATATGAGAATATAGAATACTGAAAATAAGTCACTGCAATTCTACGAATATTTATGTTACTGGGGTAACTTGAGATGTCATTTGAAAATAAGAATCTTGTAATTGTGGGAAAAAAGGCAACAATGAATTATGTTATCGCCTGCCTGACACTTTTTAATTCTGGTACTAAAGATATAACTGTTAAAGCAAGAGGAAAACCCATTTGCCGCGCTATAGAAACGGTGGAAATGTTAAGAAGATCATTTATAAAAGATTTAGAAATTAAAAAAATCGAAATAGGTAGCCAAGATTATAATCTGCTGGGAAAGCAAAGAAGTGTCTCAACAATAGAAATTATCTTATCGAAACCTCAAAGCAAGTACTAGTTTGCTGTGATGAGACCAAATCACGTGTTATTTCACGTCATATCATTCGTGATATTTATTTATCATCTTCATAAAAGTGCAGTAAAATAATTGTAAATAACGTTTAAAAGAACAATCAGTCCAAATTATTGGAGATATACTTGAGTTAAGCTGTAATATAAAGAGAAAATTATTTGTTACAATAAACATTTAATTTAATAAGTTCATTGTATACTAAAGTGTATCCGTTTGAGGTGTCGTTTTGAGTGAAGTTACTGAGCATACTATTAAAATACAAAGCTGGATAAAACGATTGTTAGAAGACCCTTTAACTGAAATATTGTTGAATAACAGTCTATTATCTAAAACACAGCTAGAAACTCTTTTAATTGATTTATTATCAGAAGATATTATTGGATATAGAATTAATTACGAAGATAAAGCCAAATTGCGTTTAAATGACAAAGGAATAAGTCGGGGTTCTTTTAATAGAACGCTAAAACAAGCTAATGTCAATATTAATAAAACTATAAATACAGTACTCTTATTAGGTTATCTTGGTATTTTTAAAACAACTCAATTACAACCTTTTATTCAAATATCAAATAATTTAAACAGATACATTAAGAGTTATACAAATTTGTGGAATAGACAAAATACAGAATCAATAGAAAATATTAAGCTAAAAGAGATAACGTTATTAAAAAAGGAACTGGAAGAAAGTTTAAAACGTTATATAACAAAATAATACTGAAAATAACAAAGAATAAAGTATTATTCTTTACTACAAGATCAAAGATGTGTGATATCACACTATATCACATAGATTATAAAGAAATATAAAATAAATGATGTTTCCACATTAATCATAAATCTACAAAATAAAGTGTGTTTTAGTCTTTTTTATATTTGATAAATTAAAAATAACAACATATATTTATAAAGCATATCACTTGTGAGATGTCAGTGATACATGTTAATATCCCCAAATACAAATACGTGATATCATGTGATATAATGTTTATTATTAAGTTTAACTATATAAAACGGTGTTCGAGGGATCATGTATGTCTTCAATTCAAATCATAACTGCTGATGATTTAAGAAGACTTAGAAAACGTTATGGCTTAACACAAAAGGCATTAGCTCAAAAGTCAGGTGTAAGTCAATCATTAATATCTCGTATAGAAAATAAAACAGTTGATCCACGCCTATCAACAATCAGAAAAATTTTTGAAGCAATAATATTTTTACAAAATAAAGAAGGTACCGCAAGAGATGTAATGCATGATTCAGTGATTACAATAAATGCCCTGGAAAGTGTACAAAAAGCTATTGACTTAATGAAAAATAATGCTATTTCTCAACTTCCTGTTTTAAAAGATGATAAAATAATTGGAAGCATTAGAGAATCAACTTTAATAAATAGATTCTCAAAAAGTAAAAATACTGAAACCTTTTTTTCGAGTTCAGTATATAATATCATGGATGAGCCATTCATTACTGTTGAACCAAATATTACCGTTGACAATGTTGTTGACTTACTATTGAAGGGCAATCCTGCGATAATAGTTTTAGAACAAAAGAAAATTATTGGGATAATTACTAAGATCGACGTTTTATCGCCTTTAATATTTAAAAATAATTAGATGAGGCACATAATTTGTATGAAAACTCAATATTTTTGATACCAAGTCTTTTTTTTATTTCAGTAATGATTATTTTAACTTACAAATATTATGATAAAATTATCAATGCCAAAAAGGAATACGATGTAGCAAAACAATTAGTTAGCAATATTGTTTTAACGTTTAGAAAAAGAATTGATGATCAGAACGAAAAAGTAGACAGCACAATATATGATGTTGAAGAACTGCAATCATCAATTGAAAAAAGTAGAATACAAGAAAATTATTTTCAAGATAAAATTAATAGTTTTATAAAAGGTATGACATCCGCATTTATAATAAATAAAAAATTAGTAGATAAACTCATAGACATTAATATAAAAATTAATGAGTTAAAGAAGTATGATGAATTGTTATACAATTCAATTGAATCTTTTAAGAAAGAACGAAAAGAATCATTACAAAAACCAATACTCAATTTACCCCCTGATCAACGCTCAAGTTTTATTAAATTAACTACAACTGAAAGACAGATTATACGAATCCTTTTGTCTGAAGGAGCAAAAACTGCACCGAATGTTATGGAAGAAATTAGTAAAACTCGTGAGCATACTTCTCGTTTGATGAAAAAACTATGGCAGGAAGGGTACATTGAGAGAGATACTAACAGCATACCGTTTATATATAGGCCAACAAAAGAACTTGAAAAAATAATAAATGTTTAACCTTTTTTCATTGAATATTAAAGTTGTATAATGGTATTTTTGTTTAATCTTTTGCTTCTTGCCAGTTTATATCTTCTCTCAGCTAAAGAACCAGATCTTATGAGAACTCTTTTTCCAACAAGTCGATATAAATACGTTGAAACTGTGCTTAAACCAATGGGTTCATTTAGTATATCTTCATAGGCTATCATCAATTCTTGAGAATTAAACCAACCGATTGGAAATTTTCTATTAATAATTAATTGAAGCTTATCAATTTTAGAGAAATCTGATAGCGACTTATCTTCGTTTATATCTGAATCTTCATCTAATAAATCGATGAAATCCAATAGTTGTAATATTTTATCTCTTTTAAATCGTCCACTAATTGTAACAGAGATTTTATTTCCATCCCCGTTATTGAGCTCTAATTTCAGTTTACGATTCGACATTTTCGTCTCAAGCCCAAATTATAAAACATGTATACATGTTCACAAAATAAAAAGTTATTGGATAAATTGTTTTCGTATTGTATTTTTATATTTTCATAAATAACCCTAAATCAAAAATTAAGATTAAATTAAGGTTTATTTATGATTTCACATGTTCACATTACTTATGTAGGTTAAACATTAAAAGAAACGTTTTATTTCAATTATTCCAATGGAAATGAAGGGGTCGATTAAAATATTAAATATCAAGCTGAAATAATCATTATTTTAGATAACAAAGCCTTAAATTATAATATTTAACTTTAGATTTCACACTTTTTCACATATTGTCTTGAACGCCCAATAAATTAAAAATTAATCCCCACCCCTTCATTTCTACTCAATGTTTAAGTTAACAATTGATCTACAAAAAACGTTTAATATAATATATTAATGATATTAATATAATATTTTGTACAATAATATTAAATATTAAAAATAAAATTACTAATTGGGATATATTTTCTTAAAAAGAAAATTAAACAACAAACAAACATAACAATATTTTCCATAGGAAATATAGGGGTAGGGGAGAGCCGTGTTTAATAATTATATTTTATTATTTGTTTTTTTAAATGACTTAATTTTTATTTCTGATTGTGTCTAATAATATCATACATTTCCTGATAATTATTGAAGTGATACTTTCGTGCAGAATAATAAAGATCAAATTGATGATATATTTGACAAATTTTTACAAGGGCCAAAAATCTTCACTGATAGGGAGGTTCTACGTCCTGACTATGTTCCTGATAATCTTCCTCATAGAGAAGATCAAATTCAGCAGATTGCTAAAATTCTAGCACCTGTACTTGATGAAGCAAGAGGATCTAATATCTTCATTTATGGTAAAACTGGTACTGGAAAAACAGCTGTCGTTAAGTATGTTCTTAATCGTTTAATTCGTCGAAGCAATGAAATTGGAGCGTTGGTAGAGAATAGTTATGTAAATTGTCGTCTTGTAGGAACCGTTTATCGTGTATTACTTAAGCTTGGGGAAAGTATTGATCTAAAAATACCGTTTACGGGATTAGCAACGAGTGAAGTTTTTGATAGGTTTGAAGATGCATTGGATCTTAAGGGAGTTCTCCTTATCGTAGTTTTGGATGAAATTGACGCGTTAATTAAGGTATATGGAGATAACCTCATCTATGAACTTACTAGAGTGAATGAGACACTAAATAAGGGAAAGGTATCACTTATCTGCATTTCTAACGATCTGCTTTTTAAGGATTTATTGGATCCTCGTGTTCTTAGTAGTCTTGGTGAAGAGGAAGTAGTTTTTAGGCCTTACACCGCACCAGAATTGAAGGATATTCTACTTGAAAGAGCCAAGATATCCTTTAATGATGACGTTTTAATGGCTGGTTCTTTAAATCTTTGTTCAGCATTGGCTGCTGCTGAACATGGGGACGCTAGAAGAGCACTCGATCTGCTTCGTGTTGCTGGAGAACTTACCGAGAGAGAAGGTGTGGCAAAAGTGACGGAAGAGCATGTTCGTTGTGCCCAGAAAAAAATTGAAGAGGATAGAGTAGTACTCGTCTTGAAGACTCTTCCAATTCATTCTAAACTCGTTTTGTGCAGTATTTACATTATGAGCCGTGCTAAGGTCAAGAACGCGATAACTGGTGATGTATATGAAGTCTATATTGAACTATGCAATCAATTGGGCTTAGAATCTTTAACTCAAAGGCGTATCAGTGGTTTGATTAATGAATTAGACATTACTGGAATCTTGAATGCAAGGGTCGTAAGTTTGGGTAGATACGGTCGCACAAAAAAAATTCGTTTAGCCATATCTAACGTTGTTATTAAAGATGTTTTTTCTAATGATCCTTGGACAAAAAAGATAATTGATTACTCTCCTAAATGTATGTTAAATAAATAAGCGCGCGCTAATTGCAAATTAAATTAATAATCTTTCATATTTTGGTGTATTTACTATAATATTTGCTATTCTTCTGTTTTAATAAAGTAAAAAGTAAATTAGTTAGATAAATTTAATTGAAGACGTAAATCAATATCAAAATATACTCGTTTACATGTGGGTCTTACAAATATCTTCACTCTTAATTAGCGTGCGAGCTACATGAAAAGCACGATTGTTATTTTGTAAAATCCATGGGTGTTATCTTTAACGTTCTTAAATTAAGAATTGGAGCGATGCCCCAAGTTGGGACGAGTCCCATTTTTTCTTGAAAGGGTGTCTGCGATTGCCATGACCCTGAATTAACAATTAATGTTCCTCTGTATTCCTCGTAGCCTAATACGTGAACATGACCTGCATGAAACACGTCTGGGACTGAATCAATAACCAGATAATCCTGTGTTTCTGGAGCTATAGGTGTCTTACTTCCATAAATAGGGGCTAAATGGCGTATTTTTAGAAGATACTTCATTGCTGTTGATATTGTTTCATCTAAATTTCTGTACAGCACATCCGGTACGGAGCTAATTACGTCGTCCAAACTTCTTCCATGAAACAGCAAGAACTCCACACCATTCAAACGAATCGTCGAGGGGTCACCTATCATGACAACTTTTCTAGCCTCATAAACGGGTTCAGCATACTCTTTTTTTATTGCTGGTTGAGGTAACGCTTGCCTCGTGGCATCATGATTTCCAGGTATTAAGATAACGTCGATGTACTCAGGGATCTGTTGTATTAATTTTGCTGCAAAGTCATACTGCTCGTAAATATCTGTTTGTACGAGTTCTTTTTCTTGATCTGGGAATATGCCAACACCATCTACGACGTCTCCTGCAACTATGATGTATTTCAATCTACTGGCAATTTCCCTCTGTCTGTAATTTCCTTCTCGTCCTTGTAGCCATCTGAGAAATTTATTAAAAGATTTCTCTTGAAAATATTTACTTCCAATATGTAGATCAGAAAGAAGGGCTGCATAAACAGCTTTTTTGGCTGTTTTCGGTTTTCTCTCAGGTATGTCTGGATTAATAAAGTTCGTTGCTACAATTAAATCTCTCTGACTCCTAACGCCCTCTACACAAACTACTTGATCGAGAAGTATTCTTTCTGCTTTTTCGCGAACAGTTTTATCCGCCCTGGATGAGATTAAAACCGTGGCCACGGTTTCCAAATCTTCAATCTGCATAAATACTGTTTCTCGTCTCTCCCTAATTCCGGTGACAATTCCTATAATTTTTACTTTTGTTTTGGATGGAGAATTTAAAGCTTCCTTGACCGTTATTGCGTCCTTTACGTCAAGTCGCTCTCGTAAAAGTCGTTCAATCCGTGTAAATCTATCTTGAAAATATTTTAAGAAGCCATCTAAGTCTCCCGTTGATCCTATTGTTTCCGTTGGATCATCCAATACTTCTAATTCTGAGGGGAATTCCTTTGAAAGAGGGTTAAAGGTATCTCCAACACTTTCAACGATTGTTAATGAATTTTCAGCATCTTCTTCGTATAGGTCTTTTACTGTCTTTTGAATCATTTCACTAGTGATGAAGAGGGGGTTCTCAGGCAAATCTTTAAGATCAGCCAAGACTTTCTCCATGACCTTCTCAAGCTTATTCTCTTGAGCTAACTCTTGTAGAAGGCCGAAGGATTCTCTGTCCAGTTGGTATCCCAAAGTGAAGGCTAGAGAAATGGCTTTCTTGAGACTGAGATTCACGTTTTGACTGTCTTCCATGACCAAATTTTACCCCATCGTTTCAGCAATTATAACGTCTTCGCTCTCCTTTATTCTTATAGACCCACCTCTTCTTTATTTATCCTTATGAAAAACTTTTAATCTTTAAAGTTTCTTTAAAATCTATATTGATGATGGGACATGAATCTTCGTAAAGTCCAAGAAATCAGTGGCACGTACCTTCTTTCCATACCTATAGATTGGGCTAGACGAAGCGGGTTAACTAAGGGGTCAATTGTAGCGATCGTAGAACGAGAAGACGGTTGCATTATAGTGGATCCTCAATACAATCTTAAAAACAATGTAGAAAGTACCACAATTCACCCAAACCGCTTCTTAGAACGGGAAATAACAGGGAAATACCTCCTGGGGTTTGACATCATTAAAATATCAGGGAAGACCCGTTTACTTCCTGAAATTTCTGAAAGGGTACGAACCAACGTCAGACGTTTAATCGGCTTAGAAATCGTTGAGGAAGACGCATATAAAATTGTATTACAATGTCTTCTAGAGCCGTCAGCCCTTCCTCCTGAAAGAATACTTCGTAGAGAACACTTACTAGCATCCAGCATGCACAAAGATGTTTTGACTTCTTTGAATGAGGGTAACGCTCCATTAGCCAAGTCTATTATTGAACGGGATGAAGAGGTAGATCGATTATATTTTCTTCTCGTACGGCTTCTCAGGATGATTGTTCTCAAGCCACACTTAAGCGAAAAACTGGGTTTATCTATGATAGACTGTCTCGATTACCGGTTGATGGCAAATTACATTGAAGCCATAGCAGATTACTCTCAAGAAGTAGCCGAGAACGTAATCGAATTTTCAGATACATCATTGCCTGAAACGGTTTTTCAGACCCTTAGAAAACTAGGGGAACTGTCCTATGAAATGCATCAAGACGCATTTAAAGCCCTTCTATCAAAGGATTTACGCCTTTTAGAGAAAGTGCTGGAAAAAGAACAACTTTCTAAAAGCATCCTTCGGGAATTAGACGAATTTTTAACAGGAAAGCCCTTTGAGGTAATATCATATGCGTCCTCTGTAGCCTCTGCACTTACTAAGATTTGCGACTACAGTGTAGATCTCGCAGACCTAATAATTCCATAACTCATTGAACGTTATATGTTGTAGGACAAAGTATATTTGACATGTTTTTTTTTGAATATAAACACTATTTATTTTTAAATAATATAACATAATACAGTCTCTTCGAGGAAGACATTATCAAGTACTGGAAAGCACGTTTATTATGATTAGATAAGAACGTCAATGCACGGTCCTTTCTTTACGACCACTATTGTACTTTAGGAATAATAAGGTTTGTAACAATCAAGCGTAATATAATTGATAGAAACATCATTTTGGATGTTCTTATGATTACGCGTATTGTCTTTGATTATTTTTGATAATCTAATCTGGGATTACTTGACTTAAAGATGCATAATAAATTTAGTAAAAGCCGTTATAAAAAAGATATGTATATTTGCTACCTGTCTCCTAATAAAAACGAAGTTTATGCATAGAGATATTGGTATGATTTCGTTTAGCTAGGCAGAATATAAAATTTTATTGAAGTGGATTAGTAATGGCTAAAATGAAGATTTATGTCACGCGAGATCAACCTGGAACGATCCTCCAAAACCTTGGAAAACTTTACGATGTGAAGGTCAATCCGGAGGATAGACCAGTATCCAAAGGTGAACTAATAACTGAAGCCAAAGGCGTGGACGGTATAATCGCATGTGTAGGCGACAGGATCGATGGTGAAGTGATGGACGCTAGCGGGGGCTCTCTAAAAGCCATCTGTAACGCCATCGTAGGTTACGACAACATCGACATTAAGGCTGCCACAGAAAGAGGAATCTATGTAACCAATACACCGGGGGTTCTAACTGAAACCGTAGCCGATCTTACGTTTGGTCTTATACTAGCTGTATCTCGAAAAATTGCTGAAGGTGACCGGTACATTAGAACCGGCAAGTGGCGAGGCTGGGGACCGAAACAATTTTTGGGTTTTGACGTCCATGGAAAGGCCCTCGGTATTATAGGACTTGGAAGGATAGGTTTAGCATTAGCAAGGAGAGCGCGGGGCTTTACTATGAAAATTATGTATTTTGACGTGAGGAGAAATATTGAGATGGAGAAGAAATGGGGCTTGCTATTCACTACTATGGAGAACGTATTGCGGGAATCCGACTTCGTCTCCGTTCACGTTCCGTTAATTCCTCAAACAAGGAATTTGATCGGTACAAACGAATTAGAAATGATGAAAGAGACAGCGTTTCTGATAAATACTTCTCGAGGACCAGTAATAAATGAGAAGGCATTGATTCAGGCTCTAACTGACGGAAAAATTCGTGGAGCTGGGTTGGATGTATGGGATCCCGAACCGCCGTCCGCGAATAATCCTTTGCTGGGACTGGATAACGTAGTGGCTTTACCGCATATTGCTAGCGCGTCTATTGAAACGAGGACTAAGATGATAGAAATGGCAGTTGAAAACCTTACTTCGATACTTGATGGAAGGATACCGCCCCACCTCGTTAACAAAGACGTGATAAACGTCAGACCCCTATCTTAAAATTAGCCTTTCGATTTTTCTCCCCTTGCTCGTAAAATGTAACTTATTAATCAAAAACTAACAAGCTAGTTATTGATCAATAAAATTCTTCCGACATAGTCGTCTAAACCCTTTTGAGGGCGTTTTGAAGAAAGTTTTAACATTAATTTACGTAGTTCAAGAATGCATCGAACACAATTTTAACTAATGTAAAAAAGGAGATCAGCTCATGTAGACTTAGAGGGTTCTAAAAGATTCTATATTAAAGGTTTTCAATCGATTCTTCGTCATTTTTCCTTTTATTCTGTTTATTACTTGGTGAAGAAGGTTGTCGAGGGGCATTCGTCGAATTCCCTTCATATGAAAGAGGTATGCGTTGAGTTCACCTTTTTTAAAAGTGAATCGTAGCAGATGATGATCAAAGTTCAATGGAATCGTTTTGCCATTTTTTGTATAGTGATACAGTACTATGATTATCACATCTAAAACCGGGAAGGATTTCCTTGCTTTAAGGGGCTTAATGATTTCTGTATACGTTTCTTCATCGATGTAATGAAAGTTTAATCCATCTGCTATACCCACTTCGAAAGCAACCTCTCCTTTACGAGTGCCAGAGTCACTTGCTACACTGAGGACTTGCGGTATTGTGTACCCATTTAGGCCCCGAAGAGCCTCAATGATTATTCGCTGTAATCGTGTATTCGATGTTTTATGACTGATTTTTACGGTTCCGTGTATTATTGAAGGGAAATTCGTGAATCTTCCTAACGACGACTTCTGTTGCTTCCTCTTCTTCTTCCTCATCTGTCGTCAGTTTCCTCTACTTTGGTAGATCTTCTCCATCTTCATATGGAGCGTCGAGGACTTCTACGATTCCAGAAGTGATTAAAGACCCCACCCCGTCAACTTCCATGAACTCTTTTTTGGAAGAACAAAAAACACCTCGTACAGATCCGCGCTTCTTCAACATCTTTTTTGCTAATACTGGACCTACATGTGGTAATCCCGTGACGGCGTACAATTGCTTGTTCTTTAGGTTCTTTGATTTAGGTCGGTGTCTAATGACCGCGGTTTCTCGTCCTTCCTTTAGTAACTGTTTGGCTGCTGTGACTAGAAATATGGCGGTGTCCTTGTAATCTATTGTTGGGACGATGGGTATGTTGCCTTGGATGAGGGCGAAGAGGGCGCCATTAAGGGATTCAGGAGTGATTCTACGGAATTTCCTGAGAACGCCCATGTATCCCTCAATTAAGAGGATGGATTGAGGGTACGCCTTTTTCATACTGAAGAGTTGGTCAAAGAGAAATCTCTGGGTTAACGTTCCAACCAAGTCGTGGATGGTTTTTCTTTCCACAGCTACATCGTACCCAACGAGAAAGTCTCCGAAGTCAAGCTTTCTAACTACGATCTCAGCTCCAAGTCGATTCATTATTTCTACAATTTTTTTCCCGTTCTTAGTGGATGCTTCTCTTGAATCCACAAAGATTCGCAGCCTTTTATCGCCACTGTTTGGGAAAAAGGATACTAGTGACGGGCTTTCTTCCACTTCACAGAACACCTCCTCACAATAGTTCATAACTCACTTAGACTCGTTGAATCTCCCGTACCTTTTCCAACACGTCAAGCCATGTTGATAGTAAGTTGCCTAAGGCCACCAGTTTTGAAACATCTTTCTCCTCTCTCACTCGATCACTGACCTCTTGAAGCTTAAACAATACAGTGTCTTCCACGTCACTAAGAAGGTCTGACTTGGACACGTCGGGGATTTCTTCTCCCGTTTTCACGATAACTACCCGTTTATCGCATTTAGGACAACGGACTTCGTCTTGAAGTTTGAATAGGGGAGATCCACATTGGGGACAGTGCTCAAAAAGCATGGTGGCTCCAGACTTCAAAAAATCTGCCATACGCTTAATGGATTCCTCGTCGCCGCTCACCGTAATTCCACCAGTTACTAAGATGGGGATGATATAACTAAAGCCTTTCCGAAAGAAACAAAATGTTCACCATATAAATGATAATTATCTAGCCGGACGTAACACTTCCGTGTGAAAGACTTTGGAGAGGCACGCTTGTTGACTTTAAATCTACAATCGATACGACGCTTTAATTACCTGAAGAACGGTGTCCTTTGACTAAACGGGTATTCATAAATCTTCTAGGATCCTTTAATTGATGAATATGTGTGAATAATCTTTATTCTGTATTTAATGACACTGGTTTTATTTATATGGGTGCCTGGTGGCTTTGAGGAGAAAATAAAAAACGTTACTCTTTAATTACTTCGAGCATCGAAACGATGTTCCATATTCGTGTTCTTGTGTAGGGCGGCATGTTCGGATCTTGACTGATATCGTCCAAGACGTTTATCGCTTGAGCAGCTCGAACCGCTTGACTTTGATCATTGACTTCCAACATATTGCGGGCCTCATTAGCCGCTCGTCTGATGTTCCTTGGAGTAGTTCTATCCTCGCCAATGAGGGATAAAACGGATTTTGCTTGGTTTATTCTTTCGTCAAACTCTTGATTTTTTCGTTTTTGAGGCATGTACATCAACCTTGTCCAACAGGTAACAGCGATTAGTCTAAATACAATT
>JAOZHB010000054.1 GCA_026015035.1 Candidatus Bathyarchaeota archaeon | reverse complement strand
GAAAGGCAGGCATTCATACCAACTGAACTACCGGCCCATGCGATCTGGGTTACTGATTGTTTTGCAGTGACCTTATTTGTAGGTTTCTATAGATGTGGTGAGACGGGCTTTATCTGCGATGGGTGGGGAATCTTGTGATGATTTGTTTGTGTCTCGTCCTCTCTTCGACGCCGTGAAGTCGTCTCATTTACTTTTTTCTAAGGCAAGCGTATTGTCGAGCAACCTCATTTAGGGTTGGAAAGATGAGGTCGGGTCTGTGCTGTGGAGGATACGCTTCTCGGCTCTCTTGGGTTGCGACTCCCGTTAACACGAGAATGCTTAAACAGCCTGCGTTTCGCGCCATGGCAATATCTGTCTCAGGTCTGTCTCCGACCACACAGCACGCATTCAGCGGTTGGTCGGACCGTTCCATGGCTAACTCCAAGAGGTGGGTGTTGGGTTTTCCTAATACGATTGTCGGTTTCTCTTTGGAGCATGCTTCGAGTCCGGCAACCATGGCTGCTGCTCCAGGGATCTCCCCCGTCTCCGTTGGAAGGGTGGAATCGGTGTTCGTGGCTACGAATGTAGCGCCGTGTTGAAGGAATTTCAGGGCTGCGGCAAGCTTCTTGTAGGTGAAGGCTCTGTCCAGGCCGACCATCACCCCATCACAAGCCTCATCGTCCTCGTCGACCACGTTTAACCCGGCTGCAACGCACTCCTCGTGAAGCCCGCGTTCGCCGATGAGGTAGACGCGTTTCCACCCCTTACTCACGGCGTATTGGGCGGCGCAGTAGGCAGTTGTGATCAGATCCTCGATGGGTGCATCGATCCCCGCATTCTTGAGTAATCCTGCGAGCTCCACTCGACTTCTCGTCGTGTTATTCGTTGGGAACATCACACTGGCTCCTGTGCTTCGAATCAGTTCAATCGCCTCAGCCGCTCCTTTGATGGGCGTGCTTCCCTCTATGACGACGCCATCCAAGTCTAAGAGAAAGAGTTTGACGCCGCGTAAGCTAGTCACTTCAAAGCCCTCCAGGCATCATCCGAAAGATCCTTTTGTGTGGGACTCAAGGGTTTAACCGCCGTTGCCTCGCTCTGTGTATTTGAGGGGAAAAAGATTTAGTAGAGCTAAATAAATCTATTTGATTGAACGGGTGCGTGGGTCTTGAGAAATAGAATGATGTCTGAAGGCGACCTCCGCTGCTTTATCGCGGTGGAGATAGTTGACACGAAGGTTCTGGACCGCCTCCTCGAGTTAGGGAAGGCGTTGACAGCCACAGGTGCCGCCGTGAAGCTCGTGGAAGCACAGAACATCCATGCCACCCTCCGGTTCCTGGGGAATGTGTCACGCAGCCGCGTTGAGGAGGTTGGTGAGGCGTTGGATGAGGTTGAGTTTCACCCCTTCGACGTCGAACTGAAGGGGGTCGGCGTGTTCCCTAACCTGAGGCGAGTGAATGTGGTCTGGGTGGGCATTGAGAGGGGGGACGTAGAGCTTCTCAACGTCTTTACTCAGCTTGAAGCGAAGCTCAAGGGGATTGGATTCAAGCCGGATCGGAGGGGCTTCTCTCCCCACATCACGGTTGCACGGGTTTCCTCGGGAAGAAATCGAGACGCCCTCGTCGACGTGGTTTCCAACTGGAGTAACAGGGAGTTCGGCGTGTTCGGAGTGGACGCGATACAATTGAAGAAGAGTGTCTTAACGCCGAGGGGCCCCATCTACTCCACCTTACACGAAGCGTCCGCTCGACAGCGAGAGCCTGGGAGAGAGGCGTCATGAAGAGGAAAAGCCTTCGAGGTGGGGGAGAACGCGTAGAGTTTCCAATTCGAGAAGCCTTTTGGATGAGCCTTGAGCAGATTCGGAAACGTCTGAAACGATCAATCATCGTGGTGGGGTCCATTGCTCTGGGAATCTCACTGTTAACGCACCTCGAAATGACGAACGTGATCTTAGCGACGTATATGAGTAGCATGGGCACCACAATGGAGGCCTATCAGTTCTGGCTGATCGTGGTCTCTCTCTTTGTCTGCGGAATCGGGTTGATTAACGCAAATCTCATCGCAATCTACGAACGCTACCGGGAAATAGGGACCATGAAGTGTCTCGGCGCCCTGGATCAGCACGTGATGAAGCTGTTTTTGGTCGAATCCTTGGTCTTCGGCTTAGTCGGAGGCGTATTGGGCTTCTCCTTCGGAGTCATCACGGCGATTGCTTCAAGCAGCGCCCAACTGGGTATCAACGTCCTCGGGTTCACGCCGCTGGAGGCGGCCCTTCGCAACTTGGCTGTAACGACGGGGCTCTCTGTACTCATCAGCGTTGTGTCAACAGTGTATCCCGCGTTGAGGGCAGCGCGACTTAATCCCGTAGAAGCCTTGGGACACAACGTTTGACCACATCAACGATGAGCCTACCTAGTCGCCACCAGAAGAGTCGGAGTGATCACCGGGATGGTTGTAGGGATGAGAATCAACTTGCCGTCATGGACGGAGGTCACATTTATTAAATAGACGCGTACAAGGATTGGATGTTGTGAGGGCTATGGCCGATTATATTGTTGAAACCCAGAACCTCTCAAGGCTTTACGAGGTGGGTGGAGCCACGGTGAAGGCGTTGGACGACGTAAATATACAGGTTGCCCGTGGTGAATACAATTCGATTGTAGGTCCCTCCGGCTCGGGAAAAACGACACTCTTCAATATGATCGGGGGGCTTGATCGACCCACAGAGGGACAGGTGTTTATTGACGAAATCGACATCGCTAAGCTGGACGCGTACGAGCTGGCGTGGCTTCGCTGTCACCGCGTGGGTTACATCTTCCAGACGTTTAATCTCATACCGGTTCTCACCGCCCAGGAGAATGTGTCTCTGCCCATGATTTTCGCCGGGGTTGCTCGTGACAAGCGGGAGACGCGATCCGTGGAAATGCTGGAGACTGTGGGGTTGGGTGAAAGATTACACCATCGACCTATGGAGTTGTCTGCGGGTCAGCAGCAGAGGGTAGCCATCGCGAGAGCGTTGGCAAATGACCCGGACATCATTCTGGCGGACGAGCCTACGGGGAATCTGGATCTTCATACGGGGTTGGAGATCATAGACATCTTGAGGAAGCTGAATCGGGAGGGGGGTGTGACGGTGATTGCAGCCACCCACGACATGAAGATCATTGATGTAAGTGACGCCATTTTTTGGGTGAGAGATGGGAGAATCGAGAGGACAGAGAGGCGGAATAGCAGTTAACTGCTATTCTAATTGGAACTCCACTCGACGATGACCATCCGGATAAAACTAACCGTCTCCTTAACGGCCTCCTCCGATCCCTTACAGATGACGTCAAAAGAGTAGGTATCCTCATTCGTTCCCTTCTTAGCAACAAGTTGAAAAGGTAAGGAGCCGACATTCGACCGAAATCCTAGGAGATAGTGGAAGTCAATGGTCCGCGTGGATGCGTCTGGAGTTTCTTCGCTCGAAAACCGTATTTCGCCTTCATCTGCGTTGATGCTTCGCAGCTGGAGGTGTCGTCGAAAACGCGTGGTAACGTATTCGAACAGGGAGTCCAACCGGTCCGCTTGAACCCGGAAGGGGACATCGAAGACCCATGGCGTACCCATTTCATGGGGTCCCTCGATCGACCACCGACGAAGCGTCGAGGGAGTGATGTCAACCGAATACTTCAGAGCCGCTAACGCGCCGACAAGGACCGCAGAGACGGAGACGAGGATGGAGGCAAAGCTCCAAACCGCGGAAACCTTTGGTCGAACTTCAACGACTATGGACAGCATCGACATCACCTTATAGTTGCTTATTCCCATCAGATACCCGAGTCCTCCACCCAAGAAGCCGATGACAGCGGCCTCTGCGATGAATAATCCCGTGATGTCCGTGGGGTTTAATCCGATGGCTGACAGGGTTGAGACCTCTTTTCGGTACTCGAAGATGCTGTTCAACATCGTCATCAAAACGTTCAGAATCACGATGACCCATGGAATAAATATGAAGGCGCCTCTCTCCTCAAAAAAAGATGCAACAGCGGCTTCATACAAGCCAGTTCCGTCCGAATACCAGACAGAGAAGCCCTGTTCGAGAGCCAAACCCTTCGCTAAGGACGCGCTTTCATCGGGAGCTTCAATCTTTATGTCGACTCTTGAGAGAGGTAAACTATAGAATTCGGTGGCATCACTCAAGGTCATGATGATTACATCGTTAGGTTCACAAACCTCTTTCGTCAGGGGGTCTTCAGGGTCTGTGATCCGAAGTCTTGAGGGGGCAAAGGCTTTTCCGTCGATGTCCTTTGCTTGACGGAAGCGGTTTGAATCAAACAACCCAACAACGGTGACTTGCCTGGCAGTTCCGGATAGTAGATGTATGGTACTGTTGACTTCAACACCCATGTTCACGGCTAGTTCGTCACTGATGAGGACTGCGTTTACATCGTCATCCCGTAAATAGCGTCCGTCGACCACGAGGCTGTCGAGCCCAGTCAGTTCAGCCTCTGCACTAGGCAGAATCCCGATCATACCATATACTGGGGTGTATTGCGAAGTTGAGGGGACGGACAGTCTTCCGAGGGAGCCTAGCCGTGGCTGGTTTTCCGCCTTTGGCGCGGCTGATAGGACCTCGGGTTTTTCCAGGATTAAATCGATGGATGAGGGGTTCAAGGAGACGAAGGTGAATATCGAGGTTGAAGCAGCGGGTTGGATCTCTTGAATAAAGAGGCTGCCCGGAAGATGGTTCTGTGGGGGGGAATGCTTCGTCGTGGTGAAGCCGTATCCTGTGGAGAAGGAGGTTAAGGAGACAAAGCTCATAACTAAGAGAACGATGGTCGTGGTGGTAAGGATGAAGCGGTTTCTTCTTCGCCGGAGATTTCTTTTTGAGATGGAAAACGTGGAGATGACCTTATCCTTTAATATTTTGGGGAGAAGAAGAGTCAGGAAAGCTACGCCACCCAAGGCTAAAAACACGTATGTCAAGAGGTTCAGGGGTGGAATTAATCGGCATCCGGGATAGACCGAATAGAAGAGAGCGAAGAGGGCTGTGAAAAAGAGGGGATACGTTGCATATTTGACTGACGCCTTTTCGAAGAAGAGAAGCGAGAGGGTGATGGATGTTAACGCCAGGAAAAAGGTCAGGACGGCAACGGATCCGACGGCGTTTGTATAGGAGGATTCAAGCCTTTCACTGAGAACCATGTTAGCCACGTATGACTCTCGCAGGTCGGTGTATGCTTGACTGTATTGGCGGTTGTCTATTTTTGTTCCGGCAACCTCCAGTAGGCTGGTAATGTGCGCCAAATCCTCTTTTTCAGCGACAGTGTAGAAGCCCTTCTCATCTAACTCTTCAAGAAGCTGAGTCGTCGCGTCCACTCGGTCTTCCATGACATCCTTGTTTACTGGCGATGTATACTTCCCAATGTCTATTCTCGTCAAGTCTCCTCTGCTCAAGTTGAAGGCATCAACGTCGTCGATCACGAAGTGTTTGATGAGCATTTCATTAGAAACTAAAACAGACGCATTTACCTCGATTTGAACTGCTCTCCCCACGGGAACGATGACGTGGTTCGAAGAGGTGTTGAAGAAGTCCTTGTTGGGGGGGGATGTCCCATAAGTATTAACATATCCACGATCATTCTCCGGGTCAACCTCTTCTTCGATGATGATGAAGGAGAAGCGGTTGGAAGGTTTCGTTGACTCCACAAACCACAGGCTTCCCTCAAAGAGTACGGAGGCCGCTGGCAGCAGCCTAAAGGTGAGTGCCACGTTTTCATCCGAGCGGGTCAGGTCGTTGAAGGAGGGAACGGAGTCAAAGCCGGGAGAACTCAAATCGTCGTAGTAAACGTAGACGCGATAAGGACGCCCATCGCTGACCGTTAAGTTGAATTCGCCTCCAACATCCGTCTGTTCTGTCTCAACAAACTGCCATTGATAGGGCAGTTCGCTAAAGGTATCCCAAACCGATACGGTCGCGTTGATGATGGGTTGATCGGTTACGTCGTCAAGAACGTGGCCTGTGATGATCCTCTCACCGGACGATTGACCGTGCGAGTGAGAAGGGAAAAACGCCAGCAAGAGGCAGAAGCATATGAATATGGTTAGACGCGTTAACGTTTTTTTCCTCATACTTGTAATCGACTTTCTTAAACGGACGGTTCTACCTTAAAAGATTTTTTCACCACCATAGGTTTTGAATACCAAATATGCGGGGGCACCATATGCTCCAACTCGTCTCAAAACTAGCTACTGCTTGGAAAATCCCATTCGAGGGTGAGATGTCGAATTCGAGAAAGCCTGATGAAAGTCTCACAACACCGGTACTTGATGGTGAAACGTTTAAAAGACGAATATCACATGTACTTTATTGGTTATCTTAACATATAGTGTTCTCTAGAGGTGAAAGAAAGTGGTAGAGGCGTTACGTGTTGAACAGCTGAGAAGGGTATCCGATACCGATATCATGCATTGTGAAACCACTGATAAGTTGACGCCGCTTGAAGGGATCATTGGTCAGGAGCGGGCGGTTCGAGCCCTCCGGTTTGGCTTGGAAATACAAGAACGTGGATTTAATATTTACGTGGCTGGTGTTTCAGGAACCGGTAGGACAACTGCAGTACAAGATTTTCTGGAGGCGCTGGCTAAAGGGAAACAGGTTCCCTCCGACTGGTGTTACGTAAACAACTTCCTTAAACCATATGAACCTCGGGCCATTAAGCTGCCTCCAGGGCAGGGAAGGGAGTTCCAGAAGGATGTGAAAGCCTTCATCGACGAGGTTCGAAGAGAGCTGCCTAAGGCTTTTGAGAGCGAGGATTACGCTGCGAAGAGGGAGGAAACGGTAAGATCCGTCGAAGAGGAACGGCGGACGCTTTTTACGCAACTTAATCAACGAGCCCAACAAGCCGGGTTCATTCTTCAAAGCTCAGCCATGGGGCTTCTCATAATCCCATTGATCGAGGGACGACCGATGAGCGGCGAGGAAGTTTTGGCTCTCACCCCGCAGGTCAGGGAAGAAATTGAGAGAAGACGGGAGAAACTTCGCTCGGAGTTGAGAAGCGCCATGAGACAGCTGCGGGGTTTAGAGAAAAAGGGCAACGAGGAGCTGCAGAAACTCAATCAAGAAGTCGCCCTTTACACCATCGGTCATTTAATGTCCGACCTAACCGAAAAATATCAGGTCTTCCCCGAGGTCACTTCCCACATCAAAGAGATGCAAAGCGACATCCTGGAGAATCTCACTCAATTCATACAAGAGCCAAAGCCCTCTCCCCAGCTTCCCTTTCCCGCTCCATGGCTGAGGGAAATGCCCTTCAGAAAGTACGAGGTAAACGTGGTCGTTGACAACGCTACCCTCAAAGGGTCACCCGTGGTCATGGAACAAAACCCCGTCTATCAAAACCTTTTCGGGAGAATTGAGAAGGAGGCTCAATTCGGCGTCTTAACCACGGACTTCACCATGATCCGCGGAGGATCCCTTCATAATGCTAATGGTGGATACTTGGTGCTGCCTGTGGAGGACCTGTTACGCAACTTCCTTTCCTACGTCTCCTTGAAGAGAGCGTTGATGAACAGGCGCATCCGAATCGAGGAGGCAGGGGAACGCATGGGCTTCATCACCACGAAAGGTCTGCGGCCAGAGGCGATCCCTATGGACGTCAAGGTGGTGCTCATTGGGAACCCCACCCTCTATCAACAGCTGTATGCCCTAGACATGGACTTCCGAGAGCTCTTCAAAGTCAAGGCGGACTTCGACACCACCATGGATCGAACCGACGAGAACATGCGGAAGTACGCAGCCTTCATCTGCACCTTCTGCGGAAAAGACAACCTGAAACACCTCGACACCTCGGGCGTCGCCAAATCAATTGAGTACGGCTCTAGACTGGCCGCGGATCAAGAGAAACTTTCCACACGGTTTGCTGAAGTCGCCGACGTCATTCGAGAAGCCAACTTCTATGCCACTCAAGACGGCTCAACCTACATCAGCGACCGCCACGTGACGAAGGCCATCGAAGAGAAAACATATCGTTCCAACCTCGTTCAAAAGAAGATTCAAGAGATGATCCAGCGGGGCACCCTCTTCATCGACACCGAGGACGCGACTGTGGGTCAGGTGAACGGCCTATCCGTTATGAGCCTCGGCGACTTCTCCTTCGGCGCCCCCTCCCGCGTCACCGCCAGCATCGGACTGGGACGGGACGGCGTCATCGACATCCAACGCGAAGCCCGCCTCGGGGGCCCCATCCACACCAAGGGCGTCATGATCTTGAGCGGCTACCTAATGGACAAGTACGCCCAAGACAAACCCCTAAGCCTCACCACCCGCCTCGCCTTCGAACAGAGCTACGGCATGGTGGATGGGGACAGCGCGTCCAGCACGGAAGTGTACGCCATCCTCTCCGCCCTCTCAGGCATCCCCCTCACCCAGAGCATCGCGGTCACGGGCTCGGTGAACCAGAAGGGAGAAGTGCAACCCATCGGCGGCGTGAACGAGAAGATCGAAGGGTTCTTCGAGGTCTGTAAAGCCAAGGGATTTACGGAGAAACAGGGCGTACTCATCCCCGCGAGCAACGTAAAGAACCTCATGCTGAAGGAGGAAGTAGTGGAGGCTGCGCGAGAGGAGAAGTTCCACATCTACCCGGTGCAAACCATTGACCAAGGCATGGAGGTTCTCACGGGAGAACGGGCGGGTACCAGGCAACCCGACGGCACCTTCGAAGAAGGAACCATTAACTACCTCGTGGATCAACAGTTGAAGACGATGGCAGAGAGGCTGAAGGACTTTCCAGAATTCGTCGTAAGGCAGAGGCGAGAGTAGAAAGAAACCATCACCCAAGACAGGACATCATTTGTGTCAAACGGCGTCTCTGGAATCCACGGGAAAACCCCATGCCACTCAGTTTGGTGAAGAATGGGGGATCGCAGCGTGTTCTCCGAGACTACAGTGAAAAAGAGGATTCCGCGATCTGTCGTCCAATCCACAGCATGGCCGTGAATACGCGCGGACAGGGCGACACCCTACAAGGGAGTGTAGGAGCGTATCTGAATAGTCAGTTGAAAAGTTAGTGCCGAGGCGGGGCTTTTCGGCTTTTGGCTTTCGAACCCCGGATCTCTGGATTTCTCCAGATGGAAGAGCCCATTTATGTCTCTATGAGTCCAGCGCTCTAACCAGGCTGAGCTACCCCGGCACCCTAATGAAGACTGGCATCCTCAATTTAATCTTTCTCATTGATTCACGCCCCGTGTGAGAACCAGACCTTCATTGCCCAGCCTTTTAAACGGATAAGGGAACCCGGTTCCTTCCATGAATATGGACGAGTCGTTCATCCGAATGGATGAAGAATCGTTTATTTGTTGACGTGCTCTATTTCATAAGGATGCTGAGTGGTGCGATTTGAGATTATAATTTAGCTAGTTAGCTTCTTAAACAGAATGAGATGGAAAAATCATGACGTAAAGAAAAGGTATGATCGAAGGAGTAGCTAGCTAACATAGAGAGGTGTCAGATTATGGTGATTCACAAGAGACTAAGGTTGTTGGCGTGCTCAAGGGATAAATCGACCTTACTAAAGCCCTAGAAACCGCCTTTATGCTATCTGGCATATGTGCTAAGGCCCCCACTGCCTGTAACTCTTTCGCAAACGTTGTTCCGTCATTACGAGTCCAGTATTTTAGATCGGTAAAGCCCATATTCTCTAAAAAATCCTTGAGAGTATAAGCATCGTATCCCACTGATTCACCATACTCTCCTTCTACAGCTTCATTCAAGACCTGCTCAAGAGAAAGTCCAGCCTCTTCTAATGTGATATCCCATATGAAAGAACCTACAGGTGCCTGTCTGCATAGATGTCCAGTCAATTTACCATCCTCTTCCAGCCTGATCATATAGCGTCTGTCACGATATGGATCACATATGCGAGTTTCAACCCCAAGGTAGGGCACTTCATCGATCACAACAATCCCTCGTTTCTCCCAGACGGGGTGGGTCTTAGATTCGATTCCTCGATCTTCCTCATCGATAGCCACGGGCGAACCAGGTTTAAGGATTCTATTCACCTCCGACATTAGGGCCTCAGGAAACCCGACACATTCCAGTGAATGACCGAAAGTAGCCCCATCAAAACTGTTGTCTTCAAATGGTAATACTGTTTGTTCAATAACTTGGTACTTAAGAGAGTAAGCAGTACCTTCCTCTTGACGGTAACGTTCAGCCACAGCGATTTGAGACTGCGATGGATCTACACCTACAACCTCATGGCCACAGCTTGCCAGATAAAAACTAGGAAATCCAAATCCGCATCCCACATCCAAAATACGATGAGCACCCTCCATCATGTAAGCCCACCACTCAGCTCGCGGGCCTCCCCTCATTTTACAATTCCAATGACTTGGATCCGTTTTTTCTCGTAGTCCATAACAGCAGGAAAACATATCATGAGGAAATCTGGTTGATCCTTGACGCACCAATCCACCCACATGTTTGAGAGAAATACGCTCCCAGATTTTCTTCTCTCTCTCTGTGGGTTTGATGAGAGTAATGGTTGTTCTTCGTGGCATGACTTCTTTGACCTCCGATACTTATTCGAAAACGCGGCTTCTCTTTTATATCGCTAGCGTTAGCCGTGCTAACTCTTTATCAATAGAACAACATGTTCTCATAAATCTGTAGTCAATTCCTGTTACCTTTTTATCTCTGAAACTCTTATTGGGGTTGATATAGCGCGCGCGCTAATTGTAGCTTTTTTCAGTCTCTTAGCTTGCATATCAACATTAATTCTCTTATAAATGAGATTCACTGTAGGAACAAAAGATGATATGTATAATGAGTAAGCTTGTAACATACAACGCCCCCATTCACAGCAGAACTAACCCTGCCCTATAGGCTTTGTTTTGATAGCTAGCTTTTTTCCATACTGTTTCACGTGCTATTCCAGTAACCAGCTAACTACCCATATTATTATATACAGTAACTAGATTAACTTCAGGCGAGGAGAAGGAATAATGACGAAGAAACGGGTGGATGCTCTGACGATAAGGTCAGGACCGACGGTAAGTGGAATTCCAAACGGAAACGGAAAAAACTTTGTCGGTGGAGATGTGGTGTCGATAGATAAGCTTTCCCTCTTATTATCACGTAACTGGGTTCTCATCCTGCTTTTGTTGCTTCCTCTTAGCTTCTTACTCTACAAGAAACGCAACGCGGTTTTCCACAGATTCCTTCGACTTTTATCGTAAAGTCGATTTCCCTACTGTACTAGCTAGCCTATAGCATCAACCTTACTTTATTGTAGATTCTCTTCAATCCCTCTAGAATGTAGTCACAAAAACGCCTTGAACGATTTTTATTTTATACACATACTGCTATGCGTACTTGAAAAATGATGTTTACTTTAAGGTAATTGTGGTAGCGTGTGCTACTAGTGTTGCAGTAGCCTTTACCTTTGACTTTTTTTCTTTTTGATATAAATATAAAAAAATATTTGTCCTATGAGACTTCACATAAAAGCTTTGGGAAGGGCTAATCGTACACTTGTTATTTTCTCAAAGCGCTCTGATAAACTCACCATTATCTCTGGTTGACTCCATCCTGAATGACCTTCAACTCCCTCAAGCAAGGCCCACAAACACCTAAAAGACTCATAATAATCAACTCGATCAGAGTCAACTGGGGATACACTCTGATAATAATCATAATATAGATTGGTAAACTCCTCAAAAAAACTATTAAAAACTATTTCACCAAGGAATTTTGTGATACCAACATCATAGGTTGGATCACTTAACAAGAAACCAGACCAATCCAGCACCCCACTAACCTCGCCATCTTTCGTAAGGATATTGATGGGATGAAAATCTCCATGGCAGATAACTAACCTGTCAGGATCCTCTGGACGATTCTCAATTATCCATTGTAATCCTGATTGGAGCCGCTCAAAACGAGGAGTTTCTATTTGCTTCACAAGCCAATCAAATCGGTCATCAAAAGAATACCTGTCTTGGTGGATCCCAGCAGAGTCAAGAGAATTTCTAACTGAATCTGAATCGATGCGATGCATATCGAGATGAGCCTTCGCCAGCATTACAGGCATTATTTTTAAAGGGATATTAATTCTTCTAATAGGTTCACCTGTCATCATAGTTTGTCCAGGCATAAGTTCCATAATCATGAAGCTTCCACTTAAAACAGATTCATCGGTACAGGTGAAGAAGACTCGAGGAGCCAGATATCCCGAGTCTGCTACTGCATTCTGAACTGCGCTCTCGAATGTTGCCCTATTCTGACTCGCCTTCTTGAACAGTCTTAAAATTAGAGGACAAGATACTTGGTTAGGTGCTCCTTTCAACTGAAAGCGGAAGATACGAGTATCAAAGCCCCCTGTCACAGGCGTAGGCAATGACATGTAAGTCAATTGTTGATCAGCTAGTTCAGAACGTAAATATGATAACAGGTTTTCACTGAGATCTGGAAGACGTTGATTATCTTTCATTGCATAAAAACCCTTCATTTTAATGGATTAAACTCACTATTTCTGCTTTATTTGATTAACGTCAATATCACTATTCAAAAATAAGAAAGGCTTTTTCATTAATAACAGCATCGAAGACTTCTCCAACGAGATGAAGAACCGACAACAATATGTCGCCCCAAGCAGCTAAACACCTCTTCTTCTTTTTCATCTCAAAAGTACACAGCCACATATTCGGTATAACTCCTAATAATGAAGTTATATCTAGCTAGCTAAATCACGCTTATGGGTAGCTATTAAAAAAGCGGAATAAAATTTTAAAAGGTTGTCACGATTTCTTGAGCGTGCACGCTAGTAACCAATCTAAGCTACATGAGCATCTACCAGTAGTTTAACGCAGTTCTGTGACTTCTAAAATTACAAAAAAAGGGGGGATTTGTGGGAGGATATTGGAGACACTTGGCTGTCTACATCGTTTGAGCCATAATTGCGTAAAGGCCTGGGCCAGGAGGATAGGCTTGCACCATTGGCGTGACCACAGTTTTCGCAGGTAACATTTCGAGCATCGCTACGAACATATTCTCCAACGTCTCTGTATGGTCTGCCTCCCAGATGCAGATCGCTCGTTCGCCTGGCATCATGTATGTAGCGCACAACTTTACGGTTTCAGGCCATCCCTCTGGGCGTACTCCAGCTTCCAATTGTAGAAAGGTCTCAACTATCGTTTTCATTACGGTAGACGTCTTCTCTTTCACCCAACTGTGCTCAGCTAGAAACAGTGGCATATTTTTCACCGTGTATTATATGCGGGGAAGAGAATTTAAGCATTTATTCTTAAAAGCATAGCCATATAGACTGTATTAGTACCTAACACTAAAATGATTATATAATCACACTCCGAGGTGGGGAGCTATACAAGTACCAAGAAAAAAAGGAGAAATGAACGGAAATGAAGTATATTGCTTTTTCGAAAGGCCTGTGTCCACCCTGTGGTACCAAATCCGTTACCAAATTGGTAACATGCCTTCTACACACAACATATTTTCAAGACAGTCCTTCCCAATTATTGAACTTACAAACGTAATTGAAATTAGAAAATACTAGCTTGAAACAACACAACATTCCTCTTTTTCTTTTTTAAGATTTTAAAACATCGCTATCTATACTTAACATTCTACTTTTGAATACTTCATACGTTTCACCGTAAAATAAAGTATGTCTAGAGTCAGGAAAGAACCTTTAATCCAGCCTGCTAGTTAGCTCCTAATAGAGTAGTATGCTAGATTTCCATTTCGTCTAGATTGTGTATTTGTAGTAAGAGTGTTCGTTGTTTTATCAGCGAGAACGATTGTTTAGTTTATTTTTAGGCTCCTACATATATGACCCGAAGGTCTTGAACATTGGTACCGCGCGCCCTCGTAATGATGGTGTCTTCAAGCTTCTTTAGTGCAACGAAGGAGTTATGTCTATTCAACTCTTCCAATACATCAACGCCAACGTCCTTAGCCCTTTTCATCGTATACCCATCAACAACGCCGCCAGCAACGTCTGTGGGGCCATCTGTTCCATCCGAGTCTGCAGACGCTATAACGATGTTCTCACTCCCTTCTATCATTGGCGCAGCTGATAGAGCAAACTCTAGATTTCGACCACCTATCCCCGCTGTTTCTCCCGTTTTAACCAGCAGCTCACCACCGGCTATAAGGGCACAAGGTGGGTTGAATGGTCTGCTATAAACCTCTATCTCCAAGGCAATAGAAGCCAGAGTCTTGCTAAAGGCACGAGCCTCTATATCGTCAGGACTCGAGGCGACAATAGCTGAATTTACTCCCAGCTCTTGAGCTTTCTTCTCAGCTGCCTCTAACATGTCCTCTGGACCTATTACCCGATAATGGTACTGGGGCTTTCCCTCTAGTTCACCCGGTAGTATACTCCGGTATCTCGGGTCAGCCTTCTCGAGGTATGTTCGAATGGACTGTGAAACCCTATTCCATAGACGATATTTCTTTAGGACGTCAATAGCTCCTTGATATCCACGTCGTCCTCTGTATCGTCTCACATAAGAACGTTCACGTAGACCGGGTGGTGTGGGTGCTGTATTAAATATAATGAGAGTAGCGTCACCTACGTTTCTCGCGTGTCTCCCCCTCAAAAGCACCAGTTGACCTCTGACTGCATTCGTATCCATGATCGAAGCCCCACATTCAAAGTAAAGCATTCGTGTAACCTCTTGTATGTCTTCTAGCGTTAAACTAGGGCCGGGCAAGGTCATTAGAGCTGTACCGCCACCGGACTCTGACAAGAATACGATGTCGCCTTTCTTCGCATTTTTTTCTATTTCAAATATGATCTTAGCCCCTTTAACGCTGTCTTCATCTGGTATTGGGTGACCTGCAAAGGTTACGTCTATTCTTTTCAGCTCCACTGGCTCGCCTTTTTTAGCGCATATGTGGCCTTCCGTAATCCTGTTGCCTAAGACGTCTTCAATTGCTTTTGCCATTCTTTGAGCGGCTTTTCCGCCGCCTACCACATATATCTTCCCGATGTTTGACAGATTGAATGTCAATGACTTAGAGCCTAATGCCCGTCCCTCTGAGTCCTTCACTGGGAAGCCTTCATGACCAACTATTAGCTTGTTATCTTGTACTCTGATCAGCTTTTTCGCGTTCGTATACGGATCGGTTGCTTTAAGGCCGCTCTCCAACATGTTTAAGACGATTTTCCTTCCATTTATGTTGCCGTGGGAGATCAGGTTCTTCATATTCTTTATTATCATCGGCCATCATCAAACCTAGCTTGATAAGAAGCCTGAAAGGGAAGCCTCGAAGCACTCTATTTAACCTTTAACGATGCTTTCCCTAGGAATCTTGCTCTTTTACCCAATTCAGCTTCAATTTTTAAAAGTCTGTTAGAGGTAGCGCCGCCCCTCATGTGTTTAGCTATTAAGCCAACTGTGTAGTCTGCAATGGCTTCTCCTTCACCCCTGCTGGAGCAGGGCATTACACCAAGGCCATTCTGGTAAGCCATCTGAACTGCTTCAAAGGCTTCGCTTATGGTGCCCACTTGATTAACTTTCAACAATATCGTGTTTACTGCACCGGAGTCAATAGCTTCTCTGACTCGTGTAGGATTAGTTACCGTGAGATCGTCGCCAACAATCTCCACTCCCAGCTTCTTCGTTAAAATGGCATGGCCATCAAAGTCGTCGTCGTTTAATGGATCTTCGAAGATCATAAAGGGGTAGGTCGCCACCATGTCTTTATATAATTCGATGAGGTCTTCCCGCGTCTTATCTTCCCTCGAGAATAAGCCAACATACTTGTTTTTCTCACTTTCATAATAGGTTCCAGCAGCTACATCAACCTGTATCCCAACTTTACCATTATACCCTGCTTGCTCTATCGCATTCGTGAAAATTTCCCAGAGTTCCCTATCACTATCAAGCTTTCCAAAGAGAACTGGAATGAACAGACCGTAGGAATAGATCAGATCGAACCCTTTTTCTTTTAAAATCTCAAGAAATGCTTGCTGAACACGCCAGCCAGCATATGCAGCTTCTGAAAAGGATTTAAACCCATAACATGTGAAGGAGTAGCTTGGTTTTCCATGGATTACTTCTTGGGCTTTACCATATCTTGTGCCTTGATCACCCACGGCACTTGCACACGGAACCGGCATAATACACGCGTTTAAACCTCCTATGTGTTGGTATAACGGCAGCTTAAGGCTTTTAGCACCAGCCTTCAAAACAGCAGCAGACGTACTTACCATCGCATTAGCTCCCAGTCGTGACTTGTTGGGAGTACCATCAAGCTCAATCATCGCATCATCTATTTCTCTCTGCTCAGTCACATCCATCCCCTTCAATACAGGGGCGATGACCTTGTTCACGTTATTAACGGCTTTCAGAACCCCCCTACCATTGTAACGGTCAACGTCTAAAACGAAGGAGGCCTCATGTTCTCCCACCGACGCCCCACTTGCTACAACTGCTGATCCAGACACACCATCCTCAGTTACTACCGTAACCTCGATAGCCGGAAAGTTCTGTCTACCAAAGATCTCTCGAGCATGAATAGATTTAATATTTAATCCCATTCCAACTCCTCTCTGATACGAGCTAAATAACGTTTATAGTAATAAATACTAACTTATTTTTGCTTCCACCGTAATGCATACCGTAAACGCTTCAACGTCTATACTGTGCTCGGTCGCTTGTTAGCGAACTCTTGTAGAACGGTGAGGTCTCTTCCTTGACTGTACTAGCCCAGTTGCCTTTTCTGGGTCATGAGCCACGCAATAACGTCGGGGTTCTCATAGGTTCTGGTCCACGAATCATGACCCGCGTCAGGATAGATCGTGAATTTAATGTTTCCCCCATGCTGAATCAATACGTCGACAAGGTCTTGAGAGTTTTTCAGGGGAACCACATCGTCTTTTGCACCGTGGAATGCCCAAATCGGAGTGTCCTTCAACACCTTGATCCTTTCAGGGAAACCTATCATCAGCCGAGTGCCTCCACAAATGGGAATAATGGCGGCAAAGAGATGGGGATAAGCTTCAGCCAAGTGCCACGCCCCAAACCCACCCAGACTCAATCCAGTCAGGTAGATCCGCGACCTATCGATGGCATAGGACTTCACGACGTCTACGATTAGGGCATGAAGCGCGTCTAACTCCATCGTCCACCGGGACTCGGAAGGACATTGCGGTGAAACCGCGACAAAGGGATAATCCTGCTTTTCTACAATCTTGGGGATTCCGTGTTTCTTTATAAGGTTTAAGTCGTCTCCTCGTTGACCCATCCCGTGTAAGAAAAGAACCAGAGGCCACATACCCTTCGGCTGATAGTTTGGTGGCAAATAAAGCAAATACTCCAATGAGACACTCTTCTCAATCCGTTTCTCAAACTGATGTTCCGTTTGCTTCATTAAGTAACTCGCCTCCTACACACTATTACGCTCTACTTTATACCTTTATCCTCTAGCCAGATGGAACTCCCCTAAAACCTCGGGTGGCTCTCAAACGGATTTTTCGTAGCGTTCTTCCATAGCTTCGCGTTCCTAAGGATTATCTTCGCATCCTAGCTCTTCGGGCTTCTTGTTGCAGGAGCCACTCAGGCTTACTCACGTCATTGATCCGCTGCAACGCGTGGTCTGGGAGAGTGTGATCGATGACTTCAACGTTTTCTTCGAGTTGTTCGATGCGGGACGCACCGATGATGGGCGCCGTGATGGCGGGATTGGCTAGCATCCATGCGAGGCTGAGTTGGCTCATCTTCAACCCGGTTTCCTCACTGATGCTGCGTAACTCGTGGAGGGTTCGGAGATTACGATCGGTCTGATACCGTTTCATCCAGTCCGGTCGAAGCTGCCCCCGACTGCCCTCCGGCAGCGGCGCATCTGGCTGATACTTACCCGTTAAGAAGCCCCCGGCGAGGGGACTGTAGGGAATCACGCCGATGCCTTCTTCGAGGCAGAGGGGCAGCAATTCCCGTTCCACCTCTCGATCCAGAAGGTTATAGCGGGGCTGAGAACTACTAAACGCCTCCAACTGGTGGAGGTCGCTGATCCGTAACGCTTTTTCAATCTGCCACGCCGCGTAGTTGGAGCACCCAAGATAATGGACCTTTCCTTGGTGGACGAGGTCGGAGAGCGCGGACAGCGTCTCACGTAAAGGCGTGGTGGAATCGAATCGATGCACTTGATACAGATCGATGTAGTCCGTGCCCAGCCGATTCAGACTGTCCTCAACCGCCTTGAAGACGTGTTTCCGACTCAACCCCATATCGTTGGGGCCTGACCCCATTCTATTGTAGACCTTCGTGGCGAGGACGATGTCATCACGCATGCCCTCGATCGCTTTCCCGACAATCGTTTCCGACTGTCCCTCCACGTACACATCAGCAGTATCGATGAAGTTAATGCCTAGATCGACGGCCCGTCGAATGATTTGAATGGAAGTCTCTTCTTCAACCTGACGCCCGTAAATCATGGTTCCCAAGCAGAGCTCTGAAACCTTCACACCTGCTCTTCCTAATCGTTTATACTTCATGTCTCATCAACCTACGACATTGGAGACGTCTCTAAAAAGGCTACTGAAGGGTTAAGCGCGCGCGCCTGACTAGCGGGTCAAAGCATAAAGAGTCGCGATTCTCGTCGCGGCATTGATGGCCTGGGGAAGACATGTCTGAGCGATACGTAGCTAGCTAGTCATCCAGATTTTCTCCGTCTCCCCGTAGCTATATTCATACTACCGTCGTGTCTATTCCAAGCTAGCTAGTTAGCAGGATGTTTCTTGAACTTGATTGTTCTACTACGCTGATCGCTGCATTAAATTCTTCTGTGGATTTAAAGCCGAAGTTAGCTTTGGCGATCGATTGGTCGAGAATAACGCTGGGGTAGCGCTTGGCGGATTAGCTAGATAGCTAGTAAAGACATACGTAGAAGCTGTGGGCACTCGGTTAGAGGTGAATTGAGATGAAGGGTGCTCTAGTGTTTTTAGTAGTCTTTGCTATTGGCGTAGCCATTACGTTGGGTTCTCCGGGTATATCTCCTAGAAGTTAGATCTATTATGCAGTCGGAGGCGTGGACATCGATTATCCCCTTCTCGGGATTCCAGTAGCTACCTTAGTACCAGCTTGTTTAAATGTCGTCATATATAGCGTTATCGTGTGGGTGATTTATTCCGCGGTCTTCAGTCGGGCAAGGGACAGCAACAAATCCAACAAAACATTGAAGTTCAAGACCAAGAAAAAGACAAAGACGTAGAAACCAAGGACACCTCAAATGAAGCCGAAGAATAAATCAAGACACGTCTCCTAGACCTAAGCTCCAACATTTTTCACTTTAATAAAATCGTAGTCAAAAGTAGGAATCTGCCATCTATTCTTTGGCAAAATTATCAGTTAGCTAGCTCTTCTCGAAAAAACCTTGAAAACCTTGATTTATGAACCCACTCCATTACTTCACGAGAAACTAAATAGGGCTTTCCTTACTTTCGCAGGGTAGCTGAGACGATTAAAAACAGAAAAGATATAAGGTACAGCGTCTACGTGGCGTTCCTCCCAATAGTGAGGAACTGTGGTTTTTAATTCCTTTTCCACAGGCCCTCAAGTATTCGGGAGATTTCGACTCTTCGTTCAATCCAAGATGATCTGTGACGGCTACCATTTTACCAGAGGACGCATGAAACAAGGCTACAAGTAACGAGTTGCACTATAACTCTTTGATGGGCCGTCAACTGAGCGCTTATTCAGGCTTGTGGAGAATGGGAACCGATCTAAAACCCGCCCTGTCATTCCGTTCTACACAGCTAGTTAACGGAGGAAGCGTCTCAACGCTGGAACGACGGAGCAAAAAAGGAATGGGGGTCACTTTTACCGCGAGTATAAAGTGTGTACTGTGAGTCAGCAGCCAGCCAGTTCGAAGGGGTTTTCCAGTGCTTTCTACGTTCCTCGCTGTCACAAAGAAAAGGGCTATACTTCAAAATATGGCTAGCTATCTGTGGCATTAACCTGCTGAAAGGCGCGTTGAAGACGGAACTACGTAAAGGAGTATTTGGTGACTCGAAGACCTCCTCAGCATTCATCATCTGGAAAAGCCTAAGCGAAAGCTGTAAGGACAGCGTCTAAATCAAATAAGTCTCCCACAGTGAGCTTCAAACCTTTGTGAAGGATGATCGGTTCGCTGCTCAACCAACAACGTCCTTCGGAAGCCCAAGCAATTTTCTTCCCCTCTTCATCTTTAAATTCAACGGTTCTGAAACATGTATTGAGGTGCGAACCTTGGAAAGACTGAAGGTCGGCGGGGTCATTCTGGAGCTGATGAGGGGAGACATTACGAAGCAGGATACCGATGCCATCGTGAACGCAGCCAATACGCGGTTAGCCCCTGGAGGCGGTGTGGCTGGCGCCATCCATAGAGCCGCTGGACCCGGTCTGTGGGAGGAGTGTAAGACGCTGGGTGGCTGCAGCACGGGAGAAGCGAAGCTGACCTCTGGACACGCTTTGAGGGCTATGTACGTTATTCACACGGTTGGCCCGGTCTACAGCGGCACTTCCCGGGACGCGGAGGATCTGCGAGCATGCCACCTCAACGTCCTCAGACTAGCAGATGAAAACGGGATCCGCAGCGTCTCCTTTCCAGCGATCAGTACCGGCGCCTTCGGATACCCCCTTGAAGAGGCTGCGCGGATCTCGTTGACGACCGTAACCGAGTACCTACAGAGGGAGACCGGTCTCAAGCTCGTTAGATTCGTTCTGTACTCGCCGTCAGCCTACGATGTTTTTCGAGATGTCTTGCAGTCCTTGAAGTGAAGTCAGACAGCGTCGCCGCATTCGGCGTCATGAGGGCAGAGAAGAATGAGGATGGAGCCCGATCTAACGGGGCTTCTGATCCCTCTGAGCCACTGTTTTTCCCTTTACGCGGCTTCACCGGACAGTTATCTTGGAATGTATTAAGCCCGTCTTTTTCGAAAGGATTACTGTGATCCCAGTGCTTCAACGTACACCGTACAAATCCCTTGTTCTGCGGAAGAATTATATTTCTTTATGAAAACTATTGGGCGGGGATCGATATGGACACCTTGGACGCCAGCTACAATAAATTGATGGAGAAGGCTAAAGCCGTGACGATTCTGCAATCGACGGCAGCCATTATGAACTGGGATATGGAGACAAAGATGCCGCCGAAGGGGATTACCCTGAGAAGTGAGCAGTTAGCGATGCTTAGTGGAATTGGGCACAGGATGGCGACGGATCGCCAAATTGGAGACCTGCTGGATAAAATTAGTGACCACTCCGATTATGAGGCTCTTGACGCGATCCGACGAAGAAACGTGTACTTGATCAGAAAGCGGTATGAGGAGCAGACAAGGCTTCCGGAAAAACTTGTTACCGAGACCGCGAAGCAACGAGCCATAACCATTGAAACGTGGAAGAAGGCGAAAGCCTCCCAGGACTTCGCTCGGTTCAAGCCAGAGCTCGTTCGTCTTCTTGATCTGCGGAAGCAGGCAGCGGAGCTCTTGATGGAGGTCAAGGAGACTCCGACGCCATACGATGCCCTCATCGACATTTATGAGCCAAATATAACGTCAGAAATGATCGCCGCGATCTTCAACCGCCTGAAAACCGGCTTGATAGCGATCATAGAGAAGTGTCAAACCTCGAAGACGCAACCCGACACATCCCTCCTTCAACGCCGGGTACCTATCGCGGTTCAACGGAGTATTTCAAAGTCCCTCGCTGCGTTTATCGGGTACGATGTGGCGTCCGAAAGCGCGGGGGGACGAATCGACGAGACCGAGCACCCTTTCACAACAGGATATTATGACGACGTACGAATCACGACCCACTACTATGAAGACCGGCTGACCTCTTCCATTTTTTCTGTACTTCATGAAGGCGGCCACGCCCTCTACGAGCAGAATTTAAATCCCGACTGGATGTACCTGCCCATTGGGTCTGAATGCTCATTGGGAGTCCACGAATCCCAATCCCGATTCGTGGAAAACATTATCGGACGATCCCGCGACTTCTGGTCCTACTTCCTTCCGACGTTGAAAGAGGCCACAGGCACCATCTTCTCGGACGTCGATTTGGATTCATTTGTCTTAGCCATCAACCAAGTCACGCCGTCAAAGATCCGCGTGGAGGCGGATGAAGTCACCTACTGCCTTCACGTAATCATTCGATTCGAAATCGAAGACGCCTTGATGCGGGACAAGATCACCGTGACCGATCTTCCCGACGTCTGGAATCAAAAGTACCAGGACTACCTGGGTGTCGAAGTCGAAAACAACTCCGAAGGCGTCATGCAGGATACCCACTGGGCAGGAGGCGCCATCGGCTACTTCCCAACTTATGCCCTGGGAAACATTTACAGCGGACAACTCCTTGTTGCGATGCAGCGTGAACTGCCTGACTGGAGACGCCGAATCGCAGTGGGTGAATTTCACCACATCCAAGAGTGGTTAGTCGAGAACATACATTGCCATGGAAACCTGTACGATCCCACGGACCTCATAACGAAGGTAACAGGCGAAGGGATCAACGTACAGCCCTACCTCAGCTATCTGACCGACAAATACGCAGCGTTTTACGGATTCTAGTCTGGTTTAATAAAAAGGATAGTAGAACCACCAAGGAAAACCAATGAGAGAGCCTTCGCTCAATGAAGCAGGGTAATAACTGGGTTACAGTATCGGTTAAGGTGTGACTGAGACTGGGGGTTCCATTAATCTTATATTGATGGAGGATGTAAGAGGCTTACTCTTACTGAGGAAAGGAAAGCAGCGGAGGAACAGAAAGATGTCTCGACCGATACCAGCGTGCTGGGCCACCTGTCCAGTACACACGCGAGCCCACGGCTACATCGCGCTCATCGCACAACGTAAATTCAAGGAAGCCCTGGCGTTGGTTCGCCGGGATAATCCACTCCCCGGGATCTCGGGCAGAGTCTGCCACCACCCGTGCGAGGAAGCTTGTGATAGGCGGAGAGTTGACGAACCCCTATCAATCGCGTACCTGAAGCGGTTCATTGCAGACTACGAATTGAAAACCAATCCCAAAATGCCTTCACATGTGGAGAGGACAAGAGAGGAGCAGGTCGCCGTCGTCGGGTCGGGTCCCGCCGGTCTTGCTGCGGCTTATCACCTCATCACCAAAGGTTACGGCGTCACGATCTTTGAAGCCTTAACCGTCCTCGGGGGAATGTTGATCACAGGCATTCCCTCGAATCGACTTCCACGAAACGTAATAGAGTATGAGGTGGACCGGATCAAGGCTCTGGGGGTGAAGATGAGGACCAATGTCACGGTTGGACGGGACATCTCTTTTAACGACCTCTTCAAAGAGGGGTATGGAGCCATCTTCCTCGCGGTTGGAGCGTATGACAGCCGGAAACTCGGGATCCCTGGTGAAGACGAGTTCGAAGGCTTCTTGGACTGCTTGACCTTCCTGCAGAGGGTAAATCTGGGGAACATGAGTAAACCCGGCGAAAAGGTATGCATTATCGGTGGAGGAAACGCTGCAATTGACTCCGCACGAACCGCCCTCAGACTTGGCTGCGAGACTGTAACTATAGTCTACCGACGATCCAGAAGGGAGATGCCTGCAAATCCCTCGGAGATCGAGGAGGCCGAGGCCGAAGGCGTCAAGATACACTACTTGGCATCCCCCCTCCGCATCCTCGGAAGGAACGGTCATGTCGTCGGCATGGAATGCATCAGAAACATGCTCGGAGAGCCGGACGCAAGCGGTCGGAGGCGACCAGTACCCGTCGAGGGAACCGAGTTCACAGTGGACGCTGACGCCATAATCCCGGCAATCAGTCAGCGTCCAGACCTATCCTTCCTCCCCGAAGACCATGGCTTCACAATTACTAGGTGGAACACATTTGACGTTGACCCCCAGACCCTTCAGACGAATAAGAAAGGCGTGTTTGCTGGTGGGGACGCGGTGACAGGACCAGCCACGGTCATCGAGGCCGTAGCTGCTGGGAAAAAAGCAGCTGAGATGATAGATCGTTATCTGCGAGGACTTGAGTTAACGGCTGGAGAAGAGGAGAGCCGACCATTGGTGAAGCTTACGGACGAGGAGATCCAGGCGATTGAGAAGAAGCCTCGTCAAAGGATGCCGAAGCTGCCGTTGGAAAAAAGAGTGGGGAACTTCAATGAAGTTGAACTTGGATTCAGTGAGGAAGCGGCAGTTGCAGAGGCGGAACGATGCCTCAGATGCTGGACGCTAACCCGACCGTAAACACTGAGAACTGCCTACGACAGATATCTACGTTACTATAGCAATCGTTTCGACGCGTCGATGCCTTTACTTGAGGTCTTGTTTCAAAATGTTGTGTGTGGTAAAGGTCGAACGATTCGATAAGCTGGAATAATCGTTTTCACTAAATAAAAAAGGGTTGTTGAGGGTGGCCTTGTTGAGGTGACCACCCCCGTTTCTAATTGATTCGTTTGAGTTGATGTTATGGAAATGGCGGGATTATCTGGTTCTTCATCAACAGGTCGGTGGTTGCCTTCGATCGTCGGATGATTGCCTCAGCACTGGCTTTAATCGCTTCTCTGCTCAACTTTTTGCGTGCAATGCCCTGCTCAATCGCTTTCATACCGACCAGCACCGCCTCTTCGATGTACATGTCCGTCGCTTCCATTGTCGGGATGACATAGTCTTCGTTTATGCCCTCTCGCTCGGCGTACTCCGCTATCGCGTACGCGGCGACGATGCACATCTCGTCGGTGATGGTTTCAGCTGAAACATCTAAGGCGCCTCGGAAGACTGCTGGAAACCCGAGGGAGTTATTGACCTGATTCACGAAGTCCGATCGTCCTGTGGCCGTAATTCTGGCGCCAGCCTCTTTCGCTTCCCACGGCCAGATCTCCGGCACAGGATTCGCGCACGCGAAGACGATGGAGTCATCCGCCATACCTGCGACCCACTCTTTCTTTATGACGCCGGGACCGGATTGCGACAGGGCGATGCAAACGTCTGCTCCCTTCATCGCTTCCGCGATGCCGCCCGTCGTCCCCGCGGAATTCGTCTGAAGACACATCTCCCACTTCATGGGGTCATACCGGGCAGCGCCTTCCTGAAGATCGTCTCGACCTTGATGGAGAGTTCCACGGCTGTCAACCATGACCATGTTCCCAAATTTTGCTCCCGCTTTAGCGAAGTACTTGGCCACATTGATGTTCGCGGATCCCGCGCCCACCATCGCGATGGAGACTTCGCCCATTTTCTTGTTCACGACCTTGAGGGCGTTGATCAAGCCCGCCAACGTTACTAAGGCGGTTCCCTGTTGGTCGTCGTGCCAGACCGGCACATCCAGCTCCTTTCGCAATCGATCAAGTATGTAGTAGCACTTCGGCTTCTCGATGTCCTCTAAGTTTATGCCGCCGAAGGTTGGGCTTATCCATTTGACGGCAGTGATGATCTCCTCCGGGTCCTTGGTTCCCAAGCAGATGGGGAAGGCGTCGACGCCGCCCAGGTATTTGAAGAGAAGGGCCTTGCCCTCCATTACAGGCATACCTGCTTCGGGGCCTATGTTTCCTAACCCGAGTACCCTTGTGCCGTCCGTGACGATGGCGACGAAGTTCCACTTGTTCGTGTGTTCATACGCTTTATTCTTATCCCGATGAATGTCCATGCATGGTTCGGCTACACCCGGTGTGTACCACACGGAGAAGTCCTGGAATGATGTGATAGGCGTCTTAATGCCCACCTCAAGCTTTCCTCGGTAGAACGGATGGTACTTCATGGCAAGCTCTTTAGGCTTTTCAGCTTTGGCTATAAGCTCTTCCACGGTCAACTTTTCAGATTCAGACATAATATCGACTTCCTATTCGCTCTTGATTACTAAGCACTTGCTTATTTAAGTTCTCCTAAAGGCATAAAGAACCAGGCGTTTTCAGATATCTCATGGATCCCTTGGCGTCTCGACAAAATCATCGCTCCAGCGAGCCCCCTGTCAGCTTGGAGTTCACCGATAAGCTGCAGCCTCTCAACGATATAAGCCTCCCCTTTAAACCGTGACCCGTGAAACGGCTTGGACGGAAGTAGCGCGGATCTGACGACGATTTTCCCTACCCGCTGTTAACCCCGCTACAGCTCATGTTAAACATTCGTTGGGCACAGGCACAGCTGCCTTACCCAGACGTAACGATTCGCGACATAATGCTTAATAAATTCTTACCATCAGGTGCCCCTGCTTCCCGGTACGGTGAGAGGCTTTCACACCCACCACAACTTTTTTGAAGGCCTCACGAACTTCAATAGAACAAGGGAGACAAAATGAGTGACGTTACGCCTGAATACGACGTAATTATTGTTGGCGCCGGCCCCGCTGGATTAACTGCGGGAATCTACGTTCTGCGGCGGGGGTTGAAGACGCTGGTTTTAGAGGGAAAGCTTCCCGGGGGAAGGATTATTGAGGCCCATTTAGTGGAAAACTATCCTGGGTTTCCCGACGGCATCAGCGGTTACGCGTTGGCGACGAAGATGGTGGCTCAGCTGGAGAAGGCGGGGGGGACGATCACCAACGAGGAAGTGGTATCCTTGTCCCTGGAGGGGGAGGTAAAGACGGTATCAACGCGTAGAAAACACTATACGGCGAAAGCTGTCATCCTCGCTATGGGGGTTCAGCGAAGACGCCTACGCATCCCCGGCGAAAAGGAGCTACTCGGGAAGGGGGTGTCCTACTGCGCAACTTGTGATGGCCCCCTCTTCCGGGGTCGAAGGGTGGTCGTGGTGGGCTCGGGTGATGAGGCTCTCGAGGAAGCGTTATTCCTTTCCGATGTTGCTTCAAAGGTCTTCCTCGTCTCCAACGACCTTAAGTTGAACGCAGCGGAGTACCTGATCAAACGGCTTGAAGAGAAAGACAACACTCAGATCCTGAGTCACTATCAAGTTGAGGCCATCGAGGGGCAGCAGCTGGTTGAATCAATCAGCGTGAAAGAGATGACCCAGACTGAAGTTGCGAAGATACCGTGTAACGGTGTTTTCATCGCCGTAGGTTACGTGCCACTCACGGAGATCGTTGGGAAAGCAGGTGTTAAAGTGGTCCATCGGGGGTGGATACGGGTTAATAGAGAGCAGAACACAAATATTGACGGCGTCTTCGCCGCGGGAGACTGCACAGGCAGGGGAATGCAGGTTGCCACAGCCGTGGGTGAAGGCACAATGGCAGCGTTATCCGCTTCACGACTGGTAAAATGAGGTTCTCCTCTGTGAGAGAAGATGGGATTATCCTATCGAAAAAAAGGATAATGAATAGCTAGTAAATAATTGGAAGTCTGGGAGGTTGGAGGTTACCTATCTAAGCTGTTTGGCGGTTTCCTGCATCTTCCGTTGTGAATCAATGTCGTAAACGGCTATTCTGCGTTCTCTGTGCCCTTGTAGGTACCTTCGATTTTAGATCATGCCCCGTACTGGATTTGACGGGACTTAGAAAGGACGTTTCGGCTATCTCTATGCTGTGCCTTCTTTGGTGATGTCGCTGACTGTTAGCAGTTGTATGTCGACGGGGCGTTTGACCACTCCTGAAATCCGGTCGCCGAGGATGCGTTTTACCCCTTTGTCTCCAGAGATGTCGACAAGTCTTTGGGTGATTACGCCGTCGAAGACGATGGTGTGAACGCCTTCCGTTTCTTGTAGCTTGGAGCATAAATCGCTTACAGGCATCTGCGTGATCGCCTCATACTTCTCGTCTAGGAGAACGGCTTCTAAGGTTCCTTTGAGCTTCGATGCCGCAGCAATTATTGGTTGTGGCGTCGTTATGAGCCGTTGCTTCTTCCTCGCTGGCGCTCTTTTCGGTCTTCTGCTTCGAGTTTTTTTGACGGGGGTTTTTTCGTTGAGGGCTTGAAGAACTTGCTTCGGCGTCAATGTTTCGACTTCTACCCCATTAGGAGCCCTCGCCACGTAGTCTACCTTTGCAACCTGTAATAGGCCCTTGAGGATTAGGTCGCCTCCTCGATCGCCATCCAGAAACGCGGTGACCTCTTTGGTCTTGGTCAGTTTTTTCAGGGTTTCAGGGACCTTGGTTCCTTCGCACGCAATGACGTTATTTAAGCCGCTTCTGAGTAGGACGCCGACATCGGCCCGTCCTTCAACGATGATGATGGATTTAGACGAGGCCACATCAGGACCCGCTGAGAGCTTTTCAGGCCCGTAGGAAACGATTTCAGATGCTTTAATGGCTTCGGATACCTTGGTGGTGAGTTGTTCGATGGTGGGCGTTGATTCGATGACCCATTTTTGCAGGATGCCCTGTGCTCGTGTTATTATGGACTCCCGTTTGGTCACACGTACGTCTTCAATCGTGGTTAAGGTGACGCGGGCGGAACAGGGGCCTATGCGGTCTACGCTTTCGACCGCGGCGGCGGTGAGAGCGGTGATCGGTTTGTCTAAGCTCGACGGGATGAGGATTGAGCCTCGCGTTTCGTCTTGCTTGGACTCCATTTGAATTTCTATTCGGCCTATCCGTCCCGTCTTTTGGAGTGCGTGTAAGTCTAAATCGGGTCCGAAGAGACCTTCCGTCTGTCCAAAAATCGCTCCTATCACGTCGGATTTTTCGACCACGCCATCGACTTCGAAGGCGGCTTTAACAACGTACTTCGGAGTAATAGGTTGAGAACTACCCAAATAATCATCCTCCTATTTACTATTGAGTTATTTTTAAGCATGAGCTATTAACCTCTTGATGGCCAATGCTCAGGTGTTTAACTAACTGTGGGGCTCTTCTTTAACTTTTCTAAATATGATGGAAGGCCTTCAATATCCTTTACATCCCTTCTGACCAGGCCTCTGATTCTCCGCCAGAACACCGAGTTCACCTTAACCCGCTTTTCTTCGAGGTATTGGGTTATCTTCCTCGCCAAGGAGGCACCATAATCGTCGAAGTCGACGAGGAGCACGACTTCCCTGTCAGGTAATTGGTCGAGAAAGTCAAAGAGTATTTGACCTGAGTGCTTCATGCATACGATGTTCCCTTGAATTCCAAGGCTTCTGAGGGCGGAACGATCCTTTTTTCCTTCCACAAGTACGACTGTTTCCAAGGATTTATCAGCCAGCTTTCGGAAAATCTCGCGGAGCTCGTTGAGTTTTCTCTCCCTCCATCCAGATATGTGATGGAGGCGCTTAATCACACTCATCTGACAAACCCTGTTCTCTTGGGCTGTTTCTCTGCAAGGGGGGTCATCGCGTGATTTTTTCCTGTTTTACCACTCGATACAGTTCTGCCGCCCGCTTATTTGTTTCGAAATGTTCCCGTATCGGCGAAATAATCGCGTTCAAGGCCGCGGCAACGGCTTTTTTGAGGTCTAATGGATGGATGGTTCCCTCGCGAAACATTGTTTCCAATTCGTTGTAATTCCACACCTCCACGTTCCCGCCGTATCGGGGAAGTCTCTCGATCCTAAAGACTTCTTGTTTTCGGAATATGATGTATTTGCAGTATTCCAGAATGGGGTTTCCCTCCACAATCCGTTCTGGACAGAAGGCTCCTTGGATTTTCTGAGCTATCGTTTCCTCGCTGTCGTGAACGTAGAGGCAGGTTTCCGGCCTGCTCTTACTCATCTTGGAGCTGATCTGGGTGTCGATTTTCGCGTTCTCATCGTATCCTTCGGGAGCCTTCTTCCCCTTCAACCCCATTAAGATGTGATGACTCACAATAACGGGCTTCCACCAGCCCAGCTTTGGACCCACCTCCCTCGCTAAGATGTTGGCCCGCCGCTGATCCATACCGAGTTGACAGATATCGGCTTCCAAATGAAAGATGTCTGCGGTTTGCATCATGGGGTACATGAGCTGCGCCGTCGTATTGAGTTCCGCTGTCGTCCGCCCCATGA
>JAOZHB010000052.1 GCA_026015035.1 Candidatus Bathyarchaeota archaeon | reverse complement strand
ATCTTAAAGAAGGGCGTTGTTGAGAACCATCTTCTGTCCGTAGCTGACGGCTTGAACTTGGAGGACGTCATCTCTGTCCGGGGAAGAGCAGTCACACATAAGAATGCTCCCGGGGGCATCGAGGTGCTTCCATCGGAGATCCGAGTGTTGAGCAAGGCTGAGGTTCCTCTCCCCTTGGACGTGTCTGGGAAGATTACGTCCAATCTGGACACTCGCTTGGATTGGCGTGTTCTCGATTTACGGAGGCCTGAAAACGCGGCTATTTTTCGGGTTCAGGCCAAGATCGTAGAGGGCATGGAGGACTATCTTAGACGAGAAGGGTTCCTCCAAGTGTTTACTCCGTGCCTTATGGGTGCGCCGTCGGAGAGCGGCGCTGAGGCCTTCCCCGTCCTCTATTTCGATAAAACGACCTTCCTGAGGCAGGATCCCCAACTGCATCGACAGTTGTTGATCGCGTCTGGATTCGACAAGATCTTTGATTTAGGGCCCAACTGGAGAGCTGAGCCAAGCCACACCCCCCGGCATCTGTGTGAGCACCGGGCTTGTGCCGTTGAATTCGCCTTCATGAAGGACGAGTCGGACATGATTCGCCTTGAGGAAGACTTTGTTGTGGCTACCTTACAGAAGGTTAAGGACGAGAGTGTGGACGAGTTAACTTTGCTCAACAAAGAGGTGACGATTCCCCGGCAGCCCTTTCCCGAGCTGAGGTTTCCCCAGATCTACGAAATCCTTGAAGACATGGGGAAAACGATCGAGTATGGAGAGGACTACGATCGGGAGTCAGAGGTGCTACTTTGGAAGTACGTGCGGGAAAAGCATGGAACCGACTTCTTTTTCGTGAACCGGTATCCCTTCAAGGTGAAACCCTTTTACGTTATGCGGGTTGAAGATGAGCCTCTGTGGGCGCGAAGCGTGGACCTCCTCTACAAGGGATTGGAACTGTCTTCCGGGGGTCAACGGGAACACCGATATGATCACATAATTTCGCAGTTGAAGGAGAAGGAGATGACCTTGGAGTCCATGGCGTGGTTCACCAATTTCTTCAAATACGGGGTTCCCCCTCACGGCGGATTCTGCCTAGGAATCGAGCGGCTTCTCATGCAGCTTTTAGACATCAAGAACGTACGGGAAGTCACCTTGTTCCCTCGCACGCCAGAGAGGATTCTGCCCTAATCCAACTCGATTTCCAATGAGATGGCGTGGGGTGCTGCTTTGACCCCTCGGAGGGTTTTAATCATTCCCAACACCGTGTTTCTGACGAAGTTCTTGGGGAAGGCACTCAGGGCAATGGGTTTGCCATCGACCGTGAGAACCACATCCCTTTCAGCTAGGGTCTTACACTGGTCGATCGATGCTTTACCCTCCAATATTGCTGTGGCTAAGGCTTTACACGACTCGTAGCCGCATCTCCTGCAATCGATCTCGGGAAGTCGTTTCACAGCTGCTTCAAGAAGCCGTCTCTCCACGAGAGGTACCACTTCGCCAAGTTCGAGAATTGGAGTATCCTGAACTGTGCTGGGGCAGCCTTTCTCTGAGGCGATGGGACCAGATATCGCTATCGCCTGTGTGGCCAACTCCTTCAGTTCCTCCACTTGACCTAGGCTTCGCGCGGTGAGGATTTTTGGGTTATCCGACTCCTTGAATCCCTCGACTAGGACAACGTCGACATCCCTTGGCACCTCGTGCAAGGCCTTCTCCAGTGAAGGATCCGTACATGCTTTTATCGAGACTAGCTCCTTGGAGGTAACGGCTATGATCGGGTTGGCGCCTGCCTGAAGGTGTTTCCACGTGTCCTTGTAGGCTGTGTCGAAGGTGCCTTCAAAGATGTGTTTTACCGTTGCAACTCTGTAGTCTCTCTTGGTCAGCTCTCTCGTCAATCCTTCGATCAGCCTGGTCTTTCCGCTGTTCCTTCCAATCCCAATCACATGAATAACCAAGAACGTGGGGCATTCCTCCCTTTTCTAACTCTAAGCTCTCGCAGTCCTTAAGAAGATTATCCCAACTCCTCAATGATTGAACTATGCTGCGACTAGAATAACTCTTTTATGAAAGCCTCTCCTACTTGTGAAGACAAGATGGTGGAGACACGAGAGCCATTCACCGCGGTGAGATTATTCGTTTACGAGATGAAGCAGGACGATCCTCAAAAATGTACTTCTAGGAAACTAGCCCGCTTCAGCTTAGCCACATCTCTTACACGACGGCGTCACATACCTCGACAAGCCATAGTGTTGAATCCCCTAGCTCCGACCGTCTTGAATTCGCAGGATAGGACGCAAGCGGAACGGGGAGGCTTGGCGGTCGTTGACTGTTCTTGGAAGCGGGTGAAGGGTGCTTTCTCCGCCCGACTCAGCAGACGATCTCGGAGGCTCCCCTATCTAGTCGCGGCGAACCCCGTCCATTATGGACGTCTCTTTGAGCTGAGTTCCCTTGAAGCCCTCGCTGCTGCCCTCTACATCCTCGACCACCGCGAACAGGCGAAGAAAATCGTCCGTATCTACAAGTGGGGTCCAGCCTTCCTCTCCTTAAACAAGAATCTTCTAGAGGAATACGCTCAAGCAGAGACCACTGAAGCGATAGCGAAGATCGAGGAAGCCTATTTTTGCGTATAACTTCACCTCGTCATAACTAGCCATATTATCATCAATCTTTCTGGACTGTAGTCCAGCGCGCACGTTAGTCTAGCTATCTAACAAAGGCCTTTTTTATTCCTGTTCTTCAAGTATGCGTCTCTAATTTCAGAAGTGGTCAGATTCGGGTTCAGTGTTGGGGATTGGGTTTTATATTCGTTCTTACCTTTTCTTCTACATGATTCGCGTTAGGAAGTTCGATGGATCCTTAGAAGCCTACGATCGGAAAAAAGTGGTCGCGTTCTGTCTCAGAATGGGGGCTTCGAAGGGGGAGGCGGAGGCAATTGCTGATCGAGTTGAAGGGCGTCTCTTCGATGAGATCCAGACAAAGAAGATTCTTCAGATGGCCCGGCGGTATGTGGCGCGTTATCGACCTAAAGTTCGTCTTCGTAGAGATTTACGGTCCGCTATTAGCTTACTTCGTTCAAAGCCTGATTGGGAGCTTTTTGTCCAACGTCTCATGAGCGAAGTCGGCTTTGACGTGGAGGGGAACAGGGTGTTGCGGGGGAAATGTGTGGAAAATGAGGTGGACGGGGTTTTGAGGAAGAACTCGCAGACGATTATGCTGGAGGTTAAACACCACCTGTCTCCCCATACCAAGACGAGTCTTGATATTCCTCGGGAGGTCCGCTCGATCTTCGAGGATTTAACTGAGGGCTTCGCGTTAGGCTACCACGACATCGATTTCACTGATGCATTAATTGTCTGTAACACTAAGTTTTCTACCGAGGGAAAAAAGTATGCGGATTGTCGTGGAATCGGACGTTTGAGCTGGAAGGATCCGGTGGAAAGGGGTTTGGAAGTTCTCATTGAGGAGGAGAAATTCTATCCCATCACGATTTTGCGGGAAGTGGACAAGAAGATGAAGACGACGTTAGGCGATAATGGCATAATCGTGTTGAAACAGATTGTGGATGCGGACTTGAAGAAACTCTCTGTACAAACGGGAATACGCGAGGAGCGATTGGAAGGACTTGAGCGGAACGCTCGAAAAATCCTCAGGGATTAAAAGATTCCCTGTAACCTATCTATTGTGGGGGGAGAACTCGTTACCATCACTCAGCGCGTTGAAAGGTGAACTGAGACGTATGGTTTGCAATCCACTCTTTTCTACTCCAGAGATACAAGGTCGCTTCCCGTATCAAATAATCCTACTAAGACTTGCCTTGCCAGCTTTATTCGGTCATCATAAGCATGGCCTTCCACAGAGAGTTAAGCCCTTACGGTATGCGCGGAGGGACGGGTCTCTCTCATTTTTCCTCGTGTGGGAGGGGGGTAAGTTGATAAATTTTTTTCTGGGATGGAGGGTAAATCGAGGCGTATTGCCGTAAAGGAGCTCAGAAACGGCTCGTTGCATTGGGAAATGACAGGGTTATACTACGCATAATCTACAGTTAAATCAACCTTTATATTAGCAATTGACTGGGGTGATCGGTGAAACGAATGCATCGAAGTCGCTGGCGTCAAGCGTAGCAGCTAGCTTTTCATCATACTCCTTTAATAGTCGCAAAGAGATTGGGTGGTGTGGGATGCATATTGGAGAAGAGTATAATATATTTTGAAGGAAAAGAGGTAGGAAATACCGATAAGACCCTTGAAGCAGCTCGAAAAAGGGCTGAAGAGCTTGGAATAAGGGACATTGTTGTAGCGACGACTCATGGTGGGACTGCTATCAAAACTGTTGATGTCTTTTCCGACATGGAGGTTAACCTTGTCGCGGTTACCATTTCCGAAGCCTTTCATGAAGAGGGTTGGTGTATGACCGTGGAGGAGCGTAAGAGGCTTCAGGATAAGGGCGTCAAAGTACTCACTTGTCTTCATTCCTTAGGCGATAACGTAGCGACATCCTTCAACAAAGAGCGTGGTGGTACATCTATTGAAGAGGTAATTAGAGAAACCCTCTATCGTTTCAGTCAAGGGATGAAGGTCTGCATAGAGATTGTGTTAATGGCGGCGGATGCGGGACTGATAAACGTTGACCGAGAGGTCGTAGCCATTGGGGGCACAGGCAGTGGGGCTGACACCGCCTTAGTTGTCAAGCCTTCATATTCAATGAATTTCAGAGAATTCGAGATCAGGGAGATTATCGCAAAGCCTAGGATACCATAGCTAGCTAGCTTACGCTCCTTTTGCAGAAACGTTAAAATTCTTGTATCGGGGAGATTGTTTACTGTCTGTTTATTTCAACCTCCTCCACCCCATATATTGAAAACTGAAAACGGGTATACAGTTAGGACGCTATGCTATCAATTCCTTTATGAGTGGTAACCGGTATGTCTAATATAGTGGGATTTCATGTCTCGATTGCGGGTTCCATCGAAAAGGCTGTGGATCGGGCGCTTGAGTTGGGCTGCGACACCTTTCAGATCTTTACGAGGAACCCGAGACAATGGATGACTAGGGCGCTTACCTCAGAAGAGATAACGGCCTTCACGGAGAAGGTGCAGGTTTACGATGGGACACCAGTCTTCGGCCACATGGCTTATCTCCCAAATCTGGCCTCACCGCGAGATGCTGTATATTCACGGTCTGTTAAGACGCTGACCTTGGAGTTAGAGCGGTGTCATCGACTTGAAATCCCGTATCTGGTCACCCATCTTGGCAGTCATCTTGGTGCTGGTGTTGAGGTCGGTTTTACCCGAATCGTCAACGCGATTGACCGAGCTTTAGAGGTTGCGGATGGGCGTGTGACCCTCTTACTTGAGAACTCAGCTGGGAGTGGTAATAGCATGGGGCGTTCCTTTGAAGAGCTTGAGCACATTATGGCTCGATTGTCAGAATCTGAACGGGTGGGTGTCTGCTTTGACACGTGCCATGCTTTCGCAGCGGGATACGATCTTCGATCTCAGAAGGCTGTGGACGACACGTTGAGAGCGTTTGACACGATTATTGGCCTTGATAAGCTTAAACTTGTCCATCTGAACGATTCGAAGGGCGATCTGAAAGCGCACATCGACCGTCATGAACACATTGGCACTGGTAGGATTGGGGATGAAGGATTTAGAAACGTGTTGAAAAGCCGGTTGGGCCAGCTTCCTCTGATCCTTGAGACCCCAAAAGACGAGACGACGGGGGACATCGAAAACCTGAGGAAGGTACGTGAGTTAGCCCGCGAACTCTAATGCCTCTTAAGGCGCGGGAGGACATCGAGGAGACTGATGAACCGTGGTTTCCTGAAGGCGGCTTGACGTGCATCTCCTTGTATTTTTATCAAGATGTCCATTCAACTAGCACGTTTTTGATAACGTGGCGAGTGCCTTTTGTGCCCATTCAGGATCCTTTAAAAGTACTCGACCGACCGCTACTAAATCTACTTGTTTTTTCTGGATTAGCTGATTTGCGTACTGGGGGTTGACGATTCCTCCTACACCAATGATGGGAACATTTACAACCGCCTTAATTTTTTGAGCTTGGGGAATAAAGAACCCTTGGATGCCTTGCAGGGTAGACGGTCGACTCCCACAGATACCTCCTGAGACATCAATGACGTCCACACCAGCCTCCACCAATCTCCGAGCGAAAACCATGGCGTCTTCAATCTGGGTACCTGTCGGATGTAAATCATCGGACCCGATCCGATAAAGAAGCAGTTTCCCCCCGACTTGTTCCTTAACTCGCTCAACTACTTCTAACGGAAACCGCATGCGGTTTTGTAGGGAACCACCATACTTGTCTCTTCGTCGATTTGTGAGAGGAGAGAAAAATTGGTTTAAGAGAAAGCCATGAGCACCATGTAATTCAACTCCATCAAACCCCGATTTCACGGCTCGCTCGGTTGACCGCCTAAAGTCGTCAATGATGATCTCCGCTTCATCATAGGTGAGTTCCTTCGCTTCTCTCATGGGTGACGGCGCGAGAGGCTGCTTTCCCGTTACCTCTTTTTTGGATAGGGCGCCACCATGATTTACCTGTATTACGAGAGGGGTCTTTAAGGCATGTATTCTGCGCGTAAACTGTGTCAATCCCTCAAGTAACGCATCATCATGGATGCCCAACTCCTTTCTTCCCATTCTTCCCTGACGGGATACGTACCCATGTTCAAGAATAAGCAGACCTAACCCTTGTGAACGACGAACATAGTGTTCAAGAAGGTCATCAGTTACCTCGCCCTCACCCGTCGCCAAGCGGGTCTGTATTGGTGGAAAAACGATGCGGTTGGGAAGCTCAACTTCTTTTACCTGTAAAGCGTCCTGAAGGCAAACCAAAGGACATCCCACTAACTTCTGTGAAGACAATCTATAAGCTTTTAGGCATCCGAACTAGACGTATACCCACGCTTGAAGCTATTTACCTATTTGTGAAGGAAACCTCTTTTTAAGGAATCAGTCCGTTAGCTAACTACTATACTCGTTTTCCCCTATCTACGATTTCCAATTTCACGTTGTTAATATTCTTGTAACTAGCTGTCTTCAGGGGACTTTGAAGCCTTCGACATAGCGTGAAGATAGATTTAGAACACTTTTACCTCTTATGGCGGAGGACCTGTCCTGCTAGGGCTCCGGTATGCTCGCCCTTCTCTACCGTGACTTCACCATTCACCAACACGTATTCTATGCCCGTGGGATAAAGGTATGGCTGTTGAACCGTGGCCCTGTCCGCGATGGTCTTTGGGTTGACGACGACGATATCTGCCCACATGCCCTCTCGGAGTAGCCCTCGATCCCTGATTCCCAGTTTCTGAGCTGCAAGGGAGGTGGTCTTCCGTACCGCCTCTTCAAAAGTTAGAAGCCCCTCCTCCCGCACATACTTTCTGAAGAGGCGAGGGAAGCACCCGTACATCCTCGGGTGGTAGAGTCCCTTCGCCAGAATCCCGTAGGGCGCTAAGGCATAGCCGTCAGAGCCGATCATGGAGAGGTGTGACTTCAACACTTTCCTCCTGTCCTCCTCACCCTGACCAAAGATCTTGACGGACGTGCCACCCATGCCTTCTAACCCCTCAAGCAAGAGGTTCAGGGCCAACTCGTAGGGGTCTTTTCCCTCCTCTTTGGAGATCTGGGACATGGACTTACCTTCATAAGACTCATGGACAGGGCATCTGGCTACAACGATCGTGTCCCACCCGGTGGCCTTGACGTGGCTTTCCCACCCTGGAACGCCTTCCCGCATGTCCTTCTTGATTCTCTCTCGGGTCTGTGCGTCCTTAAGCTTCTTGATCAGCTCCTCTCTTCCACCGGCGTGAGCCCAATACGGGACCATAGCTGAGAGCCCCGTCTGTCCAAAGAGGTAAGGGTACACGTTGCACGTCACATCAACACCCTTATCCCTAGCATCCTCCATGGCCTGGAGGGTGTCATCGATGAGGTGCCAGTAGTCCCTGCCATACGCCTTGTGGTGGGCGATTTCCACAGGTACACCGGATCGGTCACCGATCTCGATGGCCTCCTTCACAGAGTCGAGGACCATAGCGCTCTCCCCCCGAATGTGGGAGTGGTAGATGCCCCCGTAATCGGCGACTACTTTACAGAGCTCCACCACCTCATCCGTATCCGCAAAGCCGCTAGGTGAATAGTAAAGACCCGTTGATAAGCCGAAGGCCCCGGCTTTCATCGCCTCGTCCACAAGATTCTTCATTTCCCTCAGCTCCTCCTGGCTTGGCTTCCGGAGCTTTAAGCTCATGACGGCCGTTCGGACGGTTCCGTTGCCAACGAAGGAAACGAAGTTAATGGAGGTCCCCTGCCCCTCAATCTTTTCAAGGTACTCATTAAAGGACGCCCAGTCCCACGATACTTCATCCGTCAGCGAGCCCCGCCTGGACGTCATGTAGTCCCGATTTACGTCGGTTATGGGTGCAAGGGACGAGCCACAGTTTCCACAGACCTGGGTGGTAACACCCTGACGAATCATGCTCTCCCCCCTCGGATTTACGAGGAGGTATATGCCTGAATGGGCGTGAGCGTCTATGAATCCGGGGCATACCATGAGGTCAGAAGCGTCTACAACCTCTTCAGCTTCGTTAGACACTATCTTACCAATCTTAACTATTCTCCCTTTGGCAATGGCGACGTCAGCTCTATACCAAGGGTTTCCAGTCCCGTCAACTATCCGTCCTTTCCCGATTAGTATGTCATACATAAATGTGGTTCTCTCCTTACCACGAGTGAAAAAGGTCTGAATACATATCGTTTTACACGACTAAAATGTTTTCCCTTAGCGCGCGCGCCAGCTTCTGTTATTTATTTGATTTTACTGTGTTTTCTTCGATGAAGTCCCAGTCAATCTCCATACCCAGTCCCGGCTTCTGAGAGATGTGCACGTGACTTTGGCGGTCAACGGGGTCAATGACCTCCTTCAGCCATGGCGTCACGCTCTCATAATCGTAGTTGGGGTGGAATAGCCCCCGCTCATAGAATTCACCGGGAATCCCCATCGCGCCGAGTACCTGAAGATTCCCTGCACCACCCCCATGAATCTCCAGTCGCACGCCGAAAGCCTCGCATAAGTGCACCGTCTTCATCAACGGCGTGATTCCACCGTTGTCACCCACTCCCCCCCGAATGATGTCTGCTGCTTCTCTCACGATCCACTCGGCTCTCGTCCAAATCTTTCCTTCCGCCGTTTCAGGGCCCACCACGGGAATATCGAGTTTATCGGCGAGCCAAACGTAGGACGCTATGTTGTGTTCATCCATCGGCTCCTCAAACCAGTAAAAGTTAAGCTTCTCCAGCTCCCTGCCTATGTACAAGGCCTGCTCCCGATTGTAGCCATGATAGCAGTCAAGCATGAGCGGTACATCGTCTCCTACGGCCTCTCTGACGGCCCTGCAAGCCGCAACATCCCTCTTTGGATCTGGCGCCCACTCGATGGGCGGCATCCACGTATGAAGCTTAATGGCCGTGTATCCCTGTTTGATCAGCTGTTCCGCAAATCTCCCGTATGCCTCTGGCGTGTTTAATCCCTCCTCCATCTCATCTCCACACATGGTACTTGCGTAGGCCCACACCTTTTCCCGATAACCTCCGAGAAGCTTGCATATGGGTTGATTCAAGTAGCGTCCAGCGAAATCCCACATGGCCATATCGACTATGGCAAGCTGCCTATCATTAAGTCCTCCGCGAGACGCCTGAAGCCGACGATAGAACATCTGCCAGATCTTCTCTCGATCCAGCGGATTCTTACCCAACAACGCGGGTTTAACGATGCGGTCATTTATCTCCTTGCTTCCCCCGAAGCAGTACCCATTAACCCCTTCATCCGTCACGACCACAGTCAAGGTCTGAAGCGCGTCGTGCCCTGGAGCTGGATGGGAGTGCCCTGCAAGATCATGTTGCCTTCTGGACCTATACTTAAAAACAATAGTCTCAACATCTACGATCTTCATATCCTTCACACCCCTCATATAATAGATAAATAGACTTCATATCCTTAAATGTCTTCAATTCATCTTCTTCTCGAAACACGCCAAAAACGTGTAACTAGCTATCCTGAATTATGCTAGTGAACCTATTCTTGGGAGGAAGAACGGGTGTGGACCCCGCTTATGTAAAGTTAGAGGAGGTCCCTAACCTGCACTCTATGCCTTGACAAGCCTTTCGATGTTGCCAGCGAAGATGAGTTGCATGCTCTCATCGTCGAGATCGAGCTTTCGTAACTTGTCCCGTTCCACTTTAGGGAAGTTGAAGAATGGCGTTCTCGTGCCGGAGACATCGGAACCAAAAATAATCCTTTCAGGACCCACTTTTTGGAGTATGTACTTGATGGACTCGAAGGGGGCTACAGCAGTGTCGAAGTAGATGTTTGGGTTATCGAAGAAGACCTCCATTCGTTCGGTGCCCCCGTTGGCCCTCCCCACGTGGGGAATGATCACGGTCAACGCTGGGTTTCGCTTAACAAAGAGAACCGTGTTCTCAAACTCTTCCTCAATGAGCACAGGAAGTCTGAGCTCCGTGATGCGGTCAAGAATCTCAAAGCATTTCGGGTCATCATAGTCATACCTCGGTTCGTCGGCGTGTCGGTGCCACTTGATGCCTCGATACGCTTCCAAGTTATCTGGTAAGAGATAGTCGTTCCACACAAAGTAGAAGGGGTAGAGGTTTCGCGATGTTTTCGACACCTCTAAGACATATTCATTTGCCTTGACTCTAACCTCCGCAACGTTCACACTTCGATACATATCTTCGGGGAAGGCAAAGATGCACGCGCCATCCGCCTCAGCCGCGTGAAGGTCCCTCCACACCTCATCAAGTGTGTAGTATTTCGTTTGCCTATTGTTCCCCATATGAACATGTCCATCTATTAACCTCATTCCCACTCCATCCACCCCAACACCGTGTTCAAATATCAAAACGGGTGAGGCTTGTTAAAAAGATGACCGCCTTTCAGAGAATGATACCACTACACTGAATTGTTAGGCTTACCATGCATCTACAGCCTGCGATCGGAGTAAGACGTCTATTCATATATTGACAGAGATACTGAACACACAATAAACTTCGTCGTACCAGAAGCTAGCTAACTTAATCTTCTCAACCTTCGAGGTTCAACCCTTGAGCGAATTTACGTTGAATATGTTCAGATCATTCTAGACGCCAGAACTCAACTTACAAGAATCTTATTAACACGTTTTCGCTAGATTATATCGAAGGCTTGAAGATGATGAAATTACAACTGATAGTTTTTGATATGGCAGGAACAACAGTTAATGACGTGATTGGGGGTACACCCCTAGTTCTGAAAAGCTACGACGACGCGTTCAGAAAACACGGAATAATAATCCCAATGAATATTCTGAATGACCAACGAGGTAGAGACAAGAAGACAGTCATAAAAGAGTTCGGAGGTTCAAAAGCAGATGAAATATACGCGTTCTTCGTTGACGCCCTCTTACAGAACGTGGCAAAAGTCAGTGAAATAGAGGGCACAAGCGAAGTCTTTTCCCTCCTTCATGAGTTAGGCGTATACGTGGCAGTTGGAAGCGGTTTCCCCTATGCAGTTTCAAAGGCCATAATAAACCACTTGAGATGGGAAAAGAACGGCTTGATAGATTTTTGGACTTGTTCAGAAGTCGTTGGTAAAAGTCGACCGGACCCTGCAATGATATACGCGATGATGAAGCACCTGAACGTGAGTGACCCATCGAGGGTTATGAAAGTTGATGACACGTTTAAAGGCGTCGAAGAAGGCGTACGGGCGGGAGCAGTCACCATCGGGGTTCTCACAGGGACTCAGAGCAGGGAAAAACTCCAAGCAGCTAACCCAACCGACATACTTGAAAGCATAAAAGACTTACCCTTCTACCTCAAAACGAAGAGCTACATATAAAATCTAGCTAACTATTCATGGATCTAAGCTTCAATTATGAGGTAAATGCCCTCTAAAATCCGCATCATCCTAGAAACCCATCTCAAGGACAAAATTATAACTCTAGAACAATACCTTGTATTTCGGAAAAGTGTGAAACGACGAAGGAAACCCTAATAACGTCTAAGTATTTAAAAGGTAATCGCGTAAATACTCTTTACGACTTAAAAAGTGTAAACTGAGGGACAAACATGGTAAAAATAGGATTCATCGGATTAGGCGTCATGGGAAAGCCCATGGCCAAGAACCTTCTCAAGGCGGGACACCAACTCGTCGTTTATGACATCGTTAAGGAAAAGGTCGATGACCTCGTGCAGGCAGGGGCTGAACCCGCAGAAAATTGTAGAGACGCCGCGGGCAGAGGGGACATCATTATTCTGATGTTACCCGATTCCCCCGAAGTAGAAACCGTCATGCTCGGTGAGGAGGGCGTCTTGGAAGGCGCGCGACCCGACTCCATCATTATCGATATGAGCAGTATTTCACCTTTAGTAGATATTGCACTGGAGAAGAAAGCGACGGAGAAGAATCTTAAAATGCTAGACGCTCCCGTCAGCGGCGGCGAACCAGGGGCCGTTGCAGGAACCCTCGCAATCATGGTCGGAGGAGACGCTTCAACATTCGAAGAGGTAAACGGCATCCTCCAAATCATGGGGAAGAGCGTCGTACGGGTGGGTGAAATTGGAGCGGGGCAATTCACAAAGCTGGCCAATCAGATCCTGGTAGCAGTGCATCTCCAAGCCATGTCTGAGGCTTTGGTCTTCGCGAAGAAGGCTGGCCTCGACGTTCAGAAAGTCTATGACGCCGTGAGAGGGGGTCTTGCAGGAAGTAACGTTTTAGACGCCAAGGTTCCCCTAGTGCTGAAGAGGAACTACAAACCCGGATTTCGAATCAAACTCCACATCAAAGACCTGAAGAACGCCCTCATCGCAGGCAGGGAGTTAGGGATACCGTTGCCAGCCACAGCCCTCGCCCAAGCCTTCTTCGAAGCATGTGACGCTGCGGGACGGGGCAATCTGGATCACGGCGCACTCATAACTGTGACTGAAGAACTCGCCAAGGCTCAAGTAGGAGAAGACGCCTAGCTTCTCCCGCCTTCAGAAAATACTCTCGCGAAGTGAACTGAAGTCAAAGCTCTAAACGCGGACAGAAGCGAAGCAACTACTATTATATGTTTCAACTGCGATGTTTCCCGAGAATCTGGGAGCGATGAAACAGTTACCCAGCCCACGACATTGAAGAAGGCAACCAGTCTAGAGGTCCTGGACGCGTTTCCTTTATTGCTGGATCGTCTGTTCATCTCTAGCTAGAATGAGTTGTGACTGTTGTTTATTTTTGCAGTCCCACCACGAAGCCTATGATGAACCCTAAGGTGATGGGTAGCACTGTCGTCAATCCCACGAGGACGATGAGGGCTTGAATCATGGGATACACTTTTGACCATTGAAGACTCAGGCCAGCCACCATGTCTTGAAGATTTGCCGAGTGCCAAATATTTAAGAGCACTCCAACGATGAAGATGGCTAATAAGGCCAGAAGGTATTTTGCGACTTTTATCGACAAGTAGCCAAGACCTATTCCAAGGGCAAATTGAATGAAGAAGGTGATGAGGACGGTGGGGCTTGTGAGTAACGAAGTGATTAGAGACGGCACGTCGACATCCGAGCCTTGTCCATGCACCACTGTTATTTGGGTTAGTAAGGTTAAAACTACGAGGATTGCCAAAGGAATTTTCGTGTTCATCTTTTTTTCACTGCGTAGAGTTCCTACTTGCAGTTTCATATATTTCTTCCTGTACAAGGGGTTTACCCGTAATCCCGTATTAAGCTTATGAATTAAGAGTGAATGAGGCCCTTAAAAACTGAATTCCCTTGCTTTTCCTTGGTTTGTTGGGTCGAAAAAAAGGGGAATGGGGAGTTTAGCGAGAAACACCTTTAACTTCATTTTTTAAAGACGCCGACCGCCCCAATTAGTATGCCGATGATCGCTAGTCCAATGGCCGCGTAAAGCAGTGTTTGTAAACCTGCAAGATCCGATTCCAGTCCCGTAATCGTTGTCTCCAATGTGCTGATTTCACTTGCCTGCGTGGCTATCGTTGACTCCAGTTGGCTTATCTCATTCATCGTTTTGTCTGACGCAGATTCCACCATTACGCCCCAGTCCACCGCGTTCATGACCAAGGTTGGGCCGTCAAGGGGATAGCCATAGTATTCGGAGGAAAAGCCGGGCTGGTAGCCGCCGTAGGGGTTTTCGCCTGTGACGATGATTTTACAGTCTTCGTTGGGTCCCGCGTATTTCTCCACGGCCATGATGACGAAGCTTCCTTCCTGCCCGTCAGCATGCGCGACGGGAGGCATTATGGTGATGTCATGGTCGACTACAATTCCACTAGGCCCTGTCTTCATTACCCAATGCACGTTTTCAACCGTCGTCGTTTCCAGGGATACAGCGACGCCATCGACGAAGCCGTATAAGATGGTTGGACCGTGGAAGAGAACGCCATTCGACGCATTCGCTCCTGCGACTATTCCAGCGACTTCCGCGTCCTCCGTATTGGATACGTTGGCTCTTACCCGATACGCGCCTGCACAATTGGAGAAGGGGTCTTCCACCGACGTGGGCTCTGCTCGAATCTTGGAGCCAATGGCCCGTAGAACCCGGTTGGTGTTATCTACGATGTACCTGGCTCCACCGTAGTCGCTATCCGTTCCAACCCAGATTGTCTTTTCACCTTGCTGGAACCAATTGACAATAACTTGTACCTCGACGTCGGATAGATTCTTGCCGTAAACAGAGCCGAGGAACAGGAATTGAGCGTCTGCAAGCACGGATTCAGTGAGATTTGTTGCCCAGACCACTTCATAACCCTTGACTACGGAGAGGTTTCCCTCAAAGTCTGCGTGGAGTGCTTCTAGCTTGTTTCCCGTCCAGTTTCCATCTGCCGGGCCTTGACCGTGGGAGAGATCTATAACAATCTTGAGTTTCGATGTCGCGTTACCTGTCGATGCTATCGCAGTGGTAGCTAGTGCCAGTGTCAGTAAACCGAGAAGAAATAGTGTTGCATTCCTTTTTCTCAATATATGCCACCATACTTTTCTAAGCGAACTGTGTATATATCTCTTACCTATAAAAAAATGAGTATTCCTTATCGTCTCTTTTTATACCAATAAGCTATCGCGACCACGACTATTATTACCAACGTCCCTCCAATGATAAGAAATTCCAGGGGAACTGGATTCTCCTCCGTCTTCACTGTAAAAATAAGGGGTTCCATATCGGGTGGATAGAACGCAGTGTTGTGATTGGCAGAGGTGTCTGTTACATTGATGTACCATCGTACTTGTGTTCCGGGATCAAAGGGTCCCATGTCTCCCTCATAACGGCCTTCACTTACCTCAACCAACTCCTGAACGTTCCACTCTGAGTTGAAGCTAAAGTATAGTTCAGCAGAAGCTATTCCCGACTCGTCTTGGATGGTAGCTGTAAGAGTAAAAGTCTGGCCACTCATGACTTGCTCGGAATATTCCATGTTGGAGATGATAGGGGGGACAGCGTCAACCGATACCGGTTCTGTTACGGTGTAGGTGAGAACCGTTCTGTCTTCAGGGTAATATGCCATGTTTAGGCTTGTGGAGTTATCCACAATTTGAAGATACCATCTCACTTCAGTTCCCTCGACGAACGGCCCCAACGACCCTCGGTACACGGTTTCACTCTCCAGGATTAGGCTTCCCGTTCGCCAAATGGTTCCGTAAATGTGTCGAATTTGGGCAACGCTGATTCCGGATTGATCTTGAACCTCCACTGTGATATGGAAGGCTTCTTCTTCGGAAACGCTTTCAGGATATGACACGTCAGAGATCGACGGGGGTGTCATCTCCCGGTTTACGAGGTTTGCTTCCCATAGAGGTAGCGCCTTTGAGGTTACGTTATAAAAAGGCTGAAACTCTGAAGGGTCAATGTCTGCCAGCCCAAGGCACGTGGGGGAAATATCGTTTTGTAACCCCCACCCCAAATCGTTGGTGACCTCAGGGTCATTGCTTATGAACCACGTTTCCGTCACGTCGGGATCCCCAAAGGGATATGTTGGTGGTCCGTGTCCGATTCCCTTAAACCCGTGATCCGTCGAGACCAGTATCACCGTCTCATTATATATTCCCGTGTCTTTAAGGGCATCAATTATGAGGCCCAGTGCCTCATCACACTCGATCAGTCCCTGCTCGTATTGGGGAGAAATCTGGTTGTCCACGGTTTCCCGGTATACATGCCCTGCGTAGTCGGGTTCGACGAAGTGAGTGCGAACGTAAAAATTACTGGCGTAGTTGCTCCGGATGAATCCAGCCGCCTGATAAGCGGTGTAATTGGCTCGTAACAGGGCGTCACTGAAGCTTAACGCGTTCTTCCAAACGTTTTGATCGTTTTCTGACCACGTGACGTTCTCGGATGAAAACCAGTAATCCGTTTCCTCCCGCTGATTCCAAAAGGTCGAGTCCCGGGTACCTGTCACATTCACGGTGTCTTGGGTCCAGGGCATGACCAGAGCCGTCTTCCACGCTGCGCCGTAGACTGCTTTAATTCGTTCCGTCGTGGTCAATCCTTCAGGTATCGAAGGCTTCAGATGTGAAGCGAAATAATTGCTGTCAATGCCAGTAACGTCTGGTCCATAACCCGACTCCATACAAGCCATTCCTGGGTCAGTGCTTGGGCGGTGATCAGTGATACGTAACGTGGTTTCCGCGCCCTCGTCACGAAGGGAAGCAAGATACGGCAGTGTCCCATTATCCATTAAGGCGTCAACCCAATACTTTCTGGCGCCATCATAAGTTACAAGAACGATGTGGTTGAATGTTCTTTTCTCATCATTCGAACTAGAAGTAGCCTGCTGAAGAGGGTATATCATGGAGGTTGTGAACGTGAAAATGAAAATGGCTAGAGTCAAAAGTATTTTGTTGTTTTTCATGCCTTTGACTTCCTAAGTTTGATTACATGCATATATGCAAAGCTTAAATTTAAAGAGTATAAATATGTACGTCAGGTGTCTTTAGATGAATGTCAAAATCGTCGCATCCATCTTAGTAGTCGCAATTATTGTGGGTGGTGCTTACGTCTATGTAACCTATCTCTCAGCTCCCCCACCAACTCCCGGAGAGATTCAGTTGAGTGCTCTCGCAATTTCGCCTTCCCGAGAGGTGGTTGAAGGCAAGAGCGTGACGATCTCCGTCAATTCTACGAATACTGGAGAGACCAGTGAAACAGCCACCATCACCCTTAAACTGAATAACGTAGTTGAAGCGTCTGAAGATGTGACTTTAGACGCTGGAGAATCCAAAACGACTTCGTGGACCCTTAGCAAAAGTGAGGGCACCTACTCGGTTAGCATCGGGGCGCTCAGTGACTCCTTCGCGGTTGTTTCAGGAATCACCCTGACTATCATTACGCGGCATGATACGACTATTTGGACTCTTTTTGAACCCGCCTTTCTCGCGACAAGCTACGCCCAAGACAATAATGTTATTGACTTGAGGTGGATGGGTCCTGACCCCGGTCTGTGGACGGAGACCATCGACGCCACTGACGTGGATGTTGCTTGGGGTGGCGGACCAACCCTCTTCGACACTTTAATTGACAACGATCTTCTCGCTACCTTGGAAGAGGGCAGCTATGCTCTGCAAATGGCGAATGAGATAAATGACACCCTTGCCGGAAGTTCCATGAAGAGATTGGATGAACAAGACAGGGTTCTATGGATTGCAGCCGCCATCTCCTCCTTCGGCTTCACGATAAACAACGATTTTCTCGCCGACGCTCAACTGCCTGTTCCCAACAAGTGGGAAGACTTAGCCAATGAAACCTATGGAAAACTCTTACCGCTGCCAAGTATTTCGATGGGAAATGCTCCAGGAACCACGTCCAACACGAGGATTTACGAAATCATCCTCCAAGCCTTCGACTGGGATGAGGGGTGGCGGATTCTGACTCGAATGGCTGGCAACGCTGGAATATATGGGGGCTCAGTAGAAACGCAGTCAGCTGTTGAACAAGGTGAAGTCGGCGTGGGCATGTCCATCGACTTCTATGGATACACGTCCCAGATAGACTTTCCCAGCACCCAATACGTCCTTCCTGAAGGCCAATCCATTATTAACGGCGACCCCATTGCACTCGTCGCCAAATCCAAACATAAGGACGCAGCCCAAGACTTCATCGGCTGGATCCTCTCACCCGAAGGCCAATCCATCTGGCTTGACGAGAGGATAAATCGGATGCCTTTGAGATCCGATGCCTTTCACACCAAGAAGGGCCAGGAACGCAGTGATCTCTACGCCTTATTCAATCAGACGATCAACAACATCGGGATCCCGTTCAGCGATGAGCTAGCGATAAGCTACGAGCAATCCCTCATGTACTATTTCGAGGCAGTGTTGAAGAATGAGCATGAGGCTTTAGCGGGGTCGCAGGGGGCTTGGACGGAGCTGGTCAAAGCAAAGGAGGAGCAGCGGATCACGCAACAACAATTCAACGACTTAATCTTGACGCTTGGGACTCCTATCTCTTGGCTGAATTCAACGGACGCCCAGACCTATCAATTCACCCAAGAATACGCCATATCCATCAACGAAAAAATCTATCGGGACTCCCTATTCCGCAGTCAAATGCAAGGCATTTGGGGTCAAGCAGCGCGAGCGCATTACCAAAACATCTACGACTCCATTCCAAAAAGTTAACCTCTTAGGTAACGCCTGAGCAGAGGGACTTCCATGAACTCCCCTACCCTTCGTAGCCTTCGGAAAAAGGTACGTGAACTCCGGTGGAACATGGATTTCCTCTCGTGGACGCAGCTCACCATTACCTTAGCCTTTTTTATAGTTTTCATGGTCGTTCCCTTGCTTTCGGTAGTGCACACTGCTTTGACGGACCTGAGTGGCAACCTCTCCGCCGTCTGGTTCGACCTGATTTTTAAGGATCCCTTCTTCTTCAGCGACCCCATTACCCCCCTCTTCACCTCGCAGTTTATTACCGTTATAGGCGACACGCTTTACATAACCGGTATCGACTGCGGCGTTTTTTTTAACTCCATATATGTGGCGTTGAGTACGACCATTCTCTCCACCATTCTCGGAACGGGGATCGCTTACATCATGGCGAGGTACAGGTTTTGGGGGAAAACCGTTTTTCAAACCGCCATGATCATTCCGCTTTTGAGCTCACCCTTCATCGGCGCTATAGGTATAAAACGCATGATCGGGAGATTAGGCGTCTTAAACCTGTTGTTTCATGACACCCTGCACATCCTGCCCTATCGCATCGTGTTGGACGGTTTGGCCGCCGTCATCTTTGTTCAGGTCCTCCACTTCTTCGCCCTGGTGTACGTCAACGCCTATACGGCCTTCGTCAACATCGATCCCTCTCTTGAGGAACAAGCGGAAAACCTGGGGTCGGGAGGGTTTCACCTTTTCAGAACCATCACGTTTCCCTTGGCGCTTCCCGGTATCCAAGCCGGAGCCATTCTGACCTTCATTTTAAGCATCGAGGATCTGGGAACGCCCATCGTGTTCCACAGCAGTGCTCAAGCGACGAAACTGTTAACCTACCAAGTGTTTAACAAGATCTTCGCTCCAACAGGCGATATTGACCCCCTTGCCCCGGCTTTGAGCCTCCTTCTTCTCATCATTGCCATGGTCGGATTCCTGTTAATCAGGAAATATGTGAGTTTGCGGCAGTATGCCATGCTCAGTAAAGGGGGCACATGGCATCCCCGCCTCTTCCAGGCAACTGCCAAACAGACCTACCTCTTCTACGCGTTCATGATCGTGGTCCTGGCCTTTGCCCTCATTCCCCACACTGGGGTCTTCCTCCTCTCGATAGCGAAAACCTGGCGTACCACGATTCTTCCCACCGAGGTGACCCTCGACAACTATGGGGTTCTCACCAGCGACCCAGCGATCGGGGGCTCTGTGTACAATAGCCTGAGCTACAGTGTGCTCGCGACCATCATCATGGTGATTCTTGGGACGAGCGCCGCCTACATCATCGCGCGAAAGAAGATCCCGGGACGCGATGCCCTAGACGTGTTAGTCACCTTACCCGTTGCAATTCCCGGGATCGTGATCGCCATCGGCTACTTTACCACGTTCCTTAAAACGCCTTTAAGCCCGTTGATCAATCCCGTGCCCTTGTTAGTCATGAGTTATGCCATTCGAAAGATGCCTTTCACCATCCGATCTGCCTTCGCTGGCTTACAGCAGACCCATGAAGCCTTAGAAGAGGCTTCGCGGAACTTAGGCGCCAGTCCCGCCACCACCTTCTTCCGGATCACGATCCCCCTCATCTTGATCAACATCCTCGCCGGAGGCATGCTCTCCTACGTCTACTCAATGTCTGAAGTCAGCACCAGCCTCATCTTGGGTGGGGTTCAACCGGAATCGGCACCCTTGACCTGGAAGATGCAGGACATTCTGTGGCAAGTGGCTGCGGGCCCCTTTTCCGCTGCAGTGTTAGGTGTCCTCTTGATGGTCGTTCAGATCGTGATCATCACGGTGGTGAATCGGGTACTCAAGCAGAGGGTCTCCATCATCACTGGCCTGTAGACATGAGGTTTTATATACGTAAATACAATTGTTCTTTGATGCGTGACTTGCTATAGGGGACGGGGACGATTGGTAAGCATCTCGTTAATCAACGTCACAAAGACCTTTGGCGACGTCGTGGCCAATGATAATCTCAGCCTACAAATCGAGGAAGGCGAGCTCTTCACACTGTTGGGCCCCAGCGGTTGTGGGAAAACGACCACTCTGCGTATCATCGCTGGCTTTTACTATCCCGATGAGGGCTCCGTGTTTTTTGACGACCAGGATGTGACACGTCTTCCCCCGGAGAAACGGGGAACGGGAATGGTCTTTCAGAACTATGCCCTCTGGCCCCACATGAGTGTCTTCGACAACATAGCCTACGGCCTTAAGATACGAAAGACGCCGAAAGACGTGATCCAACAAGAGGTGAAGAACGCCTTGGATCTGGTTCAGCTCGGTGGCTTGGAGTCGAGAACCCCCTTTCAACTGAGTGGTGGTCAACAGCAGCGGGTGGCTCTCGCAAGAGCCCTGGTCATCCAGCCACGAGTCCTCCTGCTGGATGAGCCTTTGAGCAACCTTGACGCTAAGTTGAGGCTGGAGATGCGTCAAGAAATCACGCGTATTCAAAAGAAGCTTGAAATCACTACCGTATACGTTACCCACGATCAAGAAGAAGCCCTCAGCATCTCCAATCGCATCGCTGTCCAGAGGAACGGTATCATTCAACAGATAGATTCCCCACAACAGATTTACACTAACCCTAAAAACGCGTTTGTCGCCGACTTTATAGGACAATGCTCCTTCATCTATGGAACCGTTCAGGACATACATCAATACATTGCCATCGAAACCGATGTCGGAATACATCTGAAGGCCCGAAAGACCTTTGACCTGAAGCAGGGGGACTCCGTCTTATGCGCCATTCGGCCTGAGAACTTCTCCATTACTAAGCCAGAAGAGGAATACAATGTCTTAGACTGTGAAGTCCTCACTGTGCTCTTCTTAGGAAAGTCAAACCGAGTCCACGCAAAAGTTGGTGACCTACGACTGATAGCTGAGCTACCCACCGACGTTAATGTCGCGAGTGGGGACACCATCACATTATACGTTACGGTGGACGAAACGACTGTTCTTCCCTTCAAGAAATAACAACCTCAATTGTGGATATAGCCCGAGGCTTTTAATCCCTTAACAGGGTAGAATACAAAGCATCACTGCAGTTCTTCAACCCATGAATGATTACAGCAAAGATAATCCTCTGGGGTGCTATGAAAGACGGAGTTCCTTTGAGGCGTATGACCTCATATACCTTGGATGTTAAAGTATATAGCCGACAACGATGGATAAGGTGGTGCAGGGAACGCTGTGTCGTTGAAAAAGACCAAGATCATTTGTACTATTGGGCCCGCAAGTATTTCCTCTGATGTTTTGAGGGAGATGCATCGACAGGGAATGAATGGCGTCAGGATTAACACCGCCTATAATGACTTAAACTACTTTAAGACCGTGGTTAAGCGAGTCAGAGCGATATCGGATATCCCTGTACTCATAGACGTTAAGGGACCCAATATCCGACTTAAAGCCCGAAGTAAACGAGTGGTTCGGAAAGGCGAGAGGATTGTCATCGGATTCGAAGACGAGGAATTCAGCTTCAACTATGACTTCTGTGACAACGTAGACGTTGGCGATAGAGTGCTCATTGACAACGGCAGAATTGAGACCCAGGTCATGAGTAAAGAGGGTCGACGGCTCCAACTACTCGTTCTAAACGATGGCGTACTGGATGACCGGAAGGGCGTGAATGTCCCAAGAAAGAGACTCTCAGTTCCCCCCCTCTCGACAAGGGATGTAGCTGCAATCAATTTTGCGGTGGACAATGATTGCGAATACATCGCCCTCTCCTTCACAAGGGGGTCAGGGGACGTGGAAAACCTGAGAAGGACTGCTGAAGGCTTTGAAGGCGCGGTGATCGCGAAGATCGAGAACTTCGAGGGCGTGGACTGCTTTGAAAGCATTCTGAAGGCAGCTGACAGCATTATGGTAGCCCGAGGAGACTTGGGCGTCGAAATAGAGCCCGAGAGGGTGCCCCTCCTCCAGAAGTGGATGATTAACCTCTGCAACAATGTTGGAAAAACGGTCATCACAGCCACAGACGTCCTTGAGTCCATGATCAACAGTCCGATACCGACGAGGTCTGAGGCCAGCGATGTGGCGAACACGATCCTCGACGGAACCGACGCCATTATGACTTCCGGAGAAACGGCCATCGGAACGTATCCTGTTAAAACTGTTTCCATGATCAAACGGATTGCCGAGGAGGTGGAAAAGGCGGTTCAAAGCCGTGTACAGAAAGCCTCCTTCATCAACGTCTCAGAAACCGTCAGCCACTCCATCCAGAGAATAGCGTATGACATGCCCCTAGACAAGATCGTCACATTGACGAGATCAGGATACACCGCGAGGATGATTTCACGGTTTAAGCCTGAACAAGAGATCATCGCAGTCACACCAAGCAAACTCGTCAGAAACCAGTTAGAGATCGCGTACGGCGTGACGCCTATCTGGATCGACTATTTGCGGGAGAAGGATAGGATATTGAGTGTGGCAAAAAGCCTTCACTCCAAAGACCTCATCAACGACGAAGACACGGTTCTCTTTACCGCTTCCCTCAGAACCACTGAAAAACATTCGAGCAACCTAATCGAGATTCATAAGATCCGAGAGCTTTTAGAGCTTATTGACTAGTTGATACGCACACATCGAAACAACACGGGTCGTCCACAAACGTTTTTACGTTTTGAGGAATAACCCGCGTTGCTTGTTACAAGGTTATGAAGGACGATAATGATATGTATAGGCCTGCGCTTAACAGGGCGGTGGCTGGAAGGGTCAATACCCATGTAATCACAAGGCGTCCGATGATCCTTTTATCGACCATCCCTCTTCCTCTAGCGAAGGCCGCGCCGATTATGGCGCCTACACCGATGATGGACGTTGAGACGGGAAGCCCGTAGCCCAAGTAAAGGTAGGGAATCGTCACAAACAGATACACCACGAGGGCGTTCGTCATCTCAGCCGCCAACCCAGAAAGGACGTCAATTCGCACGATTTTGAAGGCCACGGTCTCGATGACCCTGCGCCCCCATGTCAACCCCCCCACAGCGATCCCCAACGCTCCGAACGCCGCTAGAATAATCATGGTGGTGTAGTCAGGAAGTCCTACGACGTCTTGGGTCACCGCCACATAGACGCCAGTGGCGTTTCCCACATCGTTGACCCCAAAGGAGTACGCGGAGAAACAGAGGGACACGATGAGGGCGATGGAAATCGCCCTAGTAAACCGCGGATCAGTTAAGAAGCGTCGGAATACCCTCATCATGACTTTGTAAAGGGTGAAGGATAATGCGATTGAGGAGAGGGGGGAGACCACCCAGGAGCTCAGTATTCTGACGAGCACCGTTGTCTCAAAGGATTGGTATACCACCAAAGCGTAGCCGATTACGCTTCCCACAACCGTATACGTATTGGATATCTCCAATCCTCGCCACGTACAGAGCGCCGACCACAAACAGGCAGCTAAGCTGATCGTAATCGCGCCGATGGGATCGATTCGAGGAACAATACCTCGCGATATGGTTTTAATGTTCATATATCCCTGGCTGACGGCGCCGACCGCGGCAAAAGCCGAAAACAGAAGCGTCGCTTTTCTCGGGGAGATCACTCGCGCACCAACAGCAGTATCGCATGGAGTTGCAGCGTCATTTGCCCCCAAGTTCCATGCCATGAAGAACGAGAGCGCCAAGCCAACCATTAATAGTATTTGACTTGCTTCCACGGTCAGGACTCCAGTTACGAGTAACCTTTTTTACCCCAGTATGGCGATGCTTCGTATGACGTCGGCCACGTCCTCCGAGCGATCCGCCACATCTTCCATGTTCTCAATGGCATTGAGAAGCATGAGCCACGGCCCCAAACTCCTGATACTCACCACCCGCTCCTCACAGCTCATAATCGCCTTCACCAGGCCCATGCGGAACTCGTCGATGCTCTCCTCCAGGATCTCCACCTGTTTAGCGGCCTCGATGGCGGCATCGGTGCCTGCACTAAGCTTCTCGAAGGCGGTTCTGACACTCCGGGCGACCTCGACGCACAGGTCCGCCATCTCACGGAGGCTGGCGTTGATCTGGTCGGTGAGATACTTGGTGGACGCGAACCGCAGTTTCCGGGCCCCTGACTTGGCGTTCTCGGCGATGTCGTCCGCCGTCAACACGAGGCGGATGACCTCTTCACGGTCGATGGGGTGAAGGGGGCCGGTGGACACGTCCAGGAGAATGCGGTGTTTGATGTCGTCCGCAGCGCGTTCGCTGTCAAACGCCTTCTTGTAGTGCTCTTCCAACGCGTTGAAGTCGTCGTTGCAGAAGGAGTGCACGACCCACTTCATCTCTTCAACGGTTTCAACTATCTTGTCGAGGTGGGATTTACATAATTCTAAAACCTTCTTCTCTTCACGTCTTGACAGCCATACCGTTACATTTGAAGACTTAAACATCTGTTCATCCCTACGCCCTTAGCTGCATAGAATATACTTATTTGTTTTGGGGAGTCGCTTTGTTGACGCGGAGGAGGCGACGGATTCCCCTGGATGTTACGTACGTCAGTCCTTTATAGGATTAAACCACACTTGGTGCTCCGCGCTTCCTTCTTCGATAGTTTCTCTTTGTTTATGGCTTTCTGTTGAGTCATATTCCAAAGCTTTCATTCTTGTGCGGTACCTCGACGTCTGTGTATTTGCTTATCTTCTCTGATAGGGCTTGAGCTTGATCCAAGTTACCGTGGATGAGAAAGGTTCTTTTTGGTCTTATGATTTTCACGAAGTCGATGAGTTCCTCTTGATCTGCATGACCTGATAACTCGATTTGTTCAATGTCCGCGTTGACGTTGATAGATTCACCATTCTCAACAATTTTTCCTTCTTTCGCCATTACGAGGGGGCTATTAGGAGGTAGATACCCTGTGTTTATGATGACCGCGTCGTCTTTATTCCCCGCCCACTTAGAGAGCAGAGACCGACTTGCTCCCGCGTGTCCGAAGCCTGAGGTACAAATCACGATTGCCGGTTCTTTTATCTGCTCCGTGCGTCTCACGCGTCTTACCCTTTGTAAATTGAATGGATTTGCTTGCATGTTTACATGTTTGCTGAGGAGCGCTTTGTAGTCCTGGTAGTACTGGGTGATCCTATGGGCTAACCCCGAAATGTAATACGCGTTATAGCGCGGCAGAAGCTTGGCTCCCATGGCTACGTCAATTCTCCTCGTCATCTCTTGAATTCTGTGAAACGCGAAGGCGGGAATGAGTATGTTTCCCCCTCGCTCCATGGTCTCAAGGATCTTACCGAACAGAGATTTCACCAGTTCCTCCCTTTTCGGTCGGATCGTACCCCCATAAGTGGACTCCATAACAAGTACGTCTGGTTCTCTGGGAAGAGCATCCACGTCAACACCATCCAGAATTTCTGTGTCGTGGACGCAGAAGTCACCAGTATACAGAAGGGTCCTGTCCCTTGTTTTCAATTGAACCATGTTCGCACCCAACACGTGCCCCGCAGGATACCGGGAAATCTCCATCCCAGGTAAAGCCACATTATTTCGAGTTAACCACAGTTCTGAAAGCTTACATACATCTTGAAAGTTGTAGGGAAACGCGTTTCCCTTCATTTTCTGAATCTTTATTAGGTCCTGTAAGAGTTCAGTGGTTACTTCCCGGGTCGCCTTCGAACCAATGACCACTACCTTCTTATCCGCGATCGTGAGCAGATTTCCCGAGTGATCGAGATGGGCGTGCGATACAATAACTGCATCCAAGTCCCCGGGCATATTGTATGCTAATCCTTCATCCACCTTTATGCCATAGTCCAAGGCGACTCGTGCATCCTCTGTCTCAACGACTGTGCATGAGCCCCCGACTTCCCTGGCGCCTCCATTAAATGTAATCTTCATATCATTTCACCTCATATTTACTGCTGGTTCAATAGGCAATCAATCAAAATTGGAATCATTTCCTTTCGACGTCTATGCCTTGATACAGAACAGAGCTGCACCGAACCGAGTATGGCTTCAACGAACGGTTGTGGCGGTATATTAAGTTGTTGTTTTACGCTGTCGCACTACTATAAGCGACATGAAGTATTGTAGAGTAAGTCAGCGCGTGCTGATAGCTAGCTTCTTAGGGGAGTGTTTTTATAGTAGAGTGTAAAATCAGGGTTATATCTATCTTGATATCAAACGTGATAATGATTACCTGTAAATACAGTTAGATAGCTAACGGTAGAGAACCTTCGTCTTTATAGTAAAAGACATGAACCAGGAGGACTTAGTATAGTGTGAGAGAGCCCACATCTATGCTGCGGCTGAGATAGATAGTGTCCGAGTGAAACTGGAGTAAAAGGAAATGACGAATAGTTTCAGCTGTTACTCGATTGCACAGTTAGGTTTATTTAGGTTCTCCTCATATGTGAAGCAGTTTTCATTTTCTTGAGGTTTATCAAGGGAGCGTGACTTTTCATTTGGGATATTTCACTAGAACGATGCGTTACATGATACAGTACTGGCAAATACTAGTCTTCGTTGTCGCCCTCATGGGCGTGACAAACTATATTCAACTTATTGAACCTCAAATCACAGCTGAAATCATCAACGACATACAGGACTGGATTACTGACCCAATTAGCAACCCCGCCCAAACAATATTGGATAAACTTCCGACGTCGGTACTCATCATCATCGCCACCATCGTCATAAGTTCGCTACTCGAATATGCTCGGAGATATGCTATACAATACATTGGTCAGAAGGCAGTCTTCAATCTGAGAAACGATTTGTATCAGTCTCTTCAGGAAAAGTCCTTCAGCTTCTATGACGAGGCGCAGACTGGTCAACTGATGTCTCGGGTAACCCACGATGTCAGGTCAATGCAACGGATAATGTCAATGTGGTTCGCAGCCTTTGCAAACATATTTATCAGCTACGTACTTGTTCTTGGACTGCTGATATCCGTAGATTATCGACTTACTTTGCTCTCTCTGATTCCAGCGCCCTTTGTCCTCCTTGTAAGCTACCGGTATAATCGGGTTGCACGTCCATTACACCGCGTGCGGAGGCGTAAGCTTGGTGATATCGAGTCCTTTCTGCAGCAAAATATTACGGGGATCAGGGTTGTACGAACCTTCACCCAAGAGGGGCGTGAGACCCAAAAATACTCGGAGAAGAATCAGGAATACATGGACTTGAACCTGAAGACTACACGATATAGAGCAATGTACCCCAACTTAAATGATGTTTTTTACAGCCTAGCAACTGTAGCCCTGTACTGGTATGGCGGGAGCTTCCTCATGGGGGATATGATTTCCCTGGGTGACCTGCTTCTCTTTACAAGGATGATGATGAGGCTGATGCAGCCCTTACGCTTCATCAGCATGTTGACCGGTATGTACACCAGCGCTATGGCTGGTGCGGAAAGAGTCTTCGGGATGATGGATCAAGAACCCGCTGTAAAGGATCGACCTGATGCCATCCAACTCCCTCCCTTGAAAGGCGAGGTAATCTTCGAAAATGTTTCTTTTGAATACATCAAGGACAAGCTGGTTCTTGAGAACGTCAACCTAACCGTCCAACCCGGAGAAACCATTGCCATTCTGGGTGCAACGGGATCTGGTAAAAGCACCCTAATTTACCTTGTACCGAGGTTTTACGATGTCACTTCGGGGAGGGTCATGTTAGATGGGTATGATGTACAAGATGTTGCTTTAAAATCGCTGCGGAAGCAGATAGGCATCTCGCTTCAAGAGGTTTTTCTCTTCTCAACCACCATCAAAGAAAACATCGCTTACGGTAGACCCGATACTACTCTTGAAGAAATCATACAAGTCGCGAAGGCAGCTCAAGCTCACGACTTCATCATAAGCTTTCCCGACGGCTACGACACGTTTGTGGGTGAGAGAGGGGTCACCCTCTCTGGCGGTCAGAAGCAGAGAATCGCCATCGCTCGAGCACTCCTGATGGACCCAAAGATCCTGATAATGGATGCCTCAACATCCTTCGTGGACACGGAGACGGAGAGCAAGATCCAGAAGGCTCTGGAAGCGCTCTTCCAGAATAGGACGACGCTGGTTATTACCCAGAGGCTTTCAACTATCAAGACGGCTAATCGAATCATTGTTCTCAAAGACGGGAAGATTGGTGAAGCAGGTACCCACGAGGAGTTACTCGCCAAAAACGGTATCTACACACGAATTTATAAGACCCAATTTGCGGAAGAAGATCTCGTGACGCCGGAAACCTTTCAAAGCACTGGAGGAGGGAGCTAAACATGGGTTGGCATGGGGGAGGATTCCATAGAGGCGGCTTTCGCAGGGGTAGAATGCGGAGCGAGGAGGAGATGGAGAGAACAGTCTCAGACACCGTTCTTCTAAAGAGGCTCCTCACCTACTTATCGCAATATAGATTTAGGATAATTGTGGTAGCCTTACTCGTCATCGGCTCTTCCTTGATAAATTTGATGACTCCTCAATTGACGATGCGTGTTATCGACGACATATTGACGCCAGTTATTACTATTGGTAGTCTGGACACAGAAGCATTGATGTGGTGGAGTGTTTTATATGTGGGAATCCTCTTCGCACGGTATGTCATAAGATTTTTTCAAACCTATCTGATGTCCCACATTGGTCAGAGTGTCCTCTTCAAGATACGCAGTGACCTCTTTGATCATCTCCAAGCCTTATCCTTGAGATTCTTCGCTGAGGGAGAGACAGGTAGAATCATGTCGGTAGTCACTAACGACGTTGAGGAGCTGAATCGCTTTCTAAATGAGGGCATGATCACCATAATAGCCGATTTTGTCAGTATCATTGGAGCCATCTTCTTCATGTTTACCATGAATGTGGAGCTCAGCCTCATTTCTCTAGCGATGGTTCCCTTCATGTTTGTGGTCTTTTACCTTCTGGGAGGACGGGCTAGACGCGCTTGGAGACGAACTAGGGAGAGCATCGCGGGGGTGACTTCAAGACTTCAAGAGGGAATCTCGGGGATACGGGTCACACAAGCCTTCAGCAGGGAGGATGTTAACATCCAGAACTTCGATCAAGTCAACGTCCAAAACCTTCAAGCCAGCCTTAGAGCCCAACAGGTGAGTGGTCTCTTCGGTGTTGGAATGCGTCTCTCAACCATCATAGGGATAACGATGATTCTATGGTTTTCTGTCGGTCAGATCCTCGAAGGCCATTTGACCATCGGAGCCCTCACTGCATTCCAACGATACCTAATGATGTTTATTTTCCCGCTGATGAGCATCAGTAACTTCTACAACATGTATCAATCCGTCATGGCGGGTTTAGAGAGGATCTTCAAGTTAATTGACACGCCTATCGAGGTCAAAGAGGCAGAGTTGGCTAGTGGAGTGGACTTTACAAATGCAACCGGCGCAATAGAATACAGGAACGTCAGTTTCAGCTATGAATCGGACGTTCCAGTTCTGAAGAATATAAATCTCTCCGTCAAGCCCAATGAGAAGCTGGCTTTTGTAGGTCCAACGGGCGCTGGAAAGAGCACGATGGTTAATCTCCTCTGCCGATTCTATGATCCCACCGACGGCACAATTCTCCTAGACGGCCAAGACATCCAGCAGATCACCCTTCAATCCCTCCGCAAGCACATGGGCATTGTCCTCCAAGATACCTTCCTCTTCCAAGATACGGTTAGAGAGAACATACGCTACGGTAAGCCCGATGCCACTGATGACGAAGTAATAGACGCGGCAAAGGTGATTGACGCCCACGACTTCATCATACGCCTTCCACAGGGCTATGACACAATCGTCCAGGAAGGTGCAAGTAACATCTCAATTGGCCAGAGACAACTGGTATCCTTTGCTAGGGCTCTGCTGATAAATCCGCGAATCCTCGTCCTCGACGAGGCCACCTCTAGCGTCGACCCCTACACTGAGCTTGTAATCCAAGAAGCATTGGAGAAGCTGTTGGCCAATAGAACTTCCATCATCATCGCCCACAGACTTTCCACCATCCGGAACGCGGATCGGATTGCAGTAATCGACCACGGTGAAATCGTTGAGTTAGGCTCGCATAAGGAACTACTGGAGAAGGGAGACCTTTACAGCCGTCTCTACAGGATGCAGTTCAGAGAGCCCGCGACCCGTGAGGAAGAAGCTCGATAGCACATCCAGCCCAAACATGCAGACTAGCTAGCTCGATACGCCCGTGAAGAAGTACCATTTGTTGCCATAAAATTAATTAATTAATTATATTAAGGGGAGGGCACGTCCTCGTAATGGTTGATTACATTGGTTATGCAGTAACGGACTTGGAGGTGGAAGGTCTCTAAAGTTGGTACAAAAAACAATTCACGTACCGACTTTGTTGGGTAGACATGTGCCTCGGAAACTAGCTCCCTCCATCCAGCTGAAATTACCCTTTTAAGTAAACCTTTTAACATTATAATGAATTCCTTTTTTTACCGTTATCCGCTTGTTGGCGGTATGCCTCGATGAAGATTGGACATCTCTGGTATGTGGCTCCACTCTTCGGTGGTGCTGAGAGCTGGGCCCTCGGGCTCTCCAAGGCCTTAAAAAGGCTGGGAGTAGATTCAGAACTGGTCTGTTGGCGGACGGATGGGCTTACGAATCGTAGAAGTTTATTCCGGGTTCTGGGGGGTAACATCTCTCGGAATCCCGACATCATTGACGCACTGATGAACGGAGCCTTCATGGCTGAACAATTAGGTGATTACGACCTCCTCTGTTCTCATCACATGCACACTCACTTCCCCGCTGTCTTCTCTAAGAGTCTGCATGGGAGCCAGATTGCTTGTGTCCTCCATTCACCTCCCATGGGGTGGAGGCTCTCTGAAGAGGGTTTGCTCTCTTACAGGCATGTCGCGGAGAAGAGTCGACGGATGTATGCGGTCTGGAAGATGTTCCTCCCCTACTCTGACTTCTTCTTTACCAACTCTGGGTGGAATCAGGGTCTCTACGAGAAGTATGAGGACATATCGCCTACACCCCTTTTAGCCGGCGTGGATCGCGACGTCTTCAAACCCAATGCTAGGTTGAGAGCGAAGTTCAGGGATGAGTTGAAGGTCGATGAGAATACGACTCTCCTCTTTTACTCTTCGGCTGCAGGACGCAGGAAGCGGCATGAACTCTTGCTTCGGGGTTTAAGAGCGTTGGTCAAACGGGGCCATCGGGTGAAGTGCATCCTAACCTGTTCGAAGGACCGTCGCGTTCGAGGCTTCCATCCTCTTGTACAGCGGATCGTGGAGAAACTGGGCTTGAAGGCATATGTCCAGGCCTTTCCTGCCACGAGCGAGGATGAACTTCTCGGCCTCTACAACGCCTGTGACATTTATGTTCATCCTGCTAATAACGAGCACCTCGGTATGTCCATACTGGAGGCGATGGCGGTGGGTAAACCCGTGGTGGCTCAGGCTAACGGCGGGGTTCCGGAGCTCGTGGAAGACGGCGTCGAAGGCTTCCTCTTTAAGACAGACAGTTTCAGCCATATGGTAGACTGTATTGAACGGATTATCGGTGACCATGATTTATGTAAAGCCCAGGGCAGAAGGGCTTTGAAGAGAACTGAGTGCTTCAACTGGTTAGACGTCGCACGAAAATTCCTCCAGATCACCTCTTGATTCTTTAACGGGTTGCCAGTAGACGAAGGTATCCAGCCACCATTAGATAGCCATAATGCCTAGATTGCAGGCTTATACCATCGCGTTAGTACGGAATTACAATCCTTTTCAGGTGATGTAACTAGTCCCTCTCAGCTAGCTAGCAAAGCACAGCCACAGGAAGAACAGACCCTAAACGTCTAAACCAGTCAACTATTGTAAGAAAGGCCCCTATCCACTGAAACATCACCCAACATACAGCTATGTAAACACGTAAACACCAACAACCACGCTTCTCCCCGCTTTTCGCATGTTGGAGGGGAACCATTTCAAGATAAGTAGAGTCCAGAAGGGATACAGAACCTATCACAGTTAACTAGTTGGAGGGACTAGGCTGAGGGATGATAATTATATGAACTCGGTAGATATGTACTTAAACGAGAAAGGACACATTTTTTCACATAAGATAGAACACCGTGAGTGTTATGAAGACCGATGTCGTAGTTGTGGGTGCTGGCCCAGCCGGGTTAACAGCAGCAAGGGCCATCTCAAGCAGAGGCTTCAATGTCGTCATTCTTGAGAAGGAGAGGCGTCTCGGCGTGAAGCCGTGTGGAGAGGCTGTGAGCAAGAAGACGATTGACACAGCTGCAGTAGCTCCATCGAAAGACTTCATCGTGCAAGAGATCACCCGTGCATCTGTCTACGCTCCAGATGGAAGGAACATTTCCATTGAAGATGAATCGGGCGCAGGGTACATCCTGAATAAGACGCTTTTTCTCCAACACCTAGCTGAAAAAGCCGCTGAAGCAGGAGCACACATCTACATGAATCAAGCAGCAGTTGACGTGACGCGGGGAGACAACATGATACAAGTTGAGACTAAGGGTGGAGAATGGCAGGCCCCCCTTCTTCTGGGGGCCGACGGCTTCTCGTCAGTTGTTTCCCGTAGACTCGACTTTGAGAAAGCTGGAGCTAGAGCCCTCATCCCCTGTCTCCAGTACGTCATGGTAAACTGCAACCTCGATGATTCTCACACCACCTCGTTCTACCTGGGTCGTAACGTTGCTCCCTTTGGGTATGTATGGGTGTTCCCGACGGGGCGGAGGAAGGTTAATGTCGGTATAGGTGTTCGGGGAAGCCCTGCGAAGCCCTATCTTGACCGATTCATCAAGGAACATCCCCCCCTCTTCTCAAAAGCAGAGATTATTGGCGTCGAAGCGGCACCCGTCACGATCAGTGGAATACTAGAGAGAATTGTTGACGACAACGTAATGCTGGTGGGCGAGGCAGCGGGGCAGGTGATACCTTTTACTGGAGGTGGAATTCACTCCTCGATTACTGCAGGGACGATGGCTGGAGAGACCGCTGTCAAGGCCTTGGAGGAGGAGAATCTGTCAAGAAGTAGACTCAGAACGTATGCTGAACGCTACAATGAGCATTGGGGTAAACGTATCCGCGACAGTTTAAAGGCCCTCCACGTGATCGAGCGATTAAACGACGACGATCTAAACGCCCTGGTTGACATACTGGAGCCCCAGGACATCATCAATCTGGCCAACGGATCGGACATAACGGCCGTCGCACGCAAGTTTCTGAGGCATCCACTGTTTGGCTTGAAGATCGCCAAAGCCCTCTTAACGACCTAACTGCCACTTCACGTCAAGAACTCCAAAGGACACACGAAGTTGCGACGTAATCCATAATGGCTCAGGTGTAGTAGCCGAAAGTAGCTAGCCAATCGAAGGATTAAAGAGTGATGATCTATTAGAGAGGCCATAGGAACATCATCACAGTGGTTTCACTGCCCACTCGTTTGAGTGACTTGCAATGGCAAAAAAATATGATGAACAGGACTGGGTGAAGAGTCTTCTTAGGCTGGCAGTGCTTTTCCTGGCCTTCGTAGGCATTTTGAGCGGAGCGGTCATCTATTTCTTTTACTATACCTGAATGGTATGGCTGCAGTCTATTGTTTAGCTCTTCAGTACTTGATTCTGTTGAGAGTCCTGTGTACTGTTTGTGACCTCTTACTAGCGCGCGCGTTCCTTTAATGGCGTGAGGTTTCTAATCGATTAAAAAGGGAGCGTCGAAACCGGCTTGTAACTTTCGAAATCTCAATGAGCGTAGCAATTCTCGTTTTCTTTGTTTTTTACGAGACAACTTTTAAGGGGTATGTAATCTGTTTAACCAGTGTCTTGTCAGGATCAGCTTCTTTTTCTGCTCAATTTCTGGTGTTGCTATATATTCCCTACGCGAGAAAAACCCGGTTTCATGGAACTGTGTCTGGCTCTTGAAGAGTGGTGGGCTCGTGGGGATTTGAACCCCAGACTTCTGGCTTTCCGCGGACCTTTTTTCCACAGCTCCGCCGCAGGCCAGTGTCCTATCCAGACTAGACGACGAGCCCAGGGTGTTCTAGTCAAGGAACTGCAAATTAAAATATGTATTCCTTTTTAGGTTTACTAACAAAAAGTGTTTAACCCAATTTCGTCTAGAAGCCTTTAACACTGAAGCGTGTTGGGAGTCAGAGTGACGAAAGCTATCTACCTTTCCTGTTTCTTGTTCTGACGTCCTGACTCGATTACGTAACCCCGTTGTTTATTGAAGGGAAGATGTGTGCACGCGCGGTACGAACATGCGATCTATCCACGAGCGCGCGCGCGGCAGGGGCGTACACCTTGATGAGCCGTTTTTCTAGCTTTTAGGTGTTTTTTCCCATCTCATCACTACCATCGATCTCAATGGATATCTAATATATACCCCTTTTCGTGTTTTCCAGCGTACTTAATGTTTTAGCGTCCATGAAGTCATCCATAAAGCTTTTAAACATGCGAAATAAAGTATGAAAAGAGATTTAAAGAGGAATAAAAATGAAAAAATCAGCTATTGCAATATTCGCAGCTACAATACTTATGTTATCAACGGTAACTATGCTTTTCGCTCCCGCTGTAGTAGCATCACCTGGTCCAGACGCCGAAACTATTCAGGGCGTTCTAACTAGCGATTACTACTCTCTCTATCCCTATGATACAACAAGCGTGGACTTTGGCATCTCCAAGTACGGAGAAATGATCGATGGCTCCGGCGTCTTTCCGGATGTTGGCTTACAGTATCCGGGATACGAAGACGTTGAAACCCACGATCAAAGACTTGAGACTTCACGCGACCCCTTCGCCAGCGAATACATAGAGAAAGAACTGTGGCTTAACGGCTGGCTGCTGGAGATACGCTACACTCACCGAATGCACGATGACCGACAGGTTCTCACAATGGCCATGTCCGCCGATATGGCGGAGTATGGTGGCGAATGGCTTAACGGTCATGACCCCGATCTCTATCTACCTCCCACCGGTGGACGAAAATCCACGGGTTACGTTGAAACCGAAGACTTAGAAGTGCTCTACGATGGTCCGAGGAGATACGTCGCTATCTGCAGAAACCACATTTACGACTGGTATGACTTAGATGATGACGACGTAGTTGACCATCCCGATGAGACCTGGGAGCTCGTCGACTTTTATCTGACCTTCATCTTTAACAAGGTGAAGAAGGAAATCATCATCCTCAAAGACGTCAAGGTTCTCATGAGCGGCAAAGCACTGGTCTCACCCCTCGACATACAGTTAAGCAACCGTGAAGAGTGGGACCTTGGGCCTCCACCCGAGATCGGAAGCTACGCTCACTTCTACCACCAAATATTCGATACCTGCTACGGAACTGAAGAGGACTACGATGTACATCTCGCGGATGGTATCTATAGAGAATTCGTGGTGAAAGGTGAAGACCTAACTAGTGTACCTGTAATAAGTGACGACCCCGCCACTGGATCACCGATCTACCGTGGACCAATCGTCCCTGGCTCTGTGAGAGTCTATGTTTACGATGAAGACGAGGAGGTTATGGTATGGCAGGAACCCGGTGAAGACTACGACATCAACCTTGATACTGGAGTTATCACGTGGTACATCAGCCTCGACGAAGATGATGTGGAAGTAATCTACAAACTCATGAAACACTATTGGACCGGTGAAGTATATGTTCCATTTGTCGGTGTTCCCCATCTGTACGATGTGGCCCAGATCATCAGTGACGACGATGACGACGAAGATAAATACATTGGCTGGAAGGCCTTCTGGCCCACCCTCTCCGACTATACGGTGGACGGCTGGGCGATGGCCCTGGAACCCCTCATCAACGTGAGTCAACCAGACATGCTGGTTGAGCCTGAAATCCCCTTCGTCGTCGGCGAATGGGACACCATGCTCGGTAAGGGTTATCCCTTGCAATTCAGAGGCGTCGAAGTAGTCGGGATATCGAACTACCACGATGCTGGAGACGTTGACATGGGTTCTGGTGGTAACTGGCTTGATAGAGAAGCCTTTTATCAGCTGGAAGAAATCTTCAATCCCTGGGATCTCTATGACGCTGTCCACAAGAAGGACACCAGCCGATGGGTTGAATTCTTCGAATACGACGAAGACTTCGAATTCGACATAGACGACTATCCTTATGTTGTGCTCGGTAACATTATCACTCGTCGTGGCCCGTGGGATTGGTACTGCAGCTTCGCTGAAAGAGTGCTAGTGGACGGAGAACTCATAACTCCGGCGGATGCAATCATCGGTGACCCTGACGACGAATTCTATGCAAGCGCTCCATACACTTACATAGTATCTGGTGACACAATTTGGTTCTATGAGTGGGATGATGACGACAATGAATGGGATCCCTGGGAAATGGACGACGGCGCTATGGTCAAAGTCCTGTACTCCACGGATTGGCCATACGCAACCGGTTATCCAGAAGCACAAGCTTGGCAGCCTGGACGCTACGAATGGATCGTCGTTGGACGGGATGCGGCAAGCGTTGACTCGGCTGGAGCATCACTCGTAACAGCAGCTTACAAACAGAAGTGGAAGGACATAGGCATCGCCGGCATAGACATGTGGGATCCAGTGGTTGCCAATCAGATTCCGTATGTTCATGCCAAATTCGGTGAAGGCGACACCTTGGGAGACTACGTTGATGATCTTGGCAGAGCAGCGTTGAAGGATGATTGGTGCACGTACTGGCCAGTAGCGAGTTCAAACATGATCACTGTCGGTGGACCATTAGCCAATGGTGTATCCTACTACGCCAACGACTTCACTGATGCCTTCTATGCTATACCCGACTACGCATCCTCGACATGGGCCGGTTGGATCACAGGAGTAACGTGCTGGCAAAGAGGCTGGCAACCCGATGAAGAATGGAACGTCTACGAGTCCAGTGAAGACACTGGATACGCGGTCATCTCCACATACAAGGACATCAACGGCACAGTCGTACTCTCCATCTGGGGACACTGGGGTAGAGACACCTACTACGCAACACAATGGCTCCACGGAGACGCAGCACGCGGCATCAAACCAGGAATCGTGCAACTCCAAGAAGCGCCACTCTGCTTAACCTCAATCATCATCGAAATCGACTACGACGATCCGCACCACCCAGAATTCAGCATAGTAGAAGCCCTTGGAACAATCACCGAGTTTGACTGGGAACACGAGTATTGGGACTACTTCGCTGACGACTGGGACGACGAAGATAAAGGCGGAATACACGACCCATAGAACGCACTCAAAATAATAACCCCCCCTTTTTATTTTTTTTATTTTAATATCAAATAAACAATCAATATTAGGGTTCTCGACTCGTTAAAGCTAATGGAGATTAGCGTGCGCCTGAAGCCTTTCAAGCGTGGATTTATTGGATGAGAAAATTGACTCCACTCTAAACCCTCTTTCCTCTCTCCAAGGCGTATGAACCTACTTCCGATTGCAGCTTAGAATTTTAATCCCGTTTCGGTTGAAGGGATGCATGCATCATGCCTGCTTCATCATTTTGATGATGCACCCTCTCCCGAGAAAGCCCCATCGCGTCTGTGAAAGCTTCTCCAAAATCAAACCAGTCCTTAGACTTAACGCTGGACATAACCTGTCGAGTGGAAAGGGGAACGGTGTAAAGTGGAAGTAGGCCCGATCGACTTCCACCAGGTTAAACCGTGAAGCCTTATTGGCGAAAGCTGATGGGACATGAACTCTCGTCTTCGGGAAGGCGATCCTCCTCGCCAGCGAAACCACCGTATCCCACAACCCAAGCAGTTTTCCCGCGGTCTCGAAAAACCAGAGGGGTGTCACAGCATTGGTCACGGAGATGAACGCAATACCCTGTGGTTGAAGCACCCGGGCTATCTCCTGAAGCACCTCATCATCCCGCTCCAAGTATTCAATGACGCCCGCGCAGAATACATAGTTGAAAGAGTCTTCCGCATACGGCAGATGCTCGATGTCGACGACGGTCAACAGAGGTTTCGGTGTATTGTAGGCGGCGAAGAGTTTCAACACGTTCTTAATCATGGACGGGGACAAATCAGCTCCAACAGACATACACCCCCTCTGATACAGATCAAGCATCATGGCCCCGGAGCCACAGCCAACGTCCAAGGCTCTTCCTCTGCCCTCACTCCCCAGCATCTCTAAGATGTATTTGTGACGAAGATAAAGGACAGGGTACTTTTCATCCGTCGTCCGATAATGTTCGTAAAAATAGAGTGGTGACTGGTCATCGAAGTATTCCGTGACTACCCGTTTCCTCTTAGGTCTACGCTTCAACAGATTCACGTTCCAGTTCAGCCTCTCTGGAGAGATAGTCCAATCAACGAGCATTTAAAACGATAGGATGAGTCGTCAATGGCTGCAATACGTCTCAGCTCGAAGGGATCGGAATCCCGAGTAATGCTGCCTGGAATGGTTGTAACCGCCGCTGAAAAACCCAGTGCCTTCAGAAGGGTCTTCACATGGGGGTTGAAGGACCTTTTTTTCCCGAAGGGGTAACAGAATAGGCGACACTCTCGTTTGAGTTTCTGTTCCATTTTCTCCTTTGATGTCTCGATCTCCCATTTAGCCTGATCAGTGCTTACGTCGCCAAGGTTTGGGTGGGTATGAGAGTGACCACCGAAATAGAGTTTGTGGTCTTCCGCTAGCTTCAAAACCTCTTTCCACTGCATCGTAACGCGCATTGACTTCATATTGCCAGGGGTCAATTGGCGTTCGACTTCCATCAACACTCGTAATCGGTCATCGCTTGAGTTTTGCAGTGCCTCAACCAGCTCCACGATGCATTCACGCTTCTTTCTATAAGTTGTGAGAGCCCAAGTTTTTTCTCGACCGTCGAGACGAAGAGTCATAACACTTGACGTGGCACTATTGATCATGCCTGTTAATGTATCCTCCCACCTTGCTTCATCTCTGCATAATAGATTTGTCACGAGGAAAAGGGTGCAAGGCAGCATATGTCGTTTAAGTATGGGGTACGCTGTCGAGTAAAAATCGTAGTATCCGTCGTCAAAAGTTATCGCCACTGTATTAGGGGGAAGAGCAACCCGGTTTCTGACCAACTCAACTAAGTCCAATAGACTGATCACGTTCTTTTCACGGGAGAGATAGTCAATCTGTCTCTCAAACGTCTCCACACTCACAATATTATCGGGATACACGTAGGGACAACCCCGTTCATTCACGCTATGATACATCAGGATCACAGGTTTCCGTCTCTTAAGAACTGAGATCAAATGGTGAAGCCCTGAGAAGTACACGAAAAAGCAGATTACCCCGTGAATAGATATGGCGACACGTTTCATGAGTGAGTTCAAGAGTGCATCTCCCTCCTCGTTAACCTATAAGTACTTGAATCTATCTCCAATCGCTTCACCTGTATCCAAGCCATTATTGATGACCCGCCTGCGTGTTCCTTATGACCGACATGTCCTCTTTTTCTTACATGTTTTTCAGCAGAACATTGCTACGTTCATCAGTCATGTCCAAGATAGATATTGATTCACTTAACGACTTGTGGTTACCTGTTACCTATCTTTTCTAGCATGAACCTTATCCACTACTCTTAACATGTTTCTCGTGAAAATAGAGGTAGTGAACGCTCCGGTTCGCCTGTAAGCCCTTGAGGCAACTTCGCATCTCATTCTCTCGTCTTCCATGAGTAGCCTTATCGTTTCAGCTGCCTCCTTGGGGCTTTCATATGCGAATCCATACTTTCCCTGTTCTTGATCAAGGATGTCAAGCCAGGGGCCTCCCACATCCGGAACGATGGGGACACAGCCAGACGCCATGGCCTCGACGACAGATATTCCAAATGCCTCGTAGAACTGTGTGTGAAGAAGAACTTTGGCGTCCGACAATCTTTCACGAAGGACGGATCGGGGTACGTTTGTAAGTAATTGGACGCGGTCCTGAACCTTCAATTTCTTCGCTAATCCTCTTACTGTGTTTATTGTAGATGCTGAGGATTGGTCGCTAGGCCCGATTATTAAAAATCGGGCATTTACGTATTTGGCAATGTTTGGGATGGATTCAAGGTTTTTTCCAGGACGAAAACGGGATACGGTGATAACGAGGTTCTCTCGTTCCTTACGTCTATACAACGGTTTGAAGTTCTCCACGTCAACAGGCGGATACACCACCATGGCTCGACACCCTAAATATCGGGTGATGATGGCTTCCATAAATTTTGAGTTGGTTACGAAAAGCGTATTCCTATTCAATCTGTCTATCGTCTTTAAAAAAAGGTCATAGACTCTGCTGTAGCACCGCCACCAACTACTTTTTATTGGGAGGCTTTCTGAGTAATTAAATGCAGCCCTCATGGGCACCGCGTTGACGTAGGCAATGTCTTCCAGAAAATTGATTATCTCCCCCGAAGTGTTAATCAAGACGTCATATTTCTCTTTCACCTTAACCAAGAGACTCTTGACTAAGTACGAAGATAGCGTCCATACTGCCCTCGACGTCATGGATTGCGTCAGTAAATACGTTGGATGTACAAAAAATTCTTGATCAACGGTGCAGGTTAACCCGTGTTGTTCTTGGAGTAGAGTCCAGTCTGTTTTATCGGTCGTGATCAGCGTCACCCTGTTTCCCGCTTTTTTTAAGGCGTTAATCAGGGTTATGCTTAATCGCTCCGCTCCACCCCGTAGATTGAGCGACGAGTGAATGACCGCAATCCGCGTTTTCTTTCCCTCAGCCTGATAAAAACAATATATAGGTTAATTTAATATTTCTATACTCCAAACCAAGGAGAAACGAAGGCATTCGTCACTCCGATTGGGTGTGAAGGTTGAAGCTGACTTTACCTGACTTCCTCACAGAAATCTTCAGACTCTGTACTCAATTCTGGGAAGCCCTTCGACACACTCTAAAAACAAAGCCTTATCAGGTTCTACTATTCATAGCAATGCTCTCTTACAGCGTCATCTTCGCTCATTTCACGGTTCAAAAACATAATATGTTTCACACTAATGCTTGGGACCTGGGGATCTTCAATCAAGCTCTGTACAACACCCTCTACAGCGGACGCCCCCTCTACTATACTGTCGAATTGTTCTTAAACCCAAGTGGCAACTACTTCGCCGTCCACTTGAGCCCAATCCTTTTCTTGGTCTTACCTTTTTACGCCATTCTGCCCTTACCCTCCACCCTCCTCGTAATGAAATCGTTTATCTTAGCCTTAGGCGCCTACCCCCTGTATCTTCTGGCTAAGAAAGTGTTGAAAAGCGATCGAACCGCTTTCATGCTGGCCCTGGTCTATCTTCTGTATCCGCCTCTCCAAGGCGCTAACTGGTTTGATTTTCAGCCACAAGTCTTTTTACCCCTGCTATTCTTCTCCCTCTGCTACTTCATGGTGCAACGAAGGTGGAGATACTACTTTCCAATTCTGCTTCTCACCTTAATGGTTGAAGAGCACGTAGTCTTCGCAGTCTTCCTTCTCGCAGCCTACTTCATGCTCAAAGGCGACATACGATCCCCTTACACGTCCATACGATCCCTATACACGTCCATTAAACCTCTGAAACTGAATGAAAACGTGGCATCGTTACTTACGATGATCCTGTGTGTAATCTATTTTTTCGTCACCATTTATGTCAAAAACTTCTTCCCCATAAATCCCGACTACTTAGAACGTTATAAGGCAGTTAGCGCCTTCAGCGTTCTTGGGTTAGAGACCGATCCACTATTACTTCCGAGTTATATTCTAACGCATCCAGAACGGGTTTTTCAAGCCTTATTGTACGACTACCCCCTTAAGTTTTTATACCTGGTTCTCTTGTTCGCCCCTCTACTCTTCTTACCGTTTAGGAGCCCCCTCACCCTTGGCACATTGATGCTGTTAACGCCCTTCCTTCTCTCGAATTACCCCGCCTACTACATGATAGGCGTTCACTACCCCCTTTACGTCCTCTCCTTTCTCTTCATAGCCACGATCGATGGTCTGAAGCGTCTTCAACTCCACGCTCAAACCCTCACTCTCAAGACAATCTTGATCAGTACCCTGTTCCTCATGATAAGCACAAGCCCTATCCTCCCCCTGTCCACTGCCTTCGTCGAGGAGGGACTCTTAATGTTCCCCTCCATTACCTACTTGAGTGAAGAAGGCGTGAACTCGCTACACGACCTACTCGCCGCTGTACCGTACAACGCTTCCATCTTAACCCAAAACCACCTCTTCCCCCACGTCTCCAACCGGGTAAACGCGTATGTAATTCCGTATTATTCTGTTGGGGAAGACTATATCCAATCGATCATAAATCGGAGTGAATACGTTTTGCTTGATCTATCCGTACCGGACGCCATGTCCACTCTAGTCCTAGACGAAATTACCCACAACACTACTCATGGCTGCTATGCTCTTGCCTATAACGCCATCCTCTTTAAACGGGCCTACCATAACGAACCCCTCTTCACCCAGTACACTGAGCACAAAGTCTTCTCCGCATACAACGATCTTTTACACACCACCTCAAGCCAAATACTAGCCGACCCCTCCGCAAACAGCCAAAACGTTGTGTTTTACTCGCAAGAATCTACAGGGACATTCCTTTATGGTCCCTACACGTACCTCATCAAGGGTGCGTACGAAGTCACGTACACAGTTAAGGTGGGTGAACACCCTGAAGGTCGCCTCGGAAAACTCATCGTCTCAGACCATGAGAACACCATGACTATTTCTGAGAAAGACATCTACGGCTTCGAACTCTCTCCCAACACATGGACCAACTTCACTCTCACCTTCGCCTCCACGAATCTCAGAACCGCGCTCGAATTCCAGGTGTCAAGCAGTGGGGCTACAGATATCTACGTCGATAGAGTTGTGGTGAACCGACTAACGCCTGAGGCTACTGTGGATTTTGGTTCGAAAACCTTTACATTCAGAGATTTACCCCTTGCAAGCGGCTACCTCAGTGCTGAAGGGCTTCTAATTCATCCACACAATTTGACAAGCACTCTCTTCTGGTATGGGCCATACACCTCCCTCCCAGAAGGTAGTTATAACGCAACTGTCTTCTTGAAGACTTCACCCGTACCTCAAGACCCCAACGAGAGGCTGTTGATCTTAGACGTTACGGCAGACGACGGAAACATCCAGATTGTACCTGAAACGGTCGTGAACGCTGCGAGCCTCCTCGATCTTAAAGGGTTTGTGAATTGGCGTATGTTTACACTTGAGTTTACCATAGATGCCTCTGAACACGTTGAGTTTCGAGGATTTTATCCATCACCAAATTATGACGTCATCTTAAGCTTCATTCTTCTTGAGAAGTCTGGTTGATACCTAACACGAGAGATGCCGATTAGCTAGCTAGTTAACGGAAAGAAGGCAGTTTTGGTCTAATAGGTCTCTCTTTTATAAAATATTGGACAAGATCTTCAGCCACTTTTCAAGGTAGGAGCTCACATCAAACTTCGATGCTACCTTTATGCAGTTTAACCTCATATGGGGTGGATACCCATCTTTCCATAATTCTACTGCTTTCTGCACAAGTTCGTTATCCGTGTAAACAAGCCAACCTGTGAATGCGGAAGTCAGATACTCGCTTGGGCCCTGTAAATTATAGGTAAGCACGGGTGTCCCACAAGCCATACTTTCAATGGGCACGTAACCGAAGGGCTCATGGGTAAATGTAAAAAGCGTAAAAAGAGCGTTTGAATACACTTCCAAAAGTTTACTTGTAGTAACACGTCCTAAAAACTCGATGTTAGGGTGCTCTACCAGTTCTCTCCTAATAAATGGTGCTTTAGAGCCGAAAGCCTTTATTTTAACACCTGCATCCGCTACTCTTTTTACAACTGAAGATTTGGTCTCCTTTCCAAAATAAGTTAAAACATAGTTGGAAGAGGGGCTCGACGTTGATGGACGAAACGTTAAACAATCGAGGGGAGGATAAATTATTTCATTAACCTTAACACCGAATGGGGAATACATCGAAGCACAAAACTTTGAATTAGCAACAACGAGTGCTGAAATGTCTCTCATACGACTGATAAGCTTCTCATCGAAGTATTCAATGAGTGGTTTCAAAATTTTATAGGCTACACTGAAACCTGTGGGAAGCTCTTTATCAATATCTCTTAAGGCTACGGAGGGAGATCCCTGCAAATACCAAACTTGAGAAGGCAAAGCAATCATTTGCGAAAAATTTATTGACGCTGAAGAGTCGTTGCCAGCAAAATGCGAGCTAAGCCTGATGGAGGCTTCCCATCCCCAAGCCTCAAACCATGTTAAAGAAAGGCCTAAACTCTTGGTGAAAAGCTTAACACGTAAATTGACCGGTTTTATGCCCTTTTCAAGTAAACGTTGCTCGACATCAACGGACATTACCGGCGACATCATCGAGACAGTGTATCCCCTTCTCACCAGTTCCTCAGCTAAATAAATTGCCGGCTGAATCGAACTTTCAAAATCCATCATGATGTCGCAAGCTAACGTAACATCCACGGAATCGCCGCCGTATCCACTAATAACCTTCTCTATTAATAATACCATTGATTTAAAATGTCTACGTAAAAAGCGTTTACATTATATAGATAACAACTTTCCTTTTGTCAAGAAAGGCATGCATTGATATTTATAATGAATATTTACATATAATGACCTATTAAACACATTTAATGGGTAAATTCACCTGGTTTACGTGTATCTGATGGACGATGTGTAGACATGTCTGAAATAAGGGTGGTTCGTGAGAGTGTGGAGGACGGTGAAATAAAGTTCACCGCCAGCCTTTTCGAAGTTGAAAACGCGGTCACAGCCTTTTTCGATGAGGAAGGAAGTATGAAGCTCGGAACCCTGGCGATTGGGATCCCTCAATTTAATAGACCGTCATGTATTTCCTCAGTGCTTCTTGGAGATAGAAATGCTTTAATCACAAAGGTTTTAGCCGAACAATTAGTCCGAGCCTTCAATAAAATTGCGTTAGTCTCAAGCCACCTAGCAGTAATACAGGAAAACCGGACAAACACCCTCCTCATACGCCTCGCCAAAAAACTCTGTGACAAAGCCCAGTCCCAAAGCCTAAACACTGGCTAGCAGACGCAATGTTATTACGTTTGAGGTTTGTGTCTAGGGTTATAGCATTTGCACTTAGGGAATGAATTTCTGTTCTAGCATGCTTCTGGCTCTATGTCTGAAAGGTATTCCAGACGACGATGTCATCAAGATCCCTCTTGGGGACGTTGAGAACCCCTTGCGCATCGAAACAATACTCGGTGTCGTTGTCTTTCAGCTCAACAGCTTTGGACTTTTCCCTTGGATAATCCAGCGCGACCACAAGTACGATCTGGAGGTGATTCGGAACCATCAGATTCTCCTGTAACCTCGGCCTATCTACTGACCCGAGCATGCAGGAGCCGAGACCCGCCTCATGAGCGACCATGGAGATGCTCATGGCAGCAATGCCCGGGTCGTTACCGGCCTGTTTTCTGATCTCTGTGTCGAGGAGTATGACAATGTACGCTGTGGGGACCTCGTCTGGAGTGTGCTTGTAACCCGGAATGTTCCGCGCCCAGGTGAGGGTGCTGAAGACAGAGGGTAGGCGTTTGGGGTCATTGATGATGATGTATTTGAGTGGTTGACGATTCATTCCTGAAGGTGATAATCTAGCGGCATCAACACATTTTTTCAATACTTCGGATGGAATACGTTGCTGTGTGAATTTTCGTATGGTCCTTCTGTTGATGATGCTCTCATAAATCATTTGGTTTCACCTTACTGAGCTTTTCTAAAATACTCTTTTTAAGGCATATAAATCTGACCTGCTCTAATAGCTACAGAATCGACCTCGTATTAAATGTCATCCTATAACAACCAAAAGAAAACTTCAAGCGTTTACTCGAAATAAGTATTACATAGCAGTGACATCCACCGCATTTTTCCCCTTCATACCTTGATGGCAACTCCAGCTTTTTCTCTCGTAGCGCGCGCTTGAAGCCAGTCACATTTAAATAAAACGTTATCGAATGAATGTGAGAGGTCCTTACCATTACCTGTTTCACTTCAGGGGATTAGATGTCCAACAGTATCTCAGGCTCGGTGGTCCATTATTGATTCAGAACAACGGGAGAAACATTGGACGATAAACCCTTTACCCTTGATGGTTACGTGCGTTGAGAGCCTTACGTTCCCCCATCAACGAGATAGAAGTTTACACGTTTTAAAAAGTAGTCTAGAGTGAAGAAAAAGATGACCCTCTACAAAGAAGTGCCCCCAACCTTTAACCTGCCCCAAATGGAACGAAGCATCTTGAAGTTCTGGAAGGAAACAGATGCCTTCGCTAAACGAGTGTCCTTGAACAGGGGAAACCCTCGATGGTCCTTCATCGACGGTCCTATCACGGCAAATAATCCCATGGGCGTTCACCATGCTTGGGGACGGACCTACAAAGACCTCTATCAACGCTACAAGGCCATGAACGGCTTTGACCTCCGCTATCAAAACGGCTTCGACTGTCAGGGACTTTGGGTTGAGGTCGAGGTTGAGAAGGAGCTTAGCTTAGGCTCAAAGAGGGACATCGAAGAGTACGGCATCGCAAGATTCATCAATAAGTGTAAGGAGCGTGTGTTGCGTTTCTCTGCCATTCAAGTGGCGCAATCCATACGCTTGGGATACTGGATGGACTGGGACGACATCCATATGCTCCACCAGCTAGCAGACTTCATGAAGCATCCCGAAGAAAGAGTAACCGTTGAAGGAGCCAGGGGGCTTGTGACCGATTCGGTTGAGCAGTTGGTCGGACAGTTGGGAACCTCAGTGCTAGGAGGCTCCTACTTCACCTTCTCTAACGAAAACAATTACACTATCTGGGCTGTTCTGAAAAAATGCTATGAACGAGGGTGGCTCTACAAGGGACGGGATGTCCTGCCTTGGTGTCCTCGGTGTTCCACCGCTATCTCCCAACACGAGATTGCGACGGAGGGATATCGTGAACTGATCCATCCGGGAGTCACCATCAGGTTTCGGCTGCGGGGGAGACCTGGAGAGTCTTTACTCGTGTGGACTACGACGCCTTGGACGTTGACAGCCAACGTTGCAGCAGCGGTTCACCCGGATATGACCTACGTGAAAGTTCGTTGGAACGATGAAGCCTTCTATCTTGGCGAAAACGCTGTTGAGAGAGTGTTTACGATGCGACCTCAAATCTTGAATACCTTGAACGGGAGGGAGATGGAGGGCTGGGCTTATGAGGGGCCCTTTGACGAGATCCCTGCTGAACAGGAGGCTGGAGCAGCCGCCGCACATCGTATTATCTTGTGGGACGAGGTAAGTGAAGCCGAGGGAACCGGTATCGTCCACATCGCCCCGGGCTGTGGAAAAGAGGACTTTGAGTTAGGGAGAACGCATCATTTACCCGCCGTGGCTCCGCTGGATGAGTACGGTGTCTTCCTCGACGGCTTTGACTGGCTGTCGGGAAGCCATGTCTACGATTCAGCGGAACCCATCATTGATAGACTTCGCGGTAAAGGCCTTCTTTTCACAGTTGAGGATTACGCTCACCGCTACCCCGTCTGTTGGCGTTGTGGAAATGAGTTGGTCTTCCGCCTCGTGGATGAATGGTTCATCGCAATGGGTGAGAAGTTGGAGGCGCCTCTACCATCCGTGGGGAGAAACGTGGTTGAAGATAATTTACGGTATCAGATCATGGAGGTAGCGCAGAAAGTTCGCTGGATCCCCTCCTATGGCTTGCAGCAGGAGTTGGATTGGCTGCAGAACATGGATGACTGGATGATTTCGAAGAAGCGGTATTGGGGGCTGGCCCTGCCCATATGGGAGTGCAAAGAATGCGGATTCTTCGATGTCATCGGAGGAGAAGACGAGCTTGAGGAGAGGGCTGTGGCGGGGTGGAAGGCCTTCGAGGGGCACACTCCCCACCGCCCTTGGATTGACGCTGTTAAGATCAGCTGTCCCGAGTGTGGAGTCCCCATGTCCCGGATCAAGGATGTGGGTAATCCTTGGCTCGACGCGGGCATCGTAGCTTATTCCACTCTTGACTATCGTTTCAACCGGGACTACTGGAAAAAGTGGTTTCCAGCCGATTTAATTTGTGAGTCTTTACCAGGGCAATTTAGAAACTGGTTCTATTCCCTGCTGACCATGAGCACAATTCTGGAGCGAGAATCACCCTGCTCAACATGCGTGGGTCATGGCTTGGTGTTAGCTGAAGACGGGCGGGAGATGCATAAGTCGTGGGGTAACGCGATTTGGTTCGATGACGCCGTGGAGCACATGGGCGCAGACGTGATGCGATGGATGTACTGTGCGAACAAGGCTGAAACCAATCTGACCTTTGGCTACGCGGGGGCTGACACCGTGAAGAGGCGGTTTCTCATTCCGATCTGGAACATTTACAGCTTCCTTGTGACCTATGCCAACCTTGACGAGTGGACGCCTGAAGACACAACGGACACTCGTTCCCCACTGGATCGTTGGATGCTGTCCAAACTTCACGTCCTCATTCAAGACGTAACGAGCCTGTTGGACGTCTACGATGCCTACAACGCAACCCTGATTCTGCAAAGGTTTGTCGATCAACTTTCAACGTGGTACATTCGCCGATCTCGACGGAGATTTTGGAAGAGCGAGTCCGATGAAGATAAAAAAGCCGCCTACACCACCCTACACACCTGTTTCATCACCCTCATCAAGCTTTTAGCACCCTTCTTACCCTTCACAACGGAGGAGATCTACCAAAATCTGGTTCGCCGCGTGGATCATGACGCCCATGAGAGCGTCCACCACAACGATTGGCCGTTGGCAGATGCTTCCCTGATCGACGAAGCCTTGATGAGCGAAATGGACACCGTGATCGCGGCAAGCGGGTTGGGACGTTCCGCCCGAAACAAGTCGCGGATAAAGCTTCGCCAACCCCTAGCTGAGGCCAAGATCGTGGGGGAGACGGCATTAGTAACACGGCTTCAACGATTAAAGGGACTGGTTGGGGCAGAATTGAATGTGAAAAAGGTTACCCTGACCAGTCAAGAAGACGAACTTGTAACGTATGCCGTGCGTTTGCTACCGAAGACACTTGGGAAGAAGTACGGTTCCCTTTTTCCTAAACTTCAAGCTGCATTGGCACACATGGACGCTAAGACCGTCGCCTCATCATTTAGGGAGGGCGTCGGAGTGGATCTAGAGGTAGAGGACCGGGTTGTAACCCTACTCCCAGAGGAGGTGGAGGTGCGATTTGAAGCGAAGGAGGGATGGGTTATAGCCGAGGATCAGGGACTCATGGTCGGCGTCAACATCGTGTTGAATGAAGAGCTGGAGCGGGAGGGTATAGCAAGAGACGTCGTCCGCCGAATTCAAAATCAACGGAAGAACGCGGGCTTCAAGATCGCCGATGAAATTGAAACCTACTATGACGTGGGACCACAACTCACCTCGGTATTCGAAGCCTATGGACACTATATAATGGCTGAGACCTTGTCTAAAGTGTTGCACCCGACTGAGCCGCCAGCAAACGCATTTGTTGAGATATTTGACCTTGCGGGGGAAAAGCTCAGGATGGGCTTAGTACGAGTAGAAAAAAGCTAGCCAGCCAGCTTCTGGAAAGACGTAAGCGCATTCTTGATGAAAAAGGTGCGGAGAGCTTAGGCATATGGTAACGTTAAAGGGTACTTTGCAGACATTCACAATACGGTGAGGTTCAACGCATGTTTGATCGAGGGAAAACAAAGGAGAAAGATACTCGACGACTACCTCCCGGTCAGAAGACGGTGGATAAGGTTTTGAGGTGGGGTATTGACCATCCGGCTATCGTTAAGGATATTCCTAAACTTGACTTGGTGGAGTGGCAGTTGGTCGTTGATGGGGAGGTGGAGACGTCCCTTCGCTTGGGTTGGGAGGAGTTTTTGGAGCTTCCCAGGGTGGTGTCGGTGAGTGATTTTCACTGTGTTGAGGGGTGGAGCGTTTTGGATCGTAGGTGGGAGGGCGTGCTCTTCAAGACCTTGGTGTCGATGGTGAAGCCCAGAGCGGGCGTTGTATCTGTGTTTTTTGAGTGTGCTGACGGATACACGACCGCTCTCTCCTTAGAGGACTTGTTGGACGATGACGTGGTTTTGGCGTATCGGCACAATGGAGAGGCCTTGGAGAGTTCTCTCGGTGGCCCCTTGCGGCTGGTTATCCCAAAAAAGTATGCATACAAGAGTGCCATGTGGCTTACTCGGATTAGGTTTATGAAGACTAGGCGTCTGGGATATTGGGAGCAGCGGGGGTACAGCGATACAGCAGATGTGTGGAAAAACGACAGATATGTAACGAGATGAAGCTAGCTAGCTGTTTTTGAATCTACAACTTTCGATAAGAACATGTCCTAAAAATGTAAATTCGAGGACTTTAAAGTGTAAATTCCAGAAATTAATTGGAGTACGTTAACATTTATTTCTAGATAGCTAGGCCACTGCTGTAAGCACAAGGGGACTGACCGCGCTTATTTTTCCTTGTGTAATAGGGGGTAACTTGAAAAAAATTTTTCTGGGAAGGCACGTAAATCGCGGCGTATTGCCGCAAAGCGCCCATAAAACGGCTTATTGCATAGGGAAACGTCACGGATATACTACGCATTATCCCTCGTTAAACCCGCCTGAAATTAAGATAGCATCCGTTGATCACTGGCCTCAATACGTCGAATTGGGGAATCCCGGGGGGAGACGGGTAGAAAATGGCCTCACAAGCTCCCGACCCAAGTCCCTCTCAGCGGCTTTGAGCCCTTCAGCTCGTAACTAACCTCATTCAAAGCTAGCTAGCTTTGGGTTGAAAAAAAGGATCAGTTACTTTTTATTGCATGGGGCTTTCTAAAGCTTATTCCCAGGCTGTCGAGTGCTTGAAACGCTTTTGTGGGTTGTTTTAACAGCTGTTTTATTCCCTCCACATGAGCTGCCCCAACCAACAAAATAATCTTAAACTCTTGGAGACCCCTTTCCAAATAGTGTAGAATCAAGTAGATTAAGCCGCAAGCCATGAAGATGTTTCTCTCTAAGATTAAGACCTTCCACAGGGTTGGAAAGGTCCTCCTCATCAACCCCACATCTCCATTAAAAACCTTCATAGCCTCGTCCTTAAACCCCTCCTCCCACAACATCAGCCCCACCTCTTCTCTCTTTACGAGGTGTTGTTGAATCCGTTTCCAAGCTCTGGCTTCATCTAATGAGGCTACAGCTAAAACCCTAGCAGCGATCTCCTCTTGATTCATATCTACGAGCCAGACATCCACCTCCACTCCGCCCAAAAAATCGACGGCAGCAACCAACTCGTTGTTTCCAGAAGAGAAGGCTTTGACGAAAGGGTCTTCCTGAACCCTCTTTAGATACTCGTAGCGATAAGGACACAACTCTAAACAGATCCCAACGGGCTCAGTGTCTCTAATGGCTTTAAAGGCATCGCTGATGCTTCGTCCACTGAAGTGCGCTACTCCAACAAAATCCACGTGCACTGAGTAGTCGATGTCACGGATCACAAAATCAGAATGGCTCACTACATCCCTCTGCATCGATGAGGAATCGTATAGACTCTCGAGAAACTCGTTGATGATCCCCCTCATACCCTTAAATAACTGGTCAATCGACACGGTCATCCAAGCAACAAAACCACTCTAGGCAAATTAAATCCTTCGGTCATAAAACTCCATGACTCAAAGAATTTAGGGGATTCAGGAACTGTTAAATAACAAAGAGTTTTTATCTTTGAATCCTTCATAAGTGTAAATTCAGTGAAGTCAAGAAAGACATCATTCAGAAGTTTAGGTCGAGGTGAAAAAAATGGTTACAGTCAAAGTCGATAACGAAAAATGTACGGGATGCGCCTCTTGTGTGGACACATGTCCTGTCGCAGTCTTCGAAATGGTTGACGTCAATGGGGAAGAAAAATCCAGTCCAGTGAATGAAAGCGAGTGCATAATCTGTCGAGCCTGTGAAGTCACTTGTCCTGAAGCTGCAATCGAAGTCGT
>JAOZHB010000040.1 GCA_026015035.1 Candidatus Bathyarchaeota archaeon | reverse complement strand
GTTCGTGCGCCACCTTTATCCTTTAGGATACTCATCGCGTTCTTCGTTTCATACTTGTACTTCGTAAACAAACTGGTGAAAACGAGGAAGGAAACCAGCACGATAAACCAGCTTACACCTCCGAAAATCAGGACAAGCCCCCCCGTCACCGTCGCGGAAGCGAAGCCAGTGGCGTCGAATACACCCACTTTCAGGAAAAAAAGGCCAACGAGAGTCACCACAGTCACGCTGGAGACGATGTGCAGGGGATTAACGATCATTTCGCGACGTCCGTTAGCCGTTTCCGGTTCCGTGAAGGAATACGCTATAAGGGACTCCCGTTTTAAAGCTATCGTTCTCGAGCCAAAACGATATCTCAACGTGACGGCGTTCGTGAGGTCATGGATTGATACAATTTGTTTAAGGCAAGGACTAACACATCAACGGAACCCGCCTTCGACAGGATGAGGGGGATGCGTTCAACCTCTGCCAAGCGAACCGCGAGGGTATCAACGCGATCGGGACCGTGAAGGACGACCATTTTCGGTTTTAAAGGGTGAACTCTGACCGCGACCATGGGCGACCTACCCGTTGAGACGTTGGTGAAGATTAAAGCACGCTCTGTTGTCGTGCCAAAGACGGTGTACGCATCACTGATGGAAAGGGTTTGAATGAATTGAATGCTGTCAAGAATGGTATACCCGTAGATTCGCCTCTGCAATAAATTCTCGCAGGCAACCGGAACCCCCTGCACCACCTCAGAGATCCTCCGTGCTTCCACTGATGCAGGGAACTCTCTCACGTCGATGATGGCGTCGGAAGGCGTGAATGTCAGGCGGGAGAGCTCCTGTAAAAAGTGTCCTCCCTCCTCCCCGTTGATAGAGATCAATGCCAAAACGAAGCGTCGTATGAAACGGGTTCCCGGACTCCTCCGCCCATTTTCGTAGTCACTTATCACGGAGGGAGAGATGTCGAGTTGTTTGGCGAGACGGGTTTGGGTGGTGTTTAAGATTTCCCTCCACTTCTTCAACGTTCTTCCGGGATCACTTGAAAGTATTATCTCCCCCGCAATTCGTTTGGCGAGAACCTCCTGTATCGGAGACGCTGCTTCCATTCTCTTTAGACTCCCGTGTCCCCAATAACGGGAGGAAAATATTAAAGTTGCCTCACACGCTGAAAATATTCTCTCGTAGAGCGTATACAATCTCTGAAAATCGTGGTTCAACATCGTAAACACGAGGTCTTACCCCTTCGAACCGCCTTCTCATAACATGTAGGTGCACGCGAAGAAGCAGATGATTGCAGCCTTTAAATAGACGCCTTTTTGGGAAAGACCTAAAGGCGTATTGTTCACAATAATAGGGGTGATCAAGATGTCAGCTAAAGGCTTTCAAGCTCGCATTGAAGAGGCCTCTGAAAGCCATACCTCGAAGATTGTTTTGGCCTTAGATTATGTCCTGAATGACCGAGAGGCCTTGTTTCGCAGAAGCCTTCAGATGGTGGAAACACTCGCTCCCCATCTCTGTGCTGTAAAGATTAATCGCCATCTTGTCTTACCTCTGGGCTTGCATCCTCATGTAGAGCGGTTGGTCACGGTCGCCCATGACCTCGACCTTCCGGCGATTATGGATTGTAAAATTAATGATATCGGTGACACGAACCATGAGATTGCCCGACGCTACTTTGAGGCGGGCTTTGACGCTGTGACAGCAAACCCCTTTATTGGGTGGGAGGGGGGGTTGGAACCCGTCTTCAAGCTAGCGGGGGAGTCGGGTAAGGGCGTTATCCTCCTGGTCTATATGAGTCACAGGAGTGCAGGGGAAGGCTATGGGCAGAAGGTCGTGGATTCTCGGACGGGTCATGAGCGCCGTCAATACCTCGTCTTTGCTGAGCGGGCTGTTGCGTGGGGGGCGGATGGCGTGGTGGTAGGTGCTACATATCCCGAAAAAATCAGGGAAGTCAATCAGGTCTTGAAGGACAGGATTCCCATATTCTCTCCGGGAATTGGCGTTCAAGGCGGCGCACTTAACCGCGTTGCGGAGGCAGGAGCCTCCTATTTCATTATTGGCAGATCCATCTTGCTTTCTCCCGATCCGTTGGAGGCAGTTAAGGCGTTTAAGGAAGGCTTGGACAGAGAGTAGAGGTGCGCCTCGGCTTGGGCGTATACTGAAACCTTTTTATATTTTATCACCATAAAATATGGTGATTTGCATGGATGACATAAGAGTTGCCCTTGTTGGCGTTGGAAACAGTGCATCAGCGCTAATCCAAGGAGTGAAGTACTATCAAAACGCGAAAGAGGGGGAGCAAGTCCCCGGATTACTCCACGTTAACTTCGGAGAATACCCGGTTAAAGCCCTGAAGTTCGTTGCCGCCTTCGACGTGGACTCGAGAAAGGTTGGAAACGACTTAGCGGAAGCGATCTTCAGCGAACCAAACAACACCCGCGTCTTCTGTAAGGTCCCTAAACTCGGAGTCAAGGTCATGAAGGGAAACCTCCTCGACGGCTTGGGAAAGTTTGTGAAGGACGTCGTTAAAGTCCGCCAAGATGATGAGGCAGTAGACGTGGCAGAGGTGCTCCGTGAGGTTGAAGCGGATCTCCTAGTTAATTATTTGCCTGTGGGCAGCGATCAGGCGACTCAATGGTATGTCGAACAGGCTTTGGACGCGGGCTGTGCCTTCGTCAACTGCATACCCTCCTTCATCGCTTCCGTTCCCTCATGGCAGAAACGGTTTGAACGGGCCAAGCTTCCCGTGGCTGGAGACGACATCATGAGTCAGGTGGGTGCCACAGTTATTCATAAAACCCTAGCGAAGCTTCTGGTCGATCGAGGCGCCCTCATTGAAGAGAGCTATCAATTGAATGTAGGGGGAGACACCGACTTCCTCAATATGATCGAAGAAGACCGCCTCATTTCAAAGAGGGAGAGCAAGACCCAAGCTGTGCAAGCCATGGTTCCTTACAAGATACCTTTGAAGATCGGTCCGAGTGACTACGTAAGCTTCCTGAAAAACAAAAAGATTTGCTACATATTGATCAACGGACAATACTTCGGAGGCACACCCGTCAAAATCGACTTGAAGCTGGAGGTAATCGATTCTCCAAACAGCGCTGGAATTGTGATTGACGCCGTTCGAGCCACAAAAATTGCGTTAGACCGAGGCGTACGTGGGCCCCTAACAAGCATTTCCGCGTACGCATTCAAGCATCCGCCTGTACACGCGCCCTACGAGGTTGCAAAGGCGTGGGTTGAAGAATTCATCGATGGAAAACGGGAGAGGTAGCTAGCCATCGGTTCTCCACAGCTCTCTCTTAAGCATATCCCGCACAGCGGTTCGGAT
>JAOZHB010000144.1 GCA_026015035.1 Candidatus Bathyarchaeota archaeon | reverse complement strand
ATCCTACATGAAAAGGCCGAAACCCTGTTTTTCGACCAGTTCGTTCAAGAAGCGGTTTTGGGGAAGATCGCGTCCGACATATACAATGAGGCGAAGAAGATCATACCCCTGAGGCACACGGGCATCCGAAAATCGAAGTTACTCTCTTATCCCACTGAAGTAGACGCTGACGTCGCAGCTGAAGTAGAGGTTACAGCTTAACCCTCGACTGAGTTAGCCTCTCCCCCCTTCATTAGAGAGGTATGGCATAAATAGGGTAGTTTCATGAAGAGGATTTTGCGAAGAAGAGTCGCAAGGGAAGCGGCGCGACTTCTCTACTATGACCTCTCTGGAGAATACAAGCAGGCTAAGGAAGAAGCAGCCAGACGTTTAGGTGTGAAGGCTCTTCCGAACAACTTTGAAGTCGCCGTTGAACTTGACCGATGGGCTAGTGACGTAGAGGGCGGCGACAGGGAAAAGTTGCGTGTTGATCTGAGGCGAGAAGCCCTCACCGTTATGCGCCGCTTAAAGGCCTTTCACCCCCGGCTTATAGGCAGCGTGTGGCGTGGAACCGCGAGGAAGGGCAGCGACATAGACATCGAGGTTTTCTGTCACGAACGTGAGCCCGTCATCAAAGAAGTCGAAAAGACTTATCACGTAACCGGAGTGGAACACGCTTTCAAGACAGATGAGGGAAGAACGGAACGATATTTCCATGCCCACTTCAATCTGCCTTCAGGACACGAGGTAGAAGTCGCTATTAAAGACTTGGAGCGCCTTAGTGAGCGACGAACATGCGAAGTCTACGGTGACACCATCGTCGGAGTGAACCTTCCGCAACTACGAAAACTTCTTGACGAGAACCCCCATAAGAGATTTATTCCAAAAGAAAGATAAGCGTACGATGTATGAGAAAGGGGTGAGGGCTCTCTGTGAAGGCGGTTATTCTGGCCGCGGGTGAGGGAACAAGGCTTCAGCCATTAACGTCAACCCGTCCGAAACACATGATTCCCGTTGGGGGCAGCCCACTCCTTGAACACCTCCTTGTGGCCCTCAAAGAAAGCGACGTAAGCGACATCCTGATCGTGACAGGCTACCGTGAAGCCCAAGTGAGAACTTACTTCCGGGACGGCACCCAGTGGGCTCTCAGTATCGAGTACGCCCATCAAGAAAAATCCCTGGGGTCCGGGCAGGCCATAGGCCTCGCAGAAGACTACGTGGGCAACGACGACTTCCTCGTGGTCTACGGCGACCTCGTCGTTGATCCCTCGGTCATAAGGTCAACCGTGAGAAAACATGACCAAGAGGGGCTACCGGTTCTCTGCGTTGTTCCCGTCACGAATCCTCAGCAATACGGCATCGTCCGTCAGAAGGAGGATCGCGTCGTAGACATCATCGAAAAACCGACGTCAAACGACGTTGGGAACCTCGCTAACGCGGGCGTCTACATCTTTCCTCCGGAAGTGTTTACCGAGATCCGGAGAACACCTGAGTCTCCTAGGGGCGAAATCGAGGTAACCGATACCATTAAACAAATGGTACAACAAAACACGGAATACGCTTCAAACCAGATTCGACCGGAAGATTGGATGGACGTCGGGAGACCGTGGGACCTCTTAGAGGCCAATCGACGGGTGCTCGAACGCTGTCGCCCCGACATTCTGGGGGACATTGAAGAAGGCGTTCATTTGAAGGGGCATGTACGCGTTGAAGCTGGCGTGAAACTGCGTTCAGGTGCGTACGTTGAAGGACCCGTTTTCATTGGAAGCGGGAGCGACGTTGGACCGAACTGCTACCTTCGGCCCTTCACGAGTTTAGAGCGGAACGTTCGCATTGGGAATGGGTGCGAAGTGAAGAACAGCCTGATCCTCGACGGCACCCACATCGGGCACCTCTCCTACGTCGGGGACAGCGTGGTCGGAGCGAACTGCAATTTCGGCGCTGGATCCATAATTGCTAACCTCCGCTTGGACAACGCGAACGTGAGGGTTCGGATTAAGGGTGAAGCCATGGACAGTGGCAGAAGAAAACTTGGCGTGATTATGGGGGACAACGTCGAAACAGGGATTGGCGTGCAACTCATGCCGGGGATAAAGGTTGGGACGGGTGCGTGGATTGGACCCAGCGTCACGGTATACGAGGACGTGCCTCCTGACACCTTTGTGATGCAGAAACAACAATTAATCCATGGACGGCGAAGACGCAGATAGGAGCAGAATGGACGACGCATACCAACATGTTTGCATAACATAACCCAGAAAGCATGCGTCCTCTGTAAATGAGGGTTTAGCAACCCGCGTCCTTCTCTGACCTAATCCAAGGGGGCTATGTGAGGTCTGGAGTCGAGGTGAAACAAGTGTACTCTAGCCGAGAAAACGTGGCTCAAAACCAATTGTGTTGGCGTCTGATTGTGCCTCAAATAATGACGTCGGTACAGTTCTGAACCTCTTTGAGGACAGGCACTCCCTTGTCTCCATGTGCCGTTTCAGACTTTTAACCGGCGTAGAGAAGAATAATCTAAATATGGTGGCTTCAGATTATGGTAGATAACGCACGATGAACAACCTGATTAAGCGGTGGTCTGAAGGACGATGAAGCTGACGCGGAAAGAGTTAGAGAAGATGTTTCCCCACCTCAGCAAGGAAATGCAGGAGAAGATTGGAAGCGTGTCAATAGACGCCGTTCGAACAGAGCCATCGGACGTGGTGTCCAATCCACTGCGAGGGTACAACCCCGACGTCGTTGACTTCCTGAGACGCTGTGTAAACGATGGGGAAGGCGAAGAAATCATTGCATTCCTGGAGAAGCGAGGTGAACTCAGCCCGGAATACGCCGTGACGCTTCGAAGACAGTTGAAGGAGAAGGGCATTCGAAGTTTCGGCCCCAAGAAGGAAGCAGATTACTATTTAAAAAAGCTCAAGCCTTGATGGCTATCGCCTGCTCTTCGCGGAAACAATCTTTACCACATCCCTGTCTTTGAGGACATAGTCTTCTCCAAGGCGTCTCCTCGTACGCGCGTTTATCGCGTAGATGAAGCCTTCGCCCAAGTCGCTGTGAATCAAATACGCAAATTGTTTTGCGGTCGTTCCGTGTGGGACCAGGAAGGCGTCTGGTAAGACGCGGTCATTGTGGTCACACAGCTTCTCAACGTTTTCCACGGGGTAGACGGTGATCATTTTCAGCAGCTCATAGAACGCCGTGTTTAATACGCCTTGAACCCCCGTGGTGCCCCACTTCTTAAAGATCCTGTCCCGCACAAACGCAAGGGCTCTTCTCTGCCCTTGGGTGAGCTTTACCTCGTTCTTAATTTGGAAGTTGGGATCGCCCGGTAGGTAGTCGATTAAGCCGTTTTGAGCGGCTCGACGGAGGATGAGTTCAGCTTCGGCACTGCAGGGGACCACCGTGTATCCCAGCTTCTGCAGGTGGAGGATGTTCTCCTCGACTGTTGATACGTCCATTTTATTGGCTGCGATCATCATTGGTTTGGAGTTTTGTCTCAGCTCGTCTGCAAAGCGCGTCAGGTCTTCGTCACTCCACTCCGTCGGCTTATCGGGGTTTAGACCCGTTGTCCTTATGGCTTCGAGGATGGGGGCCTTTTGTATTGCGAGGCCGCTCAACTTATCGTATAACGCGTCCACTAAATCCCCTCGCGTCGTCTCGACGGCTTGGCCGATCCGCCTCCAGTCCTTCGTTAGAATCTGGACGAGCCACATCGTGATCTCCCGTTCCAGAAAGGCAACGTCCTTCACGGGGTCGTGTGTTCCTGGTTCAGAGAGTTGTCCCTCTTCGTCTGTGGCGCCAGCTGCGTCGACGACGTGGATTAAGGCGTCGGCCTTCCGCACTTCATCGAGAAAGTAGTTGCCGAGGCCTCTCCCCTGCCAGGCGTCGGGGACAAGTCCTGCGCAATCTATGAGTTCCACGGGGATGAGGCGGACGCCGTTGATGCAGAGAGAGTTTTTCGGTTGATCGTCCACTGCGAGTTCTTTGCAGACGCATTGGCTCCGCACATAGGCGATGCCCCTGTTTGACTTGATGGTGGTGAAGGGCCTGCTGTCGATGGGGACGGGGATGAGGGTCGTCGCGCTGAAGAAGGTGCTTTTTCCCGTGTTAGGTTTTCCTACGACGCCGATGAGCACGCTTGGCGACCTCCTGTTTAAAGCTCGTATCCGTAGGGAAGCATTTTCCTGAGGTAGCCCACTATGACGGTCGGCTCGTTCTGCTGAGCCATTATGATTTTGACATCGTTGTTGGAGAATTCAGTGAGGTACTGAAGGCAAGCGCCACACGGTCTTATTATTTCCCGTCTATTCCACGCCACCGATATTGCTTCTATCTTCAAGTTGGGGCCTTCATGGAGTACGGCGTGGTTAATGGCATTTCTCTCCGCGCAGATACCGAGACCCGAAATCATGCTCTCGACGTTGCAGCCCTCATAGACTCCGCCTTCAGTTAACACCGCTGACCCGACTTGTACCATCGTGAAGGGGACGTGGGCCCTTCCGGTAACATCCTCAGCCATCTGAACTAACGACTGTTCCTCGGTAGAAAGGCTTGTTTTCAACACCGTTTTCATTATTCTCCTCCTCTTATTTAACAGGCTAAAAGTATATACTCTTTTGATGGTTGTCTAAGATAGTGTCTTACACATTTATTTAGAGTTATTTTCCTGCGTCGCATTTGTCACACTGCAATAATGTTTGTGGGGTCTCGACTTCAAAGGAAACGGACAGTTTTAGGCTAGCTAGACGAGTTTGATGGTTACTTATTATCGACGCCCTTAGGTTTTCGTGGGTTTACTGGAGGGGATCTCCATTCGTGGTTGGACGTCCTTTTCATGCGTGCTAGCGTTCGTTCACAGGATTTTCCAGTACTCCTTGAAATGGGCCTCTTTCACGTTGTAGTCCATGTCCCTGAGATCAGCTTGGACACCAAGCTTTTTCAGCGCGGCGAACATCGTGTTCGTCATGAAGTGGGACGGGTGTTTGTCTTTTCCGAGGAGTTTCGCTGAGGACTCTGTTACAGAGACGCCCCTCATCTCGACAATCGCCTCTTTCTCGCTTAACTTGTTTATGGATATCTTTTCCATATAGCCTGTGGACTCCAGATATCGTGCGATCTGTATAAGGACTTCTAGTGGTTCTACATCAGGTTCGATCTTCAACAACCCTCTTTCTAACGCCTCTTCCAGGTGGAATTCACCGACCCTTTTAAAGAAGTCTTTCGATTCCTCTCCAAGACGTTCATTCACTGCTTGGCAGATGGCGTAGTTTATGGTATCGAAGAAATTTGGCTTGATCACCTTCAATTTCGAATCACCCGCTCCTAAATAAGCGTCCGATTTTAATAGGTTTTCTTTGACGACGATTTGGGTCTGCTCACTGCCTTTGAGCGTGGCATCGCTTAGCCTGATTCTTCGATCCACACTTGATATGTTAGTCCAGAAACAGTCCTTATCGACCGAGAAAAAAAGACGCTTACGATATAACCTTTTACATGATTTAACCGACTTGAAAGAAAGTGGTGATGGAAGCTTCGTAGATTACGTCCATCTAAATCGGTGGACATATGGGAAGTGATGGAATTTAACGAACCTTGAGTACTCTAGCTCATCTATTGGGATGGACGTTGACTTTCCTTCTATTATCTCTGAAACGAGTTGTCCACACATCGGTCCATAACTCATGCCGGTGTGCCAAGGCCCAGCCGCCAATATGAACCCGTCTACGTCCTCCACCTCTCCGAGTATTGGTTTTCCATCGACCTCACATACAGGTCGCATGCCTGCGTAGGCCCTGATGATTTGGATGTCCCCGAGCTTGGGGAGGACTTTGATAGCGGAAGCCGCTATGTGTTTGAG
>JAOZHB010000021.1 GCA_026015035.1 Candidatus Bathyarchaeota archaeon | reverse complement strand
GCATTTATAGAAGGCAGCGTCTGCGTACCCGATTCGAATGGTGATGCCTCTTTTCAATTCTTCGCTGTGCCTCGCAGTCCACTGACTCGTTAAAGCCTGTACGAGCGTGGACTTTCCGTTGTCCACATGCCCCAGGGTGCCTATGTTTACTTCGGGTTGGGTTGGAAGAGGTTTTTGACTCATGACTATGCCTTCTTGATGCCTGTGTTAATATGATACACATAATTTAACTTTTTGAATCGCGCCTTCTACCCCGAACAGTGAAGCACTTGAATCGTAGTAGAGCCTGCAAAGAGATATCTAAATAAAGCTTTAATGAATAAGAAGGAAAAGTGAGGGACATCCAAGAACCTTGATCCACCGATCTGCTTCTGGAAAAGCCCTCGTGTGTTTGGGCATCGAGTCGACCGCTCACACCGCGGGGATGGCCGTAGCTTCTTCCAAGGGAGAAATCTTAACAAACGTAAACGCCGTGTATAAAGCCCCGATGGGGCAGGGCATCCACCCCCGGGAAGCAGCTCAACACCACTGTGACGTACTACCAACAATGCTACGAAGAGTCATCTACAAACTTGACATCGGCTTAGATGCAGTGGACTGCATCTCCTTTTCCTCTGGACCGGGGTTAGGCCCTGTTCTCCGCACTGGAGCCACGTTTGCACGGGCGTTAGCTCTTTGGCTTGAAAAGCCCCTCATCCCCATTCACCACGCCATTGGCCACATAGAGATCGCGAGTCTCATGACGGGGGCTGAGGATCCCTTGGTGTTACTGGTTTCCGGAGGACACACCTCCATAGCGGCTTTTGGCGACGGGTTTTGGCGTGTCTACGGGGAGACTGAGGACATTACCCTCGGTAACCTGTTAGACGTTTTCGCCCGGGAAGCAGGGCTCTCGTTTCCTGGGGGGGCCGTGATTGAAGACTTGGCGAAGAAGGGGCGGAACTACATTGAGCTTCCCTACGTGGTGAAGGGAAACGATGTATCGTATTCCGGTTTGCTGACAGCGGCTTTGAAGAGGCTTAAGGATGGAAATGGGATTGAAGACGTTTGCTTCTCCTTGCAAGAAGTTGCCTTTTCGATGCTCACCGAAGCCACCGAGAGGGCCTTAGCCCACACGGAACGAAAGGAGGTGCTCTTGACTGGCGGCGTCGCCGCTAATGCACGGCTCCAGAACATGATCAACAGCATTGCCCAAGATCACGGGGCTGAAGCCTATGTCGTTCCCAAGGAGTATAGTGGGGACAGTGGTGCCCAAATTGCTTGGACCGGAATTTTAGCGTTTCAAAGCGGGGTCCGGGTCGATGTAGAACGAAGCTTCGTCAAACCCAAGTGGCGTTTAGATGAGGTCAGGATTCCGTGGCGTTGAAGGCGATCTCTATGCTGGTGAGGAAGGGGGCGGAAGCCAATCTCTACTTGGAAGAGTGGTATGGCCTCAAGGTGATTAAAAAGGTACGAATACCCAAATCCTATCGCCTTCGTCAAATCGACTACGAAATACGTCGGAGCAGGACCGTGCATGAAGCCCAAATCATGAGTGACGCGAAGCGGGCAGGTGTTCCCACGCCAATCATCTACCTCATCGATGTGAAACGAACCACCCTCGTCATGGAGTACGTTGACGGCCCGCGAGTGAAAGAAAGTCTAAACCAGCTTCCCAGTCAAGACCGGAAGGTGCTTTGCAGACGAATTGGGGCGTTAATCGGACAATTACATAGGAAGGGGATCATCCACGGAGATTTAACGACGTCAAACATGATCCTGGGCCAACATGAAAAGATCTTCTTCATAGACTTTGGCCTTGCAGAATACTCTGTAGAAGTGGAGAAACAGGGTGTAGACCTTCACTTGATGAAGCGGGCTCTTGAAAGCACTCATTACCCCCACGCAAAGGAGTGTTTTACCTCCATCATAGCGGGGTATGCAAGTGTAGTCACCAGGAAAAACGCTGAAGAAGTGGTTAAACGGGTCAGGGAGATAGCCCAAAGAGGCCGATACTCCGGTACCTGACTTCACCACGGAGAGTGTGAAGAAACCTGACTGAGACGAAAAGATCTAAAAAAATTGAAGTCGTTTTTGCCACAGGCAATCGACACAAACTTCATGAAGTAGCGTCCATTCTGAAAGACTATCCCATCATCATAGAGCAGAGAGACTTGAAGGGACTGGAAATCCAATCCGACGACTTGAAAGAAATAGCCAGAACCAGCGTCCTCTGGACCGTGAAAAAAAGTGGCTGCCCAACATTTGTAGAAGACGCGGGGCTCTTCGTGAAGGAGCTGAGGGGGTTTCCCGGAGCCTTCACTAGCCATGCGTATCAAACGATTGGGAACAGGGGATTACTCAAGCTCCTAGACGGCATGAAAAACCGGAAGGCCGTCTTCAAATCTGCCATTGCCTATTGCTCACCGCGCATAAAACCAATCTGTTTTACAGGCGAAGTACACGGAAACATCTCCCTCAAAGAACGAGGCATCCATGGCTTCGGCTTCGACCCCATATTTGAGCCCGACGACGGTGGGGGTGAGACCTTTGGAGAGCTGGGCGACGACGAGAAGAACCGTTATTCCCATCGAGCCCTTGCAGTCAGAAGATTCGCAGAGTGGCTTCTGACTCACGGCGTAAATTAAACGAGTTGATTTCATGTTGCAAATGGAGTGTACTGAACCCAAAATACTAAACCGTTTTATCAGCCATATCGATGCGGTGACCACGTGGTTACCCCCAAGAAGCCTCGTATGAGCGAAGAGGGCTGAGCCTCTGAAGTAGACTCCATCGATAAAATCGGGTTGAGAGTCAACGTTTTTCCGAGAGGAGGTTCAAACGAGGATAGGCTTGAGCTGACTAACTATAAACAACCAGCTTCTCGCGTTGAATGGAAGATGCAGGTAAACATTCAGCAACTAAAAACTTTATAAGAGTACATCTTACCACGTTAAACTTTAATATACGGGTTACCCAGAAGAGAACACGCGTGCGGAGGAACGACGTTGGCTCCTAAAGGAAAATCGCATTCAAGACGGCCTGTGAGTAAGCGACCACCATCCTGGTGTAGATACAGCCCTGAAGAAGCAGAAGCCTTCGTCATCCAACTTGCAAGGGAAGGGCACCCTCCAAGCCAAATCGGGGTATTACTTCGAGACCAATACGGCATTCCTCTGACTAAGTTTCTAACAGGCAAATCTGTAACAGAAATCATGGAGAGCGCGGGTGTTTCCTTGGAGCTTCCAGAGGATCTGCAAAACCTCTTACAGAAGGCCAATCGACTCCAGAGACATATGGCTCGGAATAGGAAAGACGCCGTGAATAAACGTTCTCTTGAATTGATTACTTCAAAGATCCGTCGCCTCGCTAAATATTATCGGAATAGCAGTGTGCTTCCAGAGGATTGGAAGTACACGTCTTAATGGCCTGTTGCTTCTTCAGTCGAGTCGATGGCTTGATGGATTCTGAAAACGCCGCTAATTCGAAGGAGTTTTATGTATCTGCTGCAAACGCCGCTGAAAAGATTAACGAATTTATATCGAAGGGCCTATTCATTCGGGTCGTCTCGCACCTTGATGCTGATGGCTTAACCGCTGCAAGCATTCTGGCTAAAAGCCTCTATAGATCGGATGCCCTCTTCAGGATTCGAATCGTGAAACAACTTGATGAAGGCTTAGTTGAGGACTTAGCAGCTGAAGGCGTGTCACCACTTATTTTCACGGACTTCGGAAGCGGAAACCTTGACCTATTAAAGAGTAGGCTTTCAAGCAATGATATTGTGGTCTTAGACCATCATCAACCCCTAGGCGATGCCTTTCTCACGCTCACCCAGGTCAATCCTCATAACCATGGCTTCAATGGCGCGCAAGAGATCAGTGGCTCCGGAGTTGCCTACACTGTTGCAAAAGAAATGAACGCGTCAAACGTTGACTTGGCTTCTTTAGCCGTTGTAGGCGCCCTCGGGGACTCCCAAGACCGGAATCCGAAGAGGGAACTGGTGAGTCTGAATCAAACCATTGTAAAGGACGGGGTCGACGCAGGATGTTTAAGCGTTGAAAACGACCTCACTTTTTACGGACGGGAGACGCGGCCACTCCATAAAGCCTTGGCCTACACGACAAACCCCTTTCTACCTGGCCTAAGTGGTGAGGAGGATAAATGTTTAGGATTTCTAGTTAATCTCGGCATTGAATTACAAAATGGAGGTCGCTGGCGAGCCCTTAACGACCTCAACGCTGACGAGAAACAAAAAATCTTCTCAGAGATAGCCAAGCTGTTATCCTCGAAACGGCTACCTAACACGGTAACCCTGAGCCTCATCGGCGCCGTGTACACCCTGATTCAAGAGGACCGGGGAACCTACTTGCGGGACGCTCGGGAATACTCTTCGTTACTAAACGCCTGTGGAAGAATGGATAAGGCTGGCTTAGGCATTAGCATCGGCGTCGGAGACCGCGATAGAGCCTTGGAAGAAGCGCAAGACGTGTTTACCAATTATAAAAAGACTTTAGCTAAATACATGGATTGGATAACGACGACGCCCAACGTAATAGACGAACGCGACAACATATACCTCTTAAATGGCAGGGAAACCATCAACGAAAGCATGCTTGGCACGGTCACCACGATCGTGATCTCCAGCAACATCTTAGTGAAGGACAAGCCCCTCATTGCCTTAACATCTGCCGACAACGGAATGCTTAAAATCTCTGGACGAGCGACACCTGTAAACATCGAAAAGAAGTTGAATCTAGGCACCATCCTTCAAGAGGCGTCCTCCGAATTTGGTGGAATTGGCGGTGGCCACGATGTTGCAGCCGGCGCCCAACTCCCTGAAAAATTCGCTGATGACTTTATCCAACTAGTGGACCAATTGGTCGGCTCATCCTTAAACGAAGAGGCATGAAGCCGCTCCTACACAACCTTCTAAAAGCCTTGTAACGCCCTTTCGACTTCACATTAATATTCTTCCAGCTACATCGCGGCTGGAAGGCTACGCACTCTCCCTAAACCCTTTCACGTTTTAACGATTAAGACTGGACATGGCGCATGACGACTGACTTTGTTGCTCACGCTACCAAGAAAGAACCTTGTTACTGAGCCTAACCCCCGGTCTCCGATGACAATGAGATCCATCTCTTCCTTTTCTGCAAAGTTAATGATTTCCTCTGCAGGACTCCCATAGAGCAGGGTGGTGACGGCTTTGATCCCTGCCTCTCTGGTCTTAGCCTCAGTCGTGGCGAGGATTCGTCTGCCGTTTTCTTCAAGATGGTTCTTGAGATCTATCATGAAGGACGGTCCAGCCATATCGGAGGCTCTGGTATATAGACCCCGCATCATGAACGCAGTATCGTACGTCGCAGCCGATACGGCTTGTACTATATGAACTATGTGAACTATATGAACCACCGAGGAAAACTTTTTGGCTAATGTAATGGCGTAGTCCAAGCCTTTTAATGAGTGTTCAGATCCGTCGAGTGGAACTAAGATCTTGGCGAACATTTTTCTTCATAAAGGTATGTAGTCCACTCAAGAATTTAAGGCTTAATAGAGTTTTTTCTGGTTAAACCGCGAAAAACACGTTCTGGGGTTTGACGAGTGGGTACTATGGGGTGGGCGAAGCCCTTCCACATGTCTTGACTGCTGTTTGACAAGACCTTGACGAAATCATCCTGAAAATCCTGCTCTTTAGTAACCCTAGACGTTTTCGACGTATCGTTTCGCGTCCTAATTGTGGCGTGATAATCGACGATGCGTGCCTAGACTTCTGGAATATATACGCATAGACAGAGATTTCACCTCGTAAACACAGGCACTCTCGAGTACAAACACGTTTTCAGGCTCATTTATATCTGAGAGAAACGTTATAAATATATAAGACCGAAAAACCTTTCTTAGAGATCCGTTGCGAAGGTTATTACGTTGTTTAGCTTAATCACCCTTGAGGATACTGTACGGATACCGCCTGAAAAATTTGATAAGGCCTTGGAAATCGTGACCCACGAAGAATTAAGTGGTAAATTTGAGGGCATAGTGAATAATGAACTTGGCTTCGTTGTGGCTGTTACGAACATGGAAGTGTCGCCCGTTGGCAGAGTGATCCCGGGCGATGGAGCGACCTATCACACGGTGTCCTTCACACTACTCTCTTACCATCCTGAGGTGCAAGAAATTGTTGAAGGCGAAGTCGTCGAGATAGAGGACTTTGGAGCCTTCATAAGAGTTGGACCCATCGACGCCCTCCTCCATGTGTCCCAAGTGATTGACGACTTCGTCTCCTACGACGAACGACGGGGAACCCTCATGGCAAAGAGTACGGGGAGACTGTTGAAGCAGGGAGATACCATTCGCGGTAGAATCACCGTCGTCTCCTTGGGCAGAGGTGGCTCTTCTGGAAAAATTGGCATGACTATGCGACAGCCCTTCCTCGGAAAAATCGATTGGATTAAAGAGGACGTGGAGAAGAATAGACAGCAGCTGGAGGAGCGACGGAGAGAAGCCCTGGCTAAAACCGCTTAAAGGATGGATTGACGTGAAGGAAAAAGCGTGTAAAAACTGCCGATTAATCATCGCGGATAACCTGTGTCCCGAATGCAAAACAATGAGTGCTTCCGACGACTGGATTGGAGAGGTCATAATCTTTGATTCAAGCACATCAAAGATAGCTAAGATCATGACTATCGAAAAGCCTGGTAGGTATGCTCTTCGAGTTCGGTGACGGACTTTCTTGAAGGAATATCGGATTAACGAGAAAGTGCGGACCAGGCTTAAACATCCCCTCGGAAACTTGATTCTCGGTTCGCCGGAACACACGATGAGTGTTTTAGCGGAAGCAATAGCCCGAGAAAAACCCCCTAAAGTATGTGTCGTCGGGGACTTTACAGCCCTTAAAACGATCGAATACAACATTCCCGTTGACTTGTACGTCATTGACAATCATGTCATGAGACACCCCTTTAATGTTCCCCTTCCTGAGCGAGTGAAGGTCTATCGATCCTGTAATCCCCCTGGAAGGATAACCGCGGAGTCTTGGGATCTAATAAAAAGAATAACTGATGAGGATACGCGATCCCTTCTCATCATAGAGGGAGAAGAGGATCTGTTAACCTTACCCGTCATAAAATTCGCTCCGAACGACGCTTTTGTGGCATATGGTCAACCCCATGTTGGACTCGTGCTAGTGAAAGTAACGGCTGAAAAACGGAAGGAGATAGACGCGATAATCGATCTAATGGAAGAGTAAGTACCAATCTCCATTGGAGTTGTTAGAAAGCTTAAAGTAATAGTTAGACGTCACATTCGATGCGCTCTCGGTGATCGTAGGAATGGACGTTAAGAAATCCTCGGAAAAAAACAATCCGCTTCTCAAACGAAAGGAAATAACCTTCTTCCTAGACCACGATTCACAGGGAACCCCCCAGCTTTTCGAGGTGAAAACGGCCATCGCATCCATGTACGGCGTTAGCGATGACCTCGTCTACGTCTTGAACTTAAGGACATTGGCGGGAACCACTCGGACTGTCGGTGAAGCTGAAATCTACGATCCACCTGGGACGACCCGCTCATTACTTCCTAAGCATATTCGACTTCGAAATCTACCGGGGCGAGGTAGTGGCAGCGAAAAGGATGCATCCTGAGAATAAATGTAATCGCAAATAGAGGAAAAAGAGATGAGCCAAAGTCAAAAACGGAAGACGGGCAAGAAGATCCATACCTACTATGACATCAGTGGGGAAAAACTAGTCAGACGTCTGAAGAAGTGCCCTCGCTGCGGGGTATTTATGGCCTTCCACAAAGTGAACAAGACTCGATGGTCCTGTGGCAAGTGCTCATACACCGAATATGTTTCTTAACCACTGCCTTCACAGTTTACTCTTTTATACCCTTAACGAATAAAAACGAAAATGCACTAACGTTTTATTGGTTTAGCATTTTTTTTAGTTAATCTACTTTAAGAACATTCAGCTTATGGGATTTTATATTCCTTCTTTTCCTAAATATTTTTGACTCAAGAAGTATCTCGATTCAATTTCTCCTATCTTCTTCTATCAATTTCGAGATTTTTCCTCATTAATCATGTACCTTAAACACAACTCAATCATATATCCTCTTCAGCCATTCTGGGCTGTAGTCTGTAATATCTTACAAGAGCATAGATATTGTGTATTATTAAATGCTTGAACCTGCTTAACTACTTCTTTCAGCTAACTAACTCAGCCTGACGCTGTTTTTCTTTAAATTGATAGTTGCGACAGGTCCACCAAGGGATGCTTTTACACAATAGATGCTTATTGTCAAAGGGGCATTTAACCCTGGCTTTGGTGTCAAACCTGTTGGTTGGACATATCATCATTCATCAACTCTTTAGGGGACTAGCTGTTACAAAAATAATTTGTTTTTCTTTCCGTCCCAATCATGGTTTTCGAGCTGTTGAATTCGTCTCCTAAACACGTCCCTGACGAACTTGACTATGTTAAGATATCCTGATTCTGACCTTTTAATGAGAAGCAAGCTAGCACACCTAGCTATAGAACTTCTTCAAGAACCTACTTTTTCGTCGTTTTCTTCTTTGCTTTTGTTGTAGGCTTCTTTGCTTTTGTTGTAGGCTTCTTTGCTTTTGTTGTAGGTTCCTCAATTGCTTTGATATTTATCTGTATTAGGTTGTCGGTGATTACGTTTCCGCGGACGGCCTTCCGCCTTCGTTCGCCCTTAAGGGTTGGGTTGAAGCCCGTGCCGCCGCTGAGGATTATGGCTTTTCGAGCTCCGCCGTGAACGTCCCCTCTTACGGGGTAGCCGTCTTTGTCGCTTCCACCAGTTATCAAAAGTTTGCCGTCTACTCCTGCTATTGACCCGTCGAGGGTTTCACCCACCCTTTTACCGACCAGGGTTTGCGCTCTTGCTCCTTCTAAATCAACGGTTTTTGCGCTTCCATCTGGTGACGAAATTACCAGTTTAAACCTCGCCATTTCCCTTTTTTCACCTTCTGTGGCGTCTCAGTTAATGCTACGGGCTGCCCTTATTAATCTTTTTAAATACCCCACAGGATGTGAGTCTTCCTCATTATCTCACTAAGTTCTTTGAGGGTTTGGACGTCGTCGGAGGAGAGTTCCTTTAAAAACTTTGAGTGGAGTTTCCTTACATGTTCTTCTGGAACATTAACGTACAATATGTCGCCTTCGTCGAAGTCATGCCCAATCGTGGCTCCTCTTACGGAAATTGCTACCTTCATTCCATTTCCTGCCACAGATATAACCTGTCCTTTGTCCTGTATCTGCGAGACTTCTCCGACGTTTCTCCCCTCAACAGAGATGAGGGGGGTTCGGGGTTGAATCTTCCCCGATAGCACGTCTACGCCGAATACGGCGGGCTTACTCTTTCGGAAGACTGAACCCGGAAGCACTCTGATTTTTCCCGGATGAATGAGGGAAGCCATTTCCCTCTTAGTTTGGGCTTTTCTTTCCTCATCAACCCACGCATTGTATTCCTCGATCAACTGGTATACTACATTATTCTGGAACACAGGGACTTCTTGAATTCGGGCTTCTGCTTCCGCGTCTGGAAGAATTTTTACGTTGAAGGCTAAAATAATGCCTTGAAACGGCGCATCTCTTTTAATCATTGCGGCTTCGACAACTTCGCGTCGGGAGACGTCTCCCACGTCGGCAAATCTCACTGGCACCCCATTGTTTTCCAGCTCACTCACGATGGCCTCTAATGAGCCGAGGGTATCTGTCTTCAAGATCACGCCAAGTTTATCGGCCACGATCCTGAGACTATTCACTTCCTCCATGACTGCTTTAACTATCTTGTTGGGGGATTCGTCTGCTCCAACAGCGTATATGGGTGCTCCTGACACTACGTCGTCAATGTTAGGAGCGGATATCTTGACTCCTGCGGCTGCGTAGACCGATTTCACCGGGGTAAACTTGTCTCGTGGGTCCCTCATCTCGTCCAATGGCTTCGGTAGAAGTAGGGCGCGGACCTTCGTCGTTATTGGTTTCTCCTTTCCCCCGACGATGATGGTGTCTCCTCTGTTCAGACTTCCGTCATAGATGATTGTGTCAAGAGTGGTCCCAAGTCCGGGCTCCTTTTTCACCTCTAGAATAGTTCCCCTCGCGGGGCCTTCACTTGTCACTAGCTTCTCTTGCATGTATTGCTGGGTTAAACCTATGAGAATGGCAAGTAATTCGGGAATTCCTTCCCCGGTTTTTGCACTAACGGGGGTGATGGCTATGGTCTTGGTGAAGTTGGTGACTCGGTCGAAGCGTTCAGTTTTAAAGCCGAGTCGAGAAAACGTGCCCATGAGCGTGTAGAGGAGGTCGTCGAGTTGACGTTTGACTGATGGGTCTTGACGGTTGAAGGATTCGCGAAAGGTTGCATTCGGATGGTTAACCCACCCTGGGACGGCGTCGATTTTGTTGGCGGCAACTATGAAGGGGGTTTTCCGGTTTTTTAGAATGGAGAGGCTTTCATAGGTTTGAGGTTCAAATCCTCGGACGACGTCTATGACGAGGATGGCGATATCGGCCACTGAGCCCCCCCTCCTCCTCAGATTCATGAAGATACTGTGTCCTGGAGTGTCGATGACGAGGAGTCCTTGAACCTTAATCTTTTCACTCACATCGGTGTAGAGGACTCCACAGATCTCTTTCAAGGTTTCAATGGGGAAGAAGCTGGCGCCGATGTGTTGGGTCATGGAGCCTACTTCCCTGGAGGCTACGGCTGAGCCACGGATCTTATCGAGCAACGTGGTTTTTCCCGAGTCAACATGGCCTAACACACATATGATTGGCTGACGCAGATTTTCCATCCGTCTTTTCACCACCCACTACTGACCTCAGCTTTTTCCCTCGCCCTGAAGTGTGTTCCTAATCGTTTATATCTATTGATTAAGCCTTCTGAATGACACTTCAAGCCCTTTCTTCGTCATAGAAGAGCGAACTATGTTATCACCATGTGGGGCTTTAATTTTTTCATGATAAGAGAAATTGTTCTGTCAATGCCCAAATGCACGCTGATGTCCTCTACTAGCCCTCGACTTCGATAGTATCGCACCAACGGTTCAGACTGTTGGTGATAGAGTTTCAATCGCGTCTCTATCACCTCGACGCGGTCATCCTTCCTCTGAATCAATGTTCCTCCGCATTTGTCGCAGATTCCTGGCGTCTTAGAATGCATTGCGGGCATAATATATTCCATACCGCCCAAGGTTTCCTGTACATCAATGATGTTGTAGATCTCTCCGCATTTGTTGCATATTCGCCTGGCAGAAAGCTTCATAATCAAAATTTTTTCATGAATCCTCAAGTTGAGAACCACATCAATCTTCACTACCTCGTCTAAAGCCTGGGCTTGAGGGATGGTCCGGGGATACCCATCCAGAATAAATCCCTTCTGACAGTCCGGCTCTTCAATCCGTTTTTTTAGAGTGTTACTGGTGATGTCATCTGGAACCAGTCGGCCTTTTCGTATGTATTCGCTAACCTGTTTTCCAAGGTCCTTGTCTTCCTTGATGGCCTCCCGAAATATATCGCCCGTGGAAATGCGTGGCATATCCAATAATCTTGAGAGACGCGTGGAATAGGTTCCCTTACCGGCACCCGGTGGACCAAGAAATATGATCTTCGTGTTTACATCTCCTCTCATGTTACTGTTGAACAAATGAATGAAAAACGAGAACAATAAGTGTTGATGTTTCGAAGTTTACGGGATGATTCTGGCTTATGAAGGTTTTGCGTATCGCTCCGTCCACTTCAGTTTTCGAGGGTCTTTCTTGAAGATTATCATCGCTTTTCGACATCTGCTGGAGCAGAACCAGTAAATAGTGCCGTCGTTTTTGACGTACATCATTCCTCGTCCTTGAGGAAAGGTGTGTCCACAAAAGGAACATTCATAGGTTCTGGGCAATTATGTCACTCACCTATCGAGAGGTAGATCTCCTAGCGCCGTCTACTCGCTTCCCTCTCCGTTTCCCTGAGCATGAGCATGTCACCAGGTCTGACTGAGCCTTTCACGTTACGGGTGATAATCCGTCCCTTATCCCTTCCGTCGAGTATTCGCACTCGAACCAAGTTCACTTCTCCGGTGACCCCTGTTTTGTTTATAACTTGAATCACTTCAGCAGGCGTCAAGTCTTCCCTTGCACTCACTTTTCAGGCTTATCCCCCTTTCTTCAGCGTATCGAGCTTCACGCTAATTTCTTTCACCAAGTCCGTGGCGTTTCCCGGGTCGACAATGCACACGGCAGCTGAGCCTACATCCAAGCCTGATGACTCACCTAGCCGATATTTGCTTGGGACAAAGATGAAGGGAATCTGTCGTTCCTCACACAGTATGGGCAGATGCGCCACGACCTCTGGTGGCTCCACATCTTCCGCTATATAGACGAGGACTGCCACTCCTCTTTCCACCGCTTTGGTGGTTTCGTTGGTTCCCCGACCAATTTTCCCCGTATCCCTAGCCACCTGCAGGGCTTCATAGGCCACGTCTGAAAGTTCTTTGGGTATATCGAGTTTAACGTAAAATGGTTTTGACATTTTGCCTCATCTACTTCTGGTTTCATCTGGCAAAGTACATGTTTTTTTGCGGGAATCTATGAAACTCTTTGTAATATAATATCTTTTCGGTTTCACTGCATCGTATAACTTAAATGAACGACGTGATTTCGTTAAAAAGAGTGAAAAACTTCTTTTTTCGTGTGTGTATACCCGTCGATCTCGGGAAAAGCGTCGATGTGACACAGGCGGCTAAAACCTCCAACCGCATAACAGAGAAATCATTAAGGACCCCGCGGTTAAATCCGCTGAAGTGCCCGGGTTAAACATCCCCCCTCCTGCTTGAAGCCTCTCATCAAACGCGTGTAACGCCTTCGTTCCCTCGTCCGTCGTTAACCCCCCGTTCTTCAAAACCCTATCCGCAGTTTCAGCAATCCACGTCGTCCTCTTCAAACCGATCTTCACGGCCTGTTTAATGTTCGGCGTCTCTGTGACCCCGACTTTCCGCGCGATGAAGGTATCTGCGTGTTTGGAGACTATGGTCAGAAACGTGTGGACTACCGCGATGTTTGGGTCTCCTGTTTCCTGATACATCTTTACAATCGTTGGATACCCCGTTTGAAAGCAGATTTCCATTCCCGTAGCCCACTCCCTAGAAATGTTGTCCCATTTGGATGAAGCCACCATAACATCGTACAACGTAAACTGTCGATCCTCCAGTTTTCTTTTCGCCTCTCTGTCCGTTAGATCGGGGACATCATCTCCTTCTAATCGACCTAGGGCCGCAGAGCTTGCAGCGAGGATAGCGTCGTAGACGTTTTCGGCGTCCTCAGACGTTGTTGCCGTCATGACTCTCTCCACGTTCTCCCTCAGACCTTCTGTTTCTACTCGCCCATTGGTGGAGTAGGTTAATCCCGCCGCAACCGCTAGTGGCGTGAAGAGGAGGCTTACACCGAGGTGGGTGTTACCGCCTCTGTGCCATCTATTCACGTCTGAGACTGCCTTCTTCACGAGTTTTCCGACTTTGACCTCGTCATTTTTAAGTTTCCCCAAGCCCACCATCATGCCCTTGAGGGCTGCTTCTCGCATGGTAGGGCCTAACGCTATGGCGCCAGCTATGAAGTGTTCGAATCGGGTGTCGGGGAAGTCAACGGTTCGATGGACGTTTCCCGGTTTGGGCCACCCACACACTTCTATGGCGGCAGCGAGTTGAGCACACTGCATGATGTCGTCTGCCATTGTATTGTACTTGGTGTTCATGTCCTCTCCTCCATGTGGGATGAGAATAAGGGTTCATCTTGTATGTAGTTTTTCCCAATTCTGAGGGCGGTCTCAGCTTTTTCTAACTCCCTTCCCAGGTACGACGCATGGGTGAGGGTGGAAACCAGCTTCATGTTGATGATTGTCGAAGTGATGTCTTCAGCTCTGTCTCCTTTGATGATTGTTCGCTCCCTTTCTTTGAGGTGGTGGATGACGACTAGCTTTCTCTCCCTTCGGTCGATGAGGATTCTGAAGAATCCCTTCGGGTCTACTGCTTCACCCTCCCTCCTCTCCGCTTCCAGTATCCGTGCGTCTCTCTCGAAACGTCTGTCGTAGACGGCTTCATTCAGCCGTTTATCCTTCAAGACGAGGAGGTCGATGCCTAAATCCTTTGGGACGGAACACCTCTTCTTCGCGAGAACCATCATTTTGGAGGCGACCGCAAGCTCTCTGACGCTCCCTCGCGTCTTGGGACTTCCCTCCGTCGTTAAGACGATGCTTGCCTTCACCTCGGAGGCCACGCCAGCGAGAAGCGCGTTCAATCCCACCGAATCCGCGTCGATGAGCTCCGTCACGTTACCTGAGCCAAAGAGGAGGGGGATGTCGGGGTTTCTCCTCGAGAACTCGTAGTAGGCGACCAAGCTTTCAATGATTCCCGGCGTGTTGAGAGGGTTGAGGATGAGGTCTCCCACAACCTTCTTCAGTCCGAGGTTGATGGCTTGCTTCACGTTGTCTTCGAGGACCTCCACCTGCTTCAACCCCCTTCTGGGAAGATATGCCCTCCGCTGGTTCGTTGGCGTCACAACGACGGGGATGTCAGAGGCGAATTCAGCCACCTCCTCGACGTTTCCTCCATCCACGCTTAACACCATATCTGCCCCAGCATCAACGCCTGCTCTGGCCTCATCAACATTAAAGGTGTCGATGCTGACAGGCAGATTGAAGGAATCCTTCACAACTTTCACCGCTCTCGAGGCGTCTTTCGGATGGGACTCTCCAGAAATCATGCCGATGTCGATGATGTCGGCTCCCGACTGCACGTAATATTCGGCCTTCGCAAATATTTCGTTGTCAGAGAGGAGAGGTACATCCAATATCTCAGCCATGACCCTCAAAGGAAAGTCCTTTCCCACCTCAACGCCTCCAATAAGCAGGTTTCCTGGGCGTTTCAGCAAGAGCCTTCTTGCTTCTCGGCTGACTTCCAAGTCGTTTGAAGCTCGTTGACGATGATAGCCCGCTACTATTTTATCCGATGCATGTGTGCTTGAGAGCTTCACGTGATCTATCAACCTCATAACTGGAGGTAGGTCGGCACTGTATTTTGGTCCCTTAACGGTGGGGATCCCCACGGCCTCTCCTACATTTGAGACGTCTCCCCTGACGAGTCCCGGAACTAGGATCAAATGAAAGCCCTTGAGGGCCCTGTTTTTAAGCTCTTGTGTTATCGTGGTGGGGGATAATAATGCTGCGACAGAAATCGGTAGAGCCAGCACCTCTACATCAACTGGGCTTTCCTCAACGCACTTCTTAACGTGTTCCTCCGCCAGCTGTCCTGTAATGATTAACACTCTCAATTCTTTTCCCTCACGACGGGTCTTCACGACTTCTTCTGTTCCTTAACGCAAAGGAAGGATAAATGCTATAAGCTTAAATTAGTTTGTTGCTTCTGAAAGACATCCCATTCAATGGTGAGTGAACTTGAGTTTTCCGCCTCATCTTTTAAGCCAGATGATTGACCTGCAGGAAAGTTCTCCCAAGATACGCCTAAAGTTGACGCGGGTGGGCGTGAAAAACCTGATCGTGGAACTTAAGGTTCGGGGTAAACACGGAGTCATCTCCCTCCTGCCTACAGTTGAACTCTACGTTGATCTCCCAAGTAGTAAGCGCGGCGTCCACCTCTCCAGGGATCCGGAATCCATCTACGAGGTTCTTGAACAGAGGTCGGGCTCTGAATTCTATTTAATAGAGGATTTCTGTGAAACCCTTGCCCGGGATCTCCTCGCAAAGCACGATTATGCGTCGCGGACGGAAGTCAGCCTCCAAAGCAAGTACATGCTTTCGCGGCGTGCTCCCGGACAAAGCGTGGTCACGCGAGAACCTTGCGACATTCTGGGGATGGCAACGGCCACCAGGGACGGCGTGGGTAACGTCGTCGTCAATCGAGCGGTTGGCGTGAAGGTTATTGGTTTTACTGCCTGTCCTTGTACTCAGACCCTTTTGAAGACCTTAGCCAGGGACCGGCTTATGAAACGAGGGTATGCGGAGGAAGCTGTGGCGGAGATTCTTGACAACGTGCCCTGTGCCACCCACACTCAGCGGTCAACCGGCTTCGTCCTGCTGCGGGTTCCTGAAGGATATTACATTAATGTCGAGGACTTAGCGTCCATCGTCGAGGCGTCTATGAGCGGCCAAACCTACGCCATTTTGAAGCGGCCTGCGGAGGCCACTGTAGTAGAGCAAGGGAATGTACGGGCGATGTTTACGGAGGACGTTGTCCGGGAGGTACTGCTTGCGTTATCGCGGAAGTACCATGACCTGCCAGACAGCGTCGAAGTCTTCGTTCAACTCTTCAGCAACGAAAGCGTCCACAAACATGACATCATTGCGGAGAGAACCGCGACCCTCGGGGAGATCCGGGAGGAAATGGACGCAGCTGGCTAAGGCTAAAGGAGGGGGCGGGTCTCTCTCGGAGTGATCTTCTGGAACCCTCGAATTCCCTCACTTCTACTTGTAACGTCGTAGAGGGGAACCCTCGTTCTGCTCGCCAGCCACTCGAGAAGAGCTTTTCCCATCGCAAGTTTCTTTCGCTTAACACTGATCGATCGGGGCTTGTCCTTCGAATATTTCCCGATTTTGAGCCCAAAATCCATTCCAGCCACGACTATGAGCCGTGCATCCATCTCCGTGGCAAGGAAAACGGCTCTATCTCCATCCGTGAAGCCCCCAAAGTTATATACGTTGGGTCGGGGCTGGACCTGAGTCGTACCGATTGGGTTGACCAGTTGAGGGACGACTTGTTCAAGCATCGGAATGTTGTCGCCGTGGCCATGCACAGCCATGAGTGCTCCTGCATTATCGGCCTGAAGGAGATCGTGGGTTCTCCCATCTAAATCCGTGACCACAACCCTCGGAACCGACTTGACCACGTGAAGAACCGCCGTTGTAGCTCCGTCCGCCGCAACGAGGACGAATCCGCCGAGAACCCCTACCTCCATCATCTCCTTCAAGTCCTCTTCCAAGGACGGTCCTGCCCCTAGAATCAAGACCGGCTGACTGCTAATCGTTTTTCGCAGTCGAACAAGGGGCACGACCCTTCCTCTAAGTAAACGACTTAACACGTCAGCTGCACGCTGATCCTCCTCTGGACTATAGCCAAACGTGCTGACGATCCGGTCATACCACGCTTGCCAATCCTTCGCATTCACGGTTCTCAACTACCACCTTGTGGTTCATATGATGAATGAAGCGTCATGTACCTTAATATACTGCAAAGATTGCCATAACCCTTTTTCTTATTCTCTTTCTGCTACCTTGGTTCCCTGTGGTTCTTTCCCCTTCGACTCCCTCTTTAATTACGATAAAACAGGCCTGTCGAAAAAGCAATTTCAAAAGAGTCGGGAGAGGATTTTCGCTTCATACGCCACAGTCTTCCTCACGTACAACCCGGCCCTTAACCAGATAGACGGTTTGGTCAACTTTCGAGATTTGCACCCTCTGTTTAAAGGCGGTGTTTCCGGTTCTATCAACTGCCTCGTGTACCTGTGTTTCTACAAAAATTTCCTCTGGATTCGGGCCATTTTCCAAGGCCTCGTAGAGCACCCTTCCATCAACTGCTTCTGGAGGAGTCAGTCCTAAAAGATGTAAAATGGATGGAAGGAGATCCACGTTTCCAGACGGGATAATGGTCGTCGTTCCCTGCTTGAAGTGGGGACCCGTAGCTACGAGGACACTGTTGATCTCGTAGGGGCTTATGGACCCGTGGTTTCCACCTCCCACGCCGACGTTGCCTTGAGCAAAGGCGCCCACCCCCATAAGGCCAGAGCGGTTTGGAGAGCTTTCCCAGGTGAAAGACATGAGAATGTCTGGCGAACGCGGGTTCTGGTTCAGAATGAGACGCAAGGGAAACAAATAAGGCACAGGGTTAGTGGACGAGGATGTAAATAGGGGTCCACACCACGACTGCTTTGTGAGGAACTCGGTGATAGCCTTCACCTTGGCTTGGTTGTGGTCTTGAACATAAATGAGGACACAACCCCCCTTCCCCGTCAAGAGGACATCGGTGGACTCAGTGGAATCCTTAAGCCCTACCTCGATCAGCTTCGCAGCAACATCCACCGTACGATTTACCGTCGATTGGCCGTGATCGGAGACTATTAGGATGTCCGTTGAGGTGGCTAACCCTTTAGCCTTCAAGTACTTCGTAATCCGACCGATCTCCAAATCGACTTGACTGATGGCCGCAAGGGCTTCGCGCGAGGAGACTCTTGTTTTGTGTTGCGTACTGTCTGGATCGGACAGCCACAGGACGGTGACCGTTGGCTTGTATTTGGGTACGACGTCGTCCATCAGGATGGTGGTGGCGTGGTGTACTCGGGCGGAGTTGGGGATTCCCGCGGGAGGCCAGGCTCCAACACTCGTACGCAGCTCCCCTGCCGTCGCTGCAGGAATGGTGAATTGGGGATTGATTATCAAGCCCCCTGTCTTCTCCGCCTTGTGGTTATTGAGGTAGGCACAGCCGCTGCTTCCCACGTTGATGCTGACCATCATCTTACCTGCCTGTCCTAGGATTTCGCCCAAGCTCTTCCTCTGGAGGGCGTTACCCTTGGTCACAACATCCAGGAAGGCGATGCTGTGGTGGTTACCTGTGTCAATCTTCAAGGGTAACCCGTCCTCATGGATGTAGAATTGGTTTCCAACAATGCCGTGGCCACTTGGATAACAGCCTGTTACGAGACTTGCCACATTGACACGGGTTTCGGTGGGAAAGGTAGCATGATGGCGTAGAAAACGAACCCCCCTCTGGGTTAAGCGACAAAGGTTAGGCATGTGCTCTTTTGTCATTTGCTCGGGACGCAGCCCATCGAGAACAACGATTAAAATCATAACCGGGTGACCTCCATTATCTATTGAGCATAATATACACATAAGTTAGAGGGTTCGTAGCGCGTGCTAGCTGCGCTAGCTAGACGAAGGATGACTCCTTGAGACTTGACTTCTCTTTCCAAACGTCGATCCTAGCAATGACGTCCTCTATGATACTTGAATACTCGCTGTCAGGCGCGACCCTCGCAATTAACTGTTGATAGTACTCAACCAATTCCATCAGCCTTCTCGCTTCACCTTCACTGCCCTGGGCGAGGAACATCCTGATGCGTGTGGCATGGATTATGGCTTCTATCGCCGCGAAGCCCCCTCTGCAATATGGTTGAAACCGCGAAGTCCTCCGTTCCCAGCGGTCTATCCGACAAATAACCTGCGCGCGGTTCTCCTCTTCTTGTAGCTTCACTACAGACACTTCTAGAAGGGCGTCGACTTCCTTCAACTGGGGGGCGTCAACAACCTCAGCCCTTTTAAAAAAATCGTCGCCGTAAGCACTTTTCACTCCCTCGTTTTTGAAGGCGGTCTTGTAGAAGGTAGAGGCGTCGGCAACGAAGTTAACGACTGCGCATCCACCACGTTTTAGGTTTGTAAAGGTTTGCGTCGTTGTAAAGGGACTGATCGCCAGGTGTCTCATGTCATCCGATACTACACCCATCGGCGCCGCGTTAGGTCTTCCATCTGGAGTATACGTTGAAACGATGGCCTCAAAAATCACTCCTCTAACAAACCTCAACTTTTCTAAGGCCGTCATCGCATCCCTATCCATCTAAAACATCATATATCCTATTACCTGATAGGGTTATAAGACTTGAGAAAAAGGAATAAACTCCGTCGATGATGTGTTAAACTGCTTAATCGTTGGTTATTGTCTGAGGGCCGCTGTGGGGATTTGAACCCCACCTCCTGGCTCCATTAGCCCGAAGCTTCGAAGGGAAGTCTTCGTCAGGCCAGTACGCTGCCAGATTCCGCGGAAAGCTTCTACTTTCCTCTACGTTACAGCGGCCACACGTCCTTTGAAAAACCACATCAATCTTATATTGTTTCTCATCCAAGAAGTTTTTCAAAAGAGTATAAGCACCTTCAAGGATTTTTTATCTTTTTATCTTAGCTTTGACGTACGAGGCTGAATCTACAATATTCCTTTTTAGACGTGGATGTGTACACTGCGTGAAGACGCTTCTGTACCTGGTGGCAGTAGAATAACCATTTCCTACATGAACTATAAAGAGGCTAAAACCTCATACATCAATTTAAAACGGATACGTTTAAAAGAATCAGAGAAGCCCCCTGTCTTTGAAGCGATGCAAGACCTAAATAAGACAAGGGAAAAAGAATTTATCCAAGAAAAATATTAAGAAATGAGTTGAAGACTGCATCAGAGGAGACCTTTGTTCTCCGCTGTTTACTAATGTAAAATCGCCGGGGTGGCTGAGTGGTTGAGGCGGTCGGCTGCAGACCGACTTTATACCGGTTCAAATCCGGTCCCCGGCTCCATGTTACCAGTAGCTTGTTTAGAATAATGGTGGAATTTTTTGGTGGGGGTTGCTTACTAATTATTATTATAGACTGTCGATTTATCATGCTCTATGATTATCTTTGGCAAATATGATTGTAATATGTTTATAATTAGTCAGTCTTGTCCCACCGTACCAACAGAATTTAACATGCGTATCCTATGTTTCAGTTCCTCATCCAGAATAGAAACGTCGTGTGGTTATTTGAAAGGGTTCTGGGGTAATAGGCATAGCAGGACCTGTAAAACGATAATGGTGTCAATAATACCTAGCTAGAAATTGCTATCGGTATGGAAAATTCGGGAACTGGCGACTCTAGATTATGCCATAATGTTGTGTGCAGTACTTTGGCTAGCTAGCTAGTTGGCTTGTTTTGGTTTGCAGTCGTTTGGGCCTAGGTGACTTGGAGAGTGTGGCGGTCGTAGGTGCGGGTGTCTCCTGGCTTCATGGCGAGGACGCGGATGGACGGGGCCAGGAGTGTTAGGTACTTGGTGAAGGCCGCGACTTCCTCAGCATCAGGCTGATAATGGGTGGGGATGACGACGTCGGCGCCTATCCATTGGGCGGCGAGTGACGCCTCCTGGGGGGGAAGGTGACTGTAACCCCCGGTCAACTCGGGGGCACCGCCGATGGGGATCAGGGCGATGTTGGGTCGATGAAGCCGCCCAATCAGCTTCAGGTCGCTGAAGAGGGCGGTGTCCCCTGCGTTGTAGATCCGGACGCCGTCCTCAGGATGGATGATGAAGCTTAGGGGAATCCCAGAGAGGTAGCGGTCCCCTGACTGGAAGAGGTTTATGTGCCGGCATTCGACGGCCTTGACCGTGACGCCCTGAACCTCGATCTGGTCACCCCATAGAATGCTGATGACTTTGTCATTCTCCACGCCCATGCGTTCGGCGTGGATCTTGACAGCGGAGTCGGAGACGAGGGTTGCGCCGGTCTTCTTCTGGATCTCGATGGCGTCCCCCATGTGATCGGGTGCCCCGTGGGTGACGAGGATGAGGTCCACGTCGGTGACATCATCAACGACGATGGGGCATAGCACGTTCTTTGTGATGCAGGGGTCAATCAGGATCTTCACGCCATTACCTGTTGTCAACTCAAAGAACGAGATTCCCAGGTACCTGAAGGTGACCATCAGTTTCTTCCTCCCCCGATCTTGATGAATGGTTCTAATGTGGGTTGTTGAGTATTAAAGGCTTCAGGAGCCTTAAGCGTCGTAGCTAGCTAGCGAGCGTAGAGCCGCTGCATGACCCTCCGTTCACTCAGCTTCTTCTTCAGTTCAGTTACAGGGTCACTGAGTTAGCTATCGATATTGTTTAATAACATAACTTTGAATCTTATTTATCGTGATCTGGCATGTCATCTGAAAAATCCAGTGCCTTCTCTTGGATAGAAGAGAACCGTAAGAGAATCGTCACGATCAGTGATAAGATTTGGGAGTTCGCTGAGCTTGGCCTAATCGAATTCAAATCTTCGGATCTCCTAGCAGGGGAACTTGAAAGGCATGGCTTCACAGTTGAGAAAGGAATTGCAGGTATGCCTACCGCCTTCGTCGCGTCGTGGGGAGAGTTGAAGCCCGTTATTGGGCTCATGGGAGAGTATGATGCTCTACCGGGCCTTTCACAAAAAAGGGTTCCTCATAAGGAACCTGTGGAACTTGGACGTCCAGGACACGGTTGTGGCCATAACATCCATGGAACAAGTGGCGTGGCTGCAGCGATAGCGGTCAAGAAGACCATGGCTAAACATGGCTTAGCAGGCATCATCAAGTTCTTTGGGTGTCCAGCCGAAGAGAACTTCAGCGGCAAAATTTTCATGGTTCGAGATGGCTATTTTAGTGGGGTGGACGCGGTGATCAGTCATCATCCTGGGACCATGAACGCGGCGACCCTCGAAAGCTGTTTGGCGTTGAATTCAGTCAAGTACCATTTCCATGGAAAGACCGCTCATGCTGGTGGTTCGCCAGATCAAGGCAGAAGCGCGTTGGACGCAGTTGAACTCATGAATGTGGGGGTCAACTTTTTGAGGGAACACATTATTCAGGACGCGAGAATCCACTACATGATTGAGAGAAGCGGTCAACAACCTAACATCGTCCCTGACTACGCAAGGAGCTGGTACTATATTAGGGCTCCAGAAAGAGGCCAAGTCAAGTTCATTTATGATTGGGTTCTTGACATCGCAGCTGGTGCCGCTAAAATGACGAGAACAGAGCTACGACACGAATTAATAAGCGGGATATATAACGTAATTCCTAACAGAGCCCTAGCTGAAACAATCATCCGTAACATGCGGGAAATCGGCACGCCACAGTATACCGATAAAGAGATACAATTCGCAGAGGAAATATCGAAGTCTATCGAACCCGAAATGAAGCGTGAACAGCTGAGAAAATCCAAGCGACCTGGATGGGAGAAACTGGTTGATAAATTAATGGACGACGAGGTTCCCGATCCGTGGGGTGAAGGGGAAGTAAGCCACGGCAGCACAGATGTGGCCGATGTTAGCTGGCAGACACCCACTGTGGAATTCAACTCGGCCACCTGGGTCTTGGGCACACCAGGCCATTCGTGGCAGAACGTCGCTCAAAGCGGCGTTGGATTAGGACATAAATCCTTGATATTCACAGCGAAGGTCATGGCTGCAACAACGATAGACCTATTGACGGATGAGAAACTATTGGAAGAGGCGAAGAAAGAACACAGACAGAGGATAGGAGATAAAACCTACGAGCCATGTATCTCACCTGACACTAAACCACCTCTCGATATATGGGAAAAAACCTATACAGGGTGATATTAGCTAACCAGCTCACGATTGAATAAGACATTAATCACAGGCGAGACTTCATAGCGTAGCCTATAATGAACTTCACAATCGATGTTTATTCTTATATCGAATGTAGTAATATCTAGCTAGCTAAGTCTTCTTCTTGATTAAGGCTACCTCGCCTTCGAAGGGCGCGCGAAACAACTTAACTCGATACTGACTTCGGGAAATGCTGTCCACCATGGATCGGACGCCTGAAAAATCAACGTTATGGACGAATACCGCCGTTCCATCATGCATGAGGGTTTTTGCGTGCTCCCAGTCGCTCCTCGCCTCTGAATACGATTTACCTCCGTCGATGAAGATTACGTCCATTATAGGCAGAGTCGTCACGACTTTAGGAAGCGTGTCAACAGTATCTCCTTTGAAAAGTTGAAACTTGCATCCTGTCTTCTCCAACTTCTGCCTCACCTCCCGTAACCTAGCGCCCATGAAAAAGTCGAAGCCGTAGTATTCTACTTCGCCTGGTGGAACATTTCGGACAGCTGCCTCAACCATGGTCCTCGCGTTTTCACCAGTATAAACCCCAATCTCCATGATCCTCTTACACGTATTTTCGCAGATGTATTCGTTGAGAAATGAATGTGATCCATACCACGACAAGCCGATCTCCCTCCGTCCTTGAAAACGGCTTACACTCTAGTTTCGCGGGTGGCTTCTTTTAGACGTCATATTACCTGAATACAGATAAATATTCCCTGGGTTTCAATTACTAATTGTTTTCGTAGTCGGGCAAATCGTTGTTGAGTCCACCATGCAGTCTGAACAGTATACTCTACCACACTTGAGACATCGATAGATCTCTTCTTTCTTGACTCGGTGACCACAGATATCGCACGTAATGAGGTTCGTCATACATCACACCCGAACAGACGGTCGTATGAACGTTCTAACGTCAATTCGTAAATCCGCTAGCCCGAAGCCTAAACGAAAATCGGTACCGCTGGAACAGCTTCTGCTAGCTAGCTATTAGGTCTTCTTGAATCAGCTTCTTAAACGTTGATGCTTTGAGGTAGTATATTACTGTGTAAGCGCACCGAAATGATCCTCCGTGGTAGAACTCCCGGTGAGACTGCTTCGACTTCGCCTAAACAGGTGTTATGTCACTGCTAACCACGTATTGAGCACATATCTATCTACTATGGATCGAGCTTTGGTGGAAAATCTCTGGTTCACGCTACTCTCGTTTCGGTGGAAAACATATTAGGTTCTGCGATTTAAGACATATGCGTCTCATGAAAGGAGAGGATTCGGTATTGGTTGAGAGAGAACACGTGTTCAGCCAGAGAATACAGCGGATCCGTTCTTCAGGAATCCGGAAGCTCTTTGACTTGGCTCAGACGATGGGCGACGTGATAAGCCTTGGAATAGGTGAGCCTGACTTCGATACACCCCGTCACATACGTGAGGCAGCCAAGAAGGCTCTCGACGCGGGGTATACCCGCTACACGCCAAACGCGGGGTTTCCCGATCTCCGAGAAGCCTTGTCTGCGAAGGTAGCAAAAGTCAATGGCTTGGACTACACGCCTCAGGAGGTGCTTGTGAGTGGCGGAGGCTGCACGGGCGCCCTCCTCTTAGCAATGCTGGCTCTGGTCGACCCAGGGGACGAGGTGATTCTCAGCGACCCCTGCTTCGTCGTGTATGAAGCCGTTGCTCGGGTCGTCGGTGCAACACCCGTCTTCGTCGCTGTCCGGGAGGAGGAAAACTTCCGGCTGATCCCAGGGGACATTGCGAAATCCGTCACCCCCAAGACAAAGATGATTATCCTCAACTCGCCGGCTAATCCAACAGGTGGCGTCCAACGCAGAGAAGACGTCGCAGGTATAGCGGAGGTGGCGAGAACATATGACCTCTACGTTGTATCTGACGAGGTCTATGAGACGATGCTTTATGAAGGGATGCGTCATCAGAGCATCGCTGCCTTCGAAGGGATGAGAGATAGAACGGTGACGGTCAATTCCTTCTCGAAGACCTACGCCATGACTGGATGGAGAATTGGCTATGCGGTTGGAGCGAGGGAGATAATCGACGAGATGGTTAAGCTGCAGCAGTACACCATGGTTCACGCGCCCGCGATCTCCCAGAGAGCGGCCTTAGCTGCCCTCAACGGCCCACAAGACTTCATTGAACGAATGGTCGCAGTCTTCGACGAAAGAAGACGGTTCCTCGTCCCCCGACTGAATGAGATCGAAGGGTTCCGTTGTCCAACGCCTAAAGGAGCCTTCTACGCGTTCCCGAACGTGGAGGGACTGGGAAAGCTTTCGAAGGATTTGGCACAGTTTCTCCTCCAGAATGGAGGTGTGGCAGTTGTTCCCGGATCCGCCTTTGGCGCGGGAGGTGAAGGCTATCTGCGGCTCAGCTATGCTCAACCCCTCAGCCAGCTGGAGGAGGCCTGTAACAGGATAGAGAAGGCGGTAGAGACATTACTTTAGCGACCCATCGTTGTTTGTCAAACCTACGCGTCGAGGTTACGAGTGTGTCCCCATTTTGACTTCATGGAATAACCCAATGTCGCTTGCGTGTTTTCTTTAAAAACTCTGTATATGCGGTGCGGGTAAGCAGAGTTATCTGCTTCAAGCATCTTTTTCGCGTTACCCTACCAGTAATCGCTGAAGCCCGTCGTCTTTCAGAAGCCAGAACCATCCACTCTATCGCCAGTCATACAAGAAAACATTACAGAAAATGATGTATGTCCTCAGAAGCTCAAGAGAGATATTATTGACGTGAATGAGCAACTGAAAATTCTGGATACGTTCTGTGGCTATATCTTATAAACGACTTGCGTCGCCTCGTGTTTCTTGTAGGTCATTCTTCATTATTTGCATAATTAGTAAGGACTGTAAATACGGGTTAGAAACATGGATTTGAGTTTAGTAAATATTATATTTTGTAAACAGCCGATTCAACTCATAGGCTTGAATTGAAAAGCGAGCAAGAGAGTCCCATCTCACTTCCCAATCACACTCTTACCGCTGTTCAAGGGGTTGAATCTGATGATGAGTTCCATGAATCTGGTATCAGAGGAAAAACTGGATGATTTAATTCTGGAAATAGTGGAGAATGTGTTAACAGAGATTTTTGGCATCGCATCCACCAAGGTGATGCTTCAAACCATCAAGAAACGATACCATCTTGAAGTACAGGAAATCCCTCAGGAGCCCCGCGTCTTTTCCCACGCGTTACGCAGCATCCTCGGAAAAAACCACGCAGTCATCGAAGACCTCATTCTCGAAAATCTGTGCTTGAAACTCGAGCTAAAACTCAAGGTAAAAAAGGACTACACCTTTTCAGATTACATCATGGATCTACGCTTCGAAAGCCTTTGATCAGCAGTCCCTAGTTTGACGCTTTCACCTACGCTTATCCTCAGGGTTTTCCCCTCTTATCTATACTACGGTCGTTAACTCTAGAGAGAACATAACACTTATCACGCGTGTGTCTTCTCGATATCTCACACTCAAAGGCTCATAATGTACGTAATAACCTCATCAGTCTCTTACATGAGGATGACGATAAGCTGGTAAAACAAAGAAGCAGCAAAGCAAGGGTTTCTTAAGGAAAAATGTGGATTTGCTTCTTTCTATTTAGCGTGCGCTATGGGGGTGCCCGTCAAAAGAGGGTTACTTGACATACGTCTATTTGATGACCTATGATCTGACCGAATCGTTTGGTGGTGGGCATCTATGAACCCTATACGACAACATTCTTGGCAACTTCGGAGCACCCCGAGACTCTATACCAGTCTCGAGTACCTTTACAACGAGATGAAGAAACGACAGCCACAAGCCACCACAAGCAGTTAAACACCTCTCTTCTATTCTTTGTATCTCGAAGGCATAGTCATAAATACGATATAGCACTAAAAGATGAAGTGATTTGTGATCGAGCTCCGAGGTGGGGAGCCCTACAAGTACCAAGAAGAAAAGGAAGGTGAAACGACATGCCATTTATCAATATTAAAGTGTTGAAAGGAACGTTATCGAAGGAGCAGAAACAGGAAATGATCGCACGGGTCAGTGAGGTCGTGACTGAGATCGAGGCTCGTCCCCATCCAAAAGAGAAATTGATTCCGTATGTTACTGTTATCATTGATGACGTTGAGTTTGAGAACTGGGGAAGTGGGGGTGTACAAGTAGCGCGCGCGCTATAGTATGAGCACGCTAAATGTTAAAGGATAGAATTCTTATGGTCAGTATTTTAAAATAATTATAGGGCATGTGAAGAATGAGAACGTTCTGTATGACTCCAAAACCTTTAGCCTGACAACTATTCTTTTAATTCAGATGGAATATCCCTTTATTTTTTCATACCAATTTTCGAAGTATAGAGCTAAGTTGTTGACCCATTCGTGAATTACTTTGATTTCTTTCTCCTAATATGTCTCCAAACCCCCAAAAGTATGTTGAATCTTGGGACTTCTCTCAAGTATTGTCGGTATTCATCGCCCCATTTCTCTATATTGTTTTTTTCTTCTAGATGTGATGCGATGTATATGTATACAATCATCGAGGCGATGGCGAAAACCGTAAGGATTGTGAAGTGGGTGTATTGACTTAGAATAACTGGTAAAAATATGAACCATGTACCACCGCCTAGATTTTGTGGGTGTCTTACAAACTTGTAAAGCCCCTCCCTGTGAAATATAATTGTTTCATCAGCTCTGTTAATCCCGCCTCTGGCTTTATGTGTAAGGTTAGCCCAGATAAAAAGAACGGTACCAAGTGCGAATATAAAAATTGATACATATATAACGACCAATGGAATTGTGAAGCTCTGCAGCCCGCTGAAGAACGCTAGAACATCTAGATTTAGTGATTTTGAAATAGGGGGAAGCAGCCATAGAGCAAAAAACGCAATCCATAAGGCAATAAATAAGACTAGTAAACCCGCGCGCGCGATGCTTGCTCCACTTTCGGTAAATCCTCTTTCAATTAGTATTTTATATGCCTCTTTGTGATTAATCTCCCCTTTCTGAAGTCTATCCTCTATATCCCTTACTTTTCCATCATCCCTCTCTTTCATACAAACCCCCCCACGTAGCTGTTAACAATTCTACTTATTTTCACCTTTTATTTAATTATCATTACCTTAGGGGTTTGGGTTTGGGGACTAAATTTTAGTCCCAAAGCTAGCTAACTAAAGACCAAATTAAATGAATAGTTATCTCATAATTAAGATATAAGTTAATCAGAAACTTGCTCTGCGTCGATAGCACGCGCTTTTTCTTTCTCTTTTGTTTGAAGTCTTAAATCCCAGAACCAGATTATTATTTTTATAAGGTGTTGACTGTGCCAGTAGACGTATTGGGAGACGAGTTACCGCAAAATGCGTTTGAGTTCCTACATACGCAATCCACGCACGTTGTGATTGCGACGGTTGATGAGGATGGTTTCCCTAGGACCGCGCCCTATGGCATATTCCGTGCCCTCGATCGGAAGACTCTGCGTGTAGGAATCGGTCCAAGCAAACGAACCTTTGCGAACATTATACGTGACGGCAAGGTGATGGTGTGTGTGCTGGCTGAAGGTAACATCGCGTTAGGTATTCGAGGACACGCTCATGTCATTAAAGAACGGATGGAGAGCTATCCCTTCCAAGTGGTTATGGTCGAGATTGACATCTTGGAAGTGAAAAGCGATGCACTCACATGGGTGCCCATATCGCAGGGGATTCGAGTTCAGCTCACCGATAAACTGAAAGCGATGGCTCAACAAGGATTTGACAAACTCTTAACGTAACAGGTATCGAATAGAGGAGGTTATTCACTAACAATCCGCTGACAGCTCCTAATCCCCTCTCTTATTTTATTTTTTTTAGGGTTTGGGTTTGGGGATTAAATTTTAATCCCAACTAACTATACTCGATTCAGGCGGATGAGCGAGTGAGAATTATGTGCGGGGAAACAGAACGGTTTTATCTAGGCTTTTTGCCCTTAAATACGTAAGCATACAGCTAGCTAGTAAACTTATAATTTAACCTAATATAGCTATCTAGAGTATTGAGTGCTAAATGAAGTGATAATTGTTATGGTCTATTGCGTGAAGTGCGGTGTGAAAAATTCGGATGATGCTACCTTCTGTGTTAAGTGCGGGGAAAACCTAACCAGTTCACAGGAGAAAAAATGGGACTGGGAGAGACGAGTAGACGAGTGGGGAGAAGATTTTGGTAAGCGTGCTGAAAATTGGGGAAAGCAAATGGAACGAGAGTTTAAGGATGAATGTTTCGGTCTCCCCCATGGCGGTGCAATTGTGGGAATAATTTTTGGCGTCATAATTCTTATCCTCGGATTCGCTTTGCTAGCAAACATAAACATATGGAGTTATCTAGGGCCTATCGCGATAATCATCGTTGGAATACTGATCATTTCTGGAGTTGTATATCGCTTAACCCGTCGATAAACGCGCGTGCTTACGAAGAAAAACCTGTACGCAGATAGCTAGCTATAGCACGCGCTAGTTTCAGTAGATAAAAGGTATTAGTTTTTTTGTCCTTTTCCGGTACTCGGTATACCCTTGACCCAACTCTTCGATGAGCATCTTTTCCTCAATCTCAAGTCTGAGAACTAGGAATACGTTGCCAACCAACATGACCATAAACCCAACTAAGCTAGAAAGCGTTATTGCGAATCCAAGGTTCCGGGTAATCTCCCCGAGGTAGAGGGGGTGACGGACATGCTGATAAACGCCGTCGGTTACTAGTTGCTGGTCTTCAACGATCTGGAGACGACCACTATTCACTAAACCGAACCCGGCTTTCATCAACGCTTTTCTGCTTGTAATCCTCAAGATGCCTCCTATAATCAGCAGTAGGATACCGAAGATTACCGAGATGTTTACCCGAAAATTCAGGTTTTGGATGACGACGAAGTCGTATAAGGATACGATGAAGCCACTGCTCGCGACGAGGATGTAAAGTATGCCTGCCCAATCCTCTTTTATATCCAGTTTCCTTAGTGCACCTTCACTCATACACCCTACCTTCCTTTATCCAGATAACTGGTTGGAAAACTGTTATCAAGAAAAACATTACGATGTGTTTCTTAGAAAATAATTCAATAAAGCTAACAAAACGAGAATATTTCTCGCGCGCGCGTCCCATGGTGTCGAGTTAGCTAGCTAATAGCTTAATATAAAAGCGTAAGTGAAAAAAGAAAGAGGTGTTAGCTCTTATTTGTTAGGTAACCAGCTCTTCTTCGTAATACTCCATATTTCTCGTGGCCCAGTATGCGTCGCTGTAGTACCACATCTCGTAGAGTCCCGCATTTACTTCTGAGAGGTAGCTCATGACACTACCTGAATCGGGGTCATATTTTTCCCCAAACTTGGGGTGTAATTTACCTATGCCTATGCTGTGTCCCATCTCATGCATCAGAACCGACGCCTCTGCCCCTATTACGAGTTGATCGTCAGAGCCACCCCATTCGTCAGCAGTCTCATCCGCTATGAAGATGTAGTTTCCAGTCACATAATCCTTACCGCTTATCAGCACCCAACAGTATCCCACCACATCGGGTTCGCCTTCAACGGTTGTTCCAAATAGAACCCATTTCCAATTATCGAAGTATCCATTGTCATTATTATTGTATTCAGCTTCAATAGTTGCGAATTCACTATCAGAAATACCGTCAACCGCATTCCAGCCTTCACTGGCAAGTGGCACCTCTTCGCTAATAACAATGTCTTCAGGATAACCATCAAGATAGAACGTCACGTCTATTCCCTTTGCTTCATAGTAATTGACTATGTAATCTAATACTTCTGGTGTTGGTTCATGTCCCTCCATGTAGTCTATCTCGATATTCAACACATAAGTACCGGTCGTGTCTTCACCATCGTCCCCACCGTTAGGTCCACCAGGGTTACCCGCCCACGATGGTTTATCCATCAGCTTGGTGACTTGAAGAGGAGATGCAACAGATGTCACAGTAACAGTCGTCAAAGACAGTAAAAGTATTACGCTTAACATAATCGTTGAGGATATTCGCTTCTTCAAAATTACATCCTTAAACACGTTTAAGAAGGTACTATAAAGCTGTTATGAAGAATAATTCTGAATCTCCAGCTAACACTATCGCGCGATATCGGCGACAACTTCCCTGAGGAAATCGGTACGCGCTCGAGTAATTGGCTAACTAGCTATTCTACATGCAGTGTTACGATGCTATCGACAGTTCCATCAGGGATGTTACCCGTACATTGACCATGAAGGATAATTTCATAGTCCTCTATAGGTAAACCGTCTGGGAACTCGATGTAATACTCATGGAGTACTCCTATCGGAATAATTACCCAAGCATCTTCATCACTAGGATCTTGTCCCGTAACCCTTTGCCACTTACAAGTCGCAGTGAAAGTGCTTGTCGGCTTCAGGGACTCCCCATTCATTGTTACAGTATATAGACAGTAAGCACTATCAGTCTGACCTTGAAGGCTCCAGATTATAGGCGAAATCGGGTCACCATCAAATGTATAGGCTAAATTAGTTGGAGTAAAACCCCACCCATAATAGAGATAGAAAGGCTCATTCTCCGAAAGATCGAACACTCCATCCCACATGATAACTATTGGATTTATATCAGGTCGAGCTTCCCTTGGATGCATAGGATTCCATTCCTCTACAGGTGGCCACTCGTTTACACAGTAAGTAGCTTCTGGTATTGTAACTGTTAAAATAAACATTGACAAGATGACTACGAAAGTCAGAATCTTCTTCATTAATCTACACTCTCCATACTTCATTATAAAATTATTATGTATATTGTTAATGCTTATTATGTACTTAATTCTTATAACATTTACGAAACTAATTTACTAATAATTAATGATTGACTTATAGCTAGCGCGCGCGCTTAATGAGTTAGCTAAGAGACCAGGTATCCTTTATACCTCCTCCTAACGATAGTGGAATGAGTGGAATTAATGCAGGATGCTTTTCAATTTGAGTTTGGTTCCATAGAATTCTGGATACTAATCATTGTAATTGTGGCTATCTTCATACTTGTCCCGGGTTTCCTCGGAGCACCTTGGATTCCTACGAAGATAAACACTGTGCGTAAGATATTGTCGATGGCCGAGATCAATCCCGATGATGTAGTCTACGACCTTGGATCGGGTGATGGCAGGATCATACTAACGGCTGCGAAAGAGTTTCACGCGCGATCTGTTGGCATCGAAGTGAATCCACTCTGGGTTGTGTGGATCCGATGGAGGATACGCCGTTTGAATTTAGAGGATAATGTGGATGTGGTATGGGGGGACGTTTTTCGTAAGGATCTCAGCGAGGCTGATGTCGTGACACTGTACCTTTCACAGATAACGAATGACAGTCTGCAACACAAACTTGAAACAGAGTTAAAACCGGGAACTCGAGTGGTCTCTCATACCTACACCTTTGACGGTTGGCGACCGATAAATGCTGATAACCAAACTCAAATACACGTCTACGAGATTGGAAATCACAGAAAGAGCGCGCGCGCTATCAAGAAGTGAAACAGACCTGTTTTAGGATATAGATTCTCACCATGAAAAATCCGTGCGCATACAGCCATATTAAAGTCATATCAGAATCTGAGAGTGTAGGGGGTTTCGTGCGCGTCTGACTAGGAAATATGGTTAAATCGGGTTTTGCCCTTTTTATTTTGATTATCTATGGTGTATTTAGTATAGTGTAATGAAGAATTGAAAAACGTATCTTACATCAACGATAGTCGATTATGGTATCAAACCTTTTATTTTGAGAGAGCTATTCTTTTTTGAGGTGACGTAGAATTGCCCGATTGGCGGAGATATGTCCTTGAAGTCGGCACAGGAATCGATCTTCACGGAGAAGATGAAACGAAGGCTGCGCAGCGAGCTGTAAAAGACGCCATAAGCCACTCAAGCATGATCGGCCTACGTGAGATCCTGAAGATTAAGCGCCGCGAAGACCTCGACGAAGCCCTCTTGGTCGATGTAACCGTGGCAACTCCACACCCTGAAAAAGTGGATAAGGCAGCTGTCCTCTCGATACTCCCTGAAGGAGCCAGGCGAATAACCGTTGTGGAAGGAGGTATACGCTTCCCCACACCACAGACCACCGATCTCCCCAACATCCATGGGGTCGTCATGGCCAACGCCGTCATCGTTGTACTGTTCGATGCCGAGAAGTCACGACTGGCGTAGCATTCAACCTATGTCGTGAGTACCTATAGCATAACTCCTCTGTCGATTTTTCTGGAAGTCAGGTACGTTTCAATGTAGGCTACTTCCAAGATAGCTAGCCTGCCTCTTGAACCGAATAGCGTGCGCTAGCGCGAAATGGAGCGGTGGTGAGCCTGAAGCGTGCTTTGAGCAGGGGCGATTGTACATGGAAAGCTTTAAATGGAGTGCTTTAGAGGTCTATTAGGCACTCATGAAAAACAGTCATTTAAGGAAGTGTATGTTTTGATAGTTGTCACAAGAGAAGACGCGAAGGGATTCTCCACCATACCCGGTGTTAATAACAAGATCCTCGTTTCCGGGGATAAACAGATGTTCATGCTCATAGATCTTGATCCCACAGCAGTGATACCTCTCCACGGTCACATGAATGAGCAGATCGGGGTCTGCCTCAAAGGCACCGTTGAATTCCAGACGGAGAATGGACCTGTCGTCGTTGGGGAGAACACAGCGTACGTCTTCAAGTCCAACGAAAAGCATGGTTGTCGACCGCTAAGTGAGGGTGGAGCCACTCTGTTAGAGTCCTTTTCTCCGCCGAGAGCCGACTACCTCGCTATTGTCAAATAACCAAATGTTATGTTTGGTTATCAATTAGAACTGTATCAGGGGAGTTATCCCCTCCCTTTTTTTATGATGAGCGCGCGCGCTAATTTTAGCTCCCAAACCCAACATTGAAATTCGTTGAATTAACAAGTTAGACGATCTATTCTCTTGTATAATGTTCTGGATCTTGAACGACCTGAAGTTCGTTTTTATCTGAATCAAGAAAGTTAGCCACTATTCCACCCCAAGGCATTTTGGTTGGTTTAAGTGTGAATGTTACACCTTTCTTTGTTAGTCTTTCATAGAGTGCATAGATATCGTCTGTATCTAACACAATGCCAGTCCACTTTCTCCTCTTGGATTGTTTGCCTGTTGATTCGATACCGATCTTAGCTAATGGTTCATGAGGACCCACTTCGATATGATTAAACGCTCTAGCATCAAGAGCGATCGGTAACCCAAGAATCTCACTATAAAATGTTAAGGCTTTATCTAAGTCAGACACAGTGACCATTGATAGCCAAACACGAGTAATTTTTCCCTTCATCACATATCATCTCTCATAAGAACGATAATATTAGGAAAAAGCATGACACAGATAAAATTATTTGCGTATGCGCGCGCGTCAAAAAAGCTAGCCAGCTTCTAATGTTTCACATCGGGAAATCCCGATACGCCATCATCTAATTGGACACCCAGACTATTGACCATCATGCAAATCATCGTATATTCACCGACGAAAAGGATAAAGTCCATGAGTTGTTGCGTAGAATAGTGCTTTACGAGGGCGTTCCAAGCTGTATCGCTGATGAACGCATCCCCATGGAGTTCATCAACGGCACGTAGTAGGGTGGCGTCAAAGGCGCTCCAAGTATCTGAAGGAGATTCCTGTGCGATTCGATGGATCTCGTGCTCCGTGAGTCCCGTGTGTTTTCCTATGAGAGCATGGCGTGACCAGGCATATTCTGCTTGACATAGCCAACTGAGTCGCAGAATCGCGATCTCGCGATCGCGGGGTGGTAACGTTGATTCAAAATACAGATAACGCGCAAACTCTTGCCAGCGTTTCATGAGCGTGGGGTGTTGAAGCCACGTTTTTCTGAGGTTTTGTATGCGCGTCCCCGTTGGTCCTACTATCAATGAGTCGATGATCTCTTGCTGCTCTGGCGTCCTATCTTCCTCCTCTATAGGGAGAATGCGTGCTTTATTTAATCGAATATGCTTTCACCTCTCCGTCCTTTCGCTATATACACAACTTAAACTCGTTTTTACAGAGGTTGCATAGGGATTTAAGACTAAGTATGTGCGCGCGCGCTAAAATGTTCCATAAGTTATTAATTTCCATACCACTTAATCATAGTCAAACGAAAGGATAACCATAATACGTGGCTCCGATAATACTTGCTTCGGGTGGATTCTCAATCCCTCCTATCGCAATCGCACTCAGGACTCCGCCAACGAAACGACTGGAGGCCGTGAATCTTGATCAAAACGATTGTTCGGAGAAAAGCGTTACTCTATGCAACTATTACGTTACTTTTACCCTTGTTCGTAGGCTTCGCTGTCGGTCAGGTGTGGTCTTCTTTCTCTTTGCGCGTTGGAACGATTGTTATTGAAGTGAAGTCGGAAGATATTGTGGAACGCGTCCAAGTTTTCCCTGAATATGTCGCAAGCCAATTAGGAGGAGTCTCCGTCTTCAATCGGTATGTACGAACCTTCTTAGGCATTCTCACAAATAACGCGCTACTCTTATCTTTCCTAGTCCTCTTCCGCTCGTTGAGATTATAGAGGAATATACCCTTAACAAGAGTAGCTGGTATCGAAAAGTCTGTAACAATGTTAGCGATTCACTTCCGAACTTCCCGCAACCCTACGCCGCCATCTCAATTATCTTCGGAATCCTTCAAGGGATTGTTGCCGGCTTTCTTCTTTCCTCCTTCTCCATTTCAACGATTTTCAACCTACCGATCGTACCCGCCTCCATTGAGCTCCTTGTGTTCATTCTCGCCATCGCGTTCCTTTACGAACTCCACCTACGAAAAAAACTCACAACCGAAACGATCATACCCCTCTATAAAACCGGCAAAAACTACTTCACCACCATCTACCTCCTCCTCATAGTCGCAGCTCTCATCGAAACAAGCCTCCTCATGACGATCTAGCGCACGCTAATAGATCTGTGAAAATTAACTAGCATTATAGCGTGCACTACATATTTTTTAATAATATCTTTATTATCATTAAAATCAGGTGTGGGGTAAAATTGAGTGGAAAAGTCACCATTTTATTAGGAGCAGTCTGCATCGCTTTATCTATTGCAACAGTAATAATTTTAGCGCGCGCTTCTAAGCGTTTCCCAGTGATAGAAAAATTAAAATTTTGTTTTTTACTGTTTAGGAATGAATTAAGGAGGTACAAGTCATATCGTTTCCAAAGATTGAACTTCCCAGAATGGTTGAGGTTCATCAGAAGATTCCTTCTCCTAGACTAAAGGATTTTGCTTCAGACATAAGGGACGAATTAGAGAAGGCTGGTCTCTCAAAACGGATTAAACTTGGTGCTAAGATAGCAATCACTGTGGGCAGCCGAGGAATAGCTCAGCTCCCTGAGATCATGGCAGCGGTAGTTGAAGAGGTAAAGAAGGTCGGAGGTGAGCCTTTCCTCATCACCGCTATGGGAAGCCATGGTGGCGCAACTCCTGAAGGTCAAATTGAAGTCTTGAGAAGCTTAGGTGTTACTCAGGAAAGTGTGGGAGCTCCAATACTCGCAACAATGGAGGTCGACTTTATAGGAAGATTGGATAACGGTAATCCTGTTTATGTGGATAGAAACGCTTTGAAGGCTGATGGAATCATAGTGGTAGGGCGAGTAAAACCTCACACTGACTTCAAGGATCAAATTGAGAGCGGTCTGATGAAGATGATGGTTATAGGACTGGGTAAACAAAGGGGTGCTGAGATGATTCATCGATTTAAATCTGAGGGATTTCATAGATTGCTGCCTCAAGCAGCGAGGTTAATCATGAAAAAGGCGCCTATAATCTTGGGTCTGGCGATTGTTGAAAACGCTTGGCACCAAATAGCAATCATTAAGGCTGTTAAGCCTGAAAACTTTGAAAGGGAAGAGATGGAACTTCTTACGAAGGCTAAGGGTTTACTGGGGAGACTTCCATTCAAAGAGATAGATGTACTCATAGTTGGGGAAATTGGAAAGGAAATCAGCGGTACCGGGATGGACACCAACGTAACGGGAAAATTCTGGCTTCCTGGTGAACATGATCCCCTAGCGCCTAATATAAAGAGAATAGTAGTTTTAGATCTCACTGAAGGAACTCATGGAAACGCTATAGGAATAGGATTAGCGGACATAACGACTCAGAAGCTGGTCTCTAAAATCGATTATCAAGCAATGTTCGTAAACGTTTTAACCAGTGGAAATACAATTACTGGAAAGACGCCAGTATTTCTTCCCAATGACCGCGACGCTATCACTATGGCTCTACATGTCTGCGGAGACATTTCTCCCCAAAAGGCAAAGGTTGTTAGAATTAAGAACACTCAAGAGCTCGAAAGAATATGGATTTCAGAGAGCTTATACCAGACAGTTAAAGCCGACACTGAGCTTCAAAAGAAGCTAGAGATAAAAGGAGAGCCAAGGGAAATGCAGTTCGATGTCTTGGGAACGCTGGCGCGTTGAGCTAACTAGATTGAATAATGAAGTAGAGCGCGCGCTAAGTATCACTTCGGTAAGTCTTTAATCTCATCAATCATCTTGGTAAACTCGGTGTAACTAGCTAGTTGAAGGGTGATACTGTTGTCCTCTATTAGACCTATAACCAAGGACGATAGAGAATGGATGCGAAACCTGTGGATAGAGTCGTGGTCAGCCCCATTTGTAGTCAGCAAAGAGGGGCAGATCCATCACATCGATGACGTGGAGGGCTTTATCGCTGAGAAAGAAGGCAAGCCTATTGGATTGATCACGTATATGATTACGAATGCTGAGTGCGAAGTCACGAGTATAAACAGCCTCGAAGAAGGCTTTGGAGCGGGTATAAGTTTAATGAATCGATTAGAGGAATCTGTAAAAGACGTGGGCTGTATACGTTTATGGGTCATGACCACAAACGATAATCTAAATGCACTCCGCTTCTATCAAAAGAGGGGTTATCGATTGGTTGCGATACATCGAGATGCTATGACATACGTTCGAAAACTAAAACCAGATCTTCCCTTGATTGGAATGGATGATATCCCCCTTCGAGACATGATAGAATTAGAAAAAATTCTTAGCTAGCTAGTGTGCTCGTGATTATTCATGTTTAGCGGACTATTGGTTCTAAGAGCTTTTCCCAGAGATGTGAAAATCCTTGTAACGACTCGCGTTCTCCGAAGTTTCGGCTCTGCTATTCTCAGCGTGATCTTCTCAATATATCTAAGCAAACTAGGAGCTTCTTCAGTCGCAATCGGCTTGACTTTCACTGGGGTGGCTCTGTTTTCTGCCTTCCGCAGTCTATTGGAAGGAATGATGGCAGACCGATACGGGAGGAAGCCAGTCCTCCTCTTCACTTCTGGGTTAATAGTTGTTGGAGGAGTCATCATGGCTTTGACTAATAATATTTCGGTTCTTATGGTCACAGCTGTGATATTCGGTGTTGGTGTCAGATACACGCCAGCAGAGCAGGCGATGTTGACGGAGAAAGTTTCGAGCGATGAGAGAACTACTGCTTTCAGTGTTAATGCCTTCCTTGGAACGATTGGATCAATTTTCGGATCATTCTCAGCAGTATTGCCTGAGACATTTCAATCCATAGGATTTTCCGAGATTGAATCATATAAACCGATCTTCATGATATTTGCTGTGATTGGTGTTGTAACCTTCTTATTTTTCACGCTTCTTAACGAGACAATGAGTAGAAGTTCAACGACGGTTGAGAATGTTGATGATCCTGATAAAGACGAACGCATGATTCTTATAAAATGGTCGGGAGTCATCGCTTTGGACATCGTTGGCGGATCGTTCACAGGAAAATTCTTGTCGTATTGGTATTATCTCAGGTTCGGTGTCGGACTCGGACAGATTGGCACCTTGTTTGGATTAACGCGATTCCTGACACTTTTCTCATACGTTCTCGGTCTTAAGATGGCTCATAGAGTGGGAACAATAAGAGCAACAGTTATCTCTCGTCTTCCAGTGGTCGTTGGAACAATACTCACTCCACTTATGCCGAGTTATATGTTGGTGGCTATTCTACGACTTTTCATGTCTTTGTTCTCTAGCATAGATGTTCCCCTCCGCCAATCATATTTAATGGGAGTGATCAAGAGCCGAAGTAGGGCATCTGCGGTGGGAGTCGTAACCGTCGTGAGGGGAGTAACATCCGCTGGAATTCCTAGTCTTACAGGATACTTCTTCGAATATGTGTCAATAGATTTACCCTTCTATTTTGCGTCCGCATTCCGACTTGCTTCAGCGAGCCTAATGTACTTCCTTTTTAAGGACATCAAACCAGAAGGAGAAAAACCAAGGATGTGAGTGCGCGCGCTTTCTATTTATCTATTTAGTGCTAACTAGATTAGATTCAGGCGGATGCGCGGGTGAGGATTTTGTGTGGGTATTTATATCTCAAGATTCATACATTTAGCTGGTTAGCTTAGTCGGTTAGGAGATGATTTGGTTGCTTGAAGGCAGGAACATCAATCTCGCGCGTGCTATTAGCTAGCTAGCCAGTTTAGTTGAAGGTGTCTTAAACATGATTGAGGAAATATCTTTGGGCGATGGAAATGTTCTCCATCCCATAACGAAGATAGAAGATTTTTTATCCTATCCCGTTAAAAGGGCTCCAAAATCGACGTCAACAAATGGGTTCTAAAGGTAGGTGGATCAGTTCATAAGTCCGTGGAGCGTTCCTATGAAGAATTGACTGAGAGTTATCCCCGCGTTTCTGAGGTGATAACCATGGAGTGTGCAATAAACCCAGTTGGAGGTTGGTTAGTGGGAACTGAGATCTGGTCAGGTGTTCCGCTTAGAGACATATTAAATGAGGTAGAGGTTAAAGAGGGAACTGTAGAACTTTTTTGTAAAAGTGAAGATGGCGTAAATCGATGTTTACCGTTGGACTTTTTTCAAAATCCCTTAACGCTTTTAGCTTACGAGATGAATGGACAGACCCTCCCCGTCGAGTATGGGTTTCCCCTGAGACTGGTGGTTCCAGGGTATTATGGTTTCTTATGGAGAAAGTGGCTGAAGGAACTTATCTTGACAGAGGTGAAATACGCGGATCCTCAATGGCTAAAATCTATGAAATTAGTAAAATCTAAGAAAGTTGTGCTTACAACAAAGATCCTGAAACCCCATAACGATGAGGTCATTAACAGGAAGCCCTACTTTATAGCCGGTGTCTCTTGGGGTGGGGAGAAACCGATCCATCGTGTAGACGTCAGCTTTGACAAGGGCCTAACGTGGAACCCAGCAAAGATCATCTGGAGGCCTACACACCACTATGCCTGGGTCATATGGTGACTTCTTTGGGTTCCTCCAGCAGAGGGGCCTTATGTGGTGACTGCTAGGGCGATTGATGAAAGGGGAAGAGTTCAAATCGACGGGAAAGACGCTTATCCTTCGGGATTAGGGAGGTTACATCGCGTAAAAGTAATAGTGTCCAAAAAAGAAGGTTAAGATATATGGCCTGATACTTGTTTGCTACATACATGTTTCAAGCGCGCGCTATGAACGGTGTATCAATTCATGTGCAAAACGAAGGCAAACATACGGCGTGAATAACATGAGTAAAGAGACAACGCCAATCGAACACATAATAGGGAAAGCGCGCGCGCTTCAACCCTTGTAGATCAACGGGAAGGCTGCGTAAACCTTACAACTCATATCGAGCAGTTCGACGCTGTTATGCTCGTTCGGAGAATGTGCTTGAGCTTCTATACTCGATCCAAAGCCCAGACACGGGAGGTCGATGAACTGCTTGATTCTGACAGCATCGGTGCCCCCTGTGAGTAGCTTATATATGGGCTGGTTCCCCGTTGCCTTCTCAACGACCTCTGCGAGCTGTCGGGCAAAGGGGGTGTTAGGGGAATCGTAGTAACCCGCGGTCTTTGAGGGCCGAGGAAACTCCACGGTTACCTCGGGTTCCCCCGCAGCTTTGACGAGTGCGGAGATTCGCTCTCTAACCTTGACGGGATTACTCCCTGGGGTGAGGCGGATATCGAAGTAGGCGTCAGCATAGTCGGGGACGACATTGGTCTTGACACCCCCGTTGAGGAGGTTCAGAGTCACCGAGGGGTAGTTGAAGAGTCTCGTAAGGGCGTTCTGTTGGTCTTCGTCGAACTCCTCCCTCATCATGTACTCAATGGTTGCCGCGACAGTGGCTTCCAATTCGTCGGGAACCTCAAGTGGATAATCGGCGATTTGTTTCACATAAGGAATCACCTTCAGGAGCTTATCCAGGGCGTTATCCCCCAAGAAGGGTCGACTCCCATGGGCGGTTCGCCCTCGGGCTCTGAGCCTCGCGCCCGCGACCCCTTTACAGCCCAAATCTATTGCTGGGGATTCGGGTGTTCCGGGGCTTCCGTCACCGATGATGCACACATCGCCGTCGAAAAGCCGTTCCTGGGCAAGCCAAAGCGCCCCGTCGCCGCCTCCCACCTCTTCGTCCGCGGTGAACCAGAAGTCTATGCTGTTGGGCACCTCCTTGAGGGCACTCAGAACTCGAGCCGCGACCATTGCTGCTGCGCACGCTCCCTTCATATCGCTGGATCCCCGTCCCCAGATCAAGCCGTCCTCCGTAATCTCACCACCGTAGGGCGGGTGAGTCCAGAGCTCAGGAGTTCCCTCGGGCACCACATCGAGGTGGCCAACCCACATGATCTTCTTGTTTCCAGTCCCCTTTACCCGCACGACAATGTTCGGTTTCTCCTCATTCCTCCTGTAGACCTCGTGGGGGATTCCCAGTTGATCGAAGTAATCCTGAATGTACGTAACACATTCCGCAGTGCGTCCCTCGGGGTGCGCTGAGGGACGTTGTATCAGCTGAGAACAGACCTCTGCTAACTCCCTTCGATGCTTCTCAATGTGAGTGAAGACCTCTTCAACTGACATCATCATACCTTCTGACTCCCTACTAGAGGATGTATCCTTGAAATAAAAAGGGATTCCCACATGCCGACATCAGCGGCGTATGAGGGACTAAATGAGATAGTTAGCTTTTTCTGAACGGGAAAGTTGCCACGGGTTCCTTAGAGAGGTCGTCGCCCTCGCTCTCCAAACTGTTCCTTCCCCTGTTTTTAGCGTGTGCCTCTTCACTCTTCTCGACGCATCAGCCAAAAGGGGATGCCCTTTCTATACCTATGTTAACTGGTAGTTTCGAACGCTAGGATTTATTTGGCGTTAGCGCACACGCTTATGTTCTTGTCAAATAGATGACTCGCACCACGTTCCCTCTTTTACCGTACTTTGCGGGAAAAATGGCTGCCCTGGGACTCCAAGTCTGACCCGTTTACCTTATCTTCTTTTCGCGATCTCCTTTTCCACTTCACTCTCTCTACTGGCTTTTCTTCATCCGCCTCCCAGGGGCGGCATCAAGACTATCCGCTCAAGCTGGGGGTTGAATGTGAATATCTGCCGTCGTCCCCTTGACTCCTCACTGAAAGCCATCCAGCCGTCAGCTAAATACTCGCGAAACTTCTCCTGGGCGTAGGTCACCTCTCGACGGTTCTCGATGTCCCAGGTGACGGTCATCTCCTCGGGTAGGGTCCACTCAGGGAGTAGCTGACGCATGATCTTCAGGGTCCTCATCACGCCCATGGTCTTCCAACGTCCTCTGCTAACAGGAAATTCTTAATACTCTGAATAGATATGTATGTTTTGTAATATAAAAGAAACGAGGATGACTTTCATGGAGAATCCAATGCAACTTTTCATCAATCATAACCTGCCAGGGTGTAGCGGTTGCCGAATATGCGAGAAAATGTGTGCTCTTCAACACGAGAAGAAATACAACGAAGCCTACTCGCGGATTCAGGTCTACCAATTCTATCCAGGCCCTATCGATGTTCCCATCGTGTGCCAGTACTGCGACGATCGACCCTGCGTCAGTGCCTGTCCAACAGGAGCCTTGACCTACGACGGCGACGCATACCAGATGACAGTCGATGAGGCTCTCTGTACAAGCTGTGAATTGTGTAATCAAGCATGCATCGACGCAGGTAGAGGCGGCTGTATAACCTTCCATCCCCAGAAGGGCATCGCCCAGATATGCAACCTCTGTGGCGGTGAGCCCCAATGCGCCAAATACTGTCCGTCTAGCACCCTCCACTTTCTACCGCTCTCTAGATTTCCCAAACGGTTAGCGAAGCCCGCTCAAGTCATAGCGAGCAGGATCGCCGACCAGTTCTACCCTGTTAAAAAGAAGATCGAGGAGGGGAGGTGGTAAAAGGATGATCGGTGGATACGCTGGGAAGATTCTGGACGTGAACTTGTCTGAAGGAACCGTCGAGAAGACGACGTTAGACTCCGAGGATGCCAAGAAGTTCTTAGGTGCTCGGGGCATCATGACGAAGCTCCTCTGGGATCGACTGCAGCCCGAGACTCAGGGCTTTAGCCCCGAGAACCTTATCATGTTCTTCACGGGTCCCTTAACCGGTCTGTTGAGCGGAAACAGGACAATCGTACGGTTCAAGTCACCTCTTTCAGCGACTTCGACTGGACTGAACCTGATGGGACACACTTCAACAGGGGGTAACTGGGGCCCCGAACTCAAAAACGCTGGGTTCGACGGCGTCATCGTCACAGGCAAGGCAGACGAACCGGTCTACCTCTACGTGAATAACGGGGAGGCCGAGATACGGAGCGCGAAACATCTGTGGGGCGCCTCCATCTTTGAGACCGAGGTACGGCTGAAGGAAGAGATCGATCCCTTCGTACGCGTCTTACAGATTGGCCCCGCAGGCGAAAACCAGGTTCGCTACGCGTGCATCAATCAGGAGTACTTCTACTCCGCATCGCGCTGTGGTGGAGGAGCCGTCATGGGCTCGAAGAAGCTCAAGGCCATCGCAGTCAGGGGAACCTTGGACATACCCGTCGTCGACATCGAGGAACTCCTCCTCTTGGAAGAGACCTTCCACAAGCTCCTTCGAAGCAACGAAGCCTACGTCTACGGACGCAACCGATGGGGATCCACTACCGCCAACATAAGCTCCAGCGACTCCTCCACCGGACCTCTGAAGAATTGGCGGGAATCCTACTGGAGCGACGATATCGAGACTGGCGGCCCGCTGCAGTGGGAGGCTCGATGCCGCGTGAAGAATAGGGGCTGCTTCGGATGCCCGACGCCCTGTAATCAACTCGGGATCATCCGTGAAGGCCCGTGGGCAGGCACCTTCGACATACCGGACTACGACTCCACTGACCTCCTCCACCCCAACTGCATGGTCACGGACCCCAACGGGGTCTACGCGTTGAGTTCATTCCTCGACTCAGTCGGCCTGGACTCGGTCTCGACGGGGAACACCCTCTCCTGGGCCATGGAGTGCTACGAGAAGGGGATACTGACCAAGGACGACCTAGACGGCGTCGAGCTGACGTGGGGCAACGTCCCCGCCATGTTCGAGATTGTGCGGAAGATCGTTCGCAGGGACGGCGTCGGCGACCTACTGGCTGAAGGAATCAATATCGCATCAAAGCAGGTGGGCAAGGGCTCAGAAGCGTTTGCCATGCACTGCAAGGGCGTGGAATGGGGTGTCGGCGGCGCAGGCAACAATCGAAATCAAAGGGAAACCTTCTGCTACGTCATGTCGGACCGGGGCGGCGTCCACCTCTACGGTCCGACGATTGAGGGACAGAACAATTTCGCCGTGGCAGACTCACTGACTATATGTATCAGAAACGTTCGGTCTTTACCCGTTGAAACAATCGCGAGTGCATTGAAGGCCGCCACGGGATGGACTCCCTTTACCAGCCAAGAAGGATGGGACCACTTCGCACACCGCCTCATCATCCTTGAACGCGCTTGGAACATACAGCAGGGTCTTGTACCAGACAGGGATGACATCCTTCCCGAACGCGTCTTCACAGAACCCTTGACCCTCGGCCCCAAAGCGGGTACCGCCGCAGCGGTCTACGACCGGAAGCAATTCGAGGAAGACAAACAGACGTGGTATCGACTTAGAGGCTGCGACACACACGGCATCCCAACGAAGAAGACCCTTCGAACCCTCGACCTAGCCTTCACCATTCCCTCCCTAGAGAAAGTTGTTACCCTCGAAGAAGGCTAACAACCCCCATTTTTTTCTTCCACTATCAAACGATAGTATGATTCTTGAGAAGGCCTCAATAAGGTAATCTCAAGGCCCTCACTCCTCGATTCATGTAGAGCCTAGGGTGCGTGATCAAGACTGTGATAACTCGCTTGTTAAAAGGAAGTACAAACAGCGTTTAAATGCCCCCGCAGTCTCCCCGCCCCGTATGGGTTCGGGAATTCGAGGTATTTTTTTGTTATGTTAAAGTCCTCATTGACGTTTCATTTGGACATGCTGTCTTATCTAGCTAGCCGCTTCATCCTCCTCCTTTACATGCAGAATGTTGTGCGTTACCATCCTGAGGTACATGTCTTATTAGCGAGCGTTCCCTCTATTCCTTGATGAATATGAAGTCAAAACGTGCGTTGATAATTCACTTTCAAGATAACGTTGCGACGGTTACTGAAGACGTGGATGTTGGTGACCACATTTCAGCTACGCTCGAAAGGGATGTCCAACCTGTTGAGGCAAAGGAGAAGATCCCCTTTGGCTTTAAAGTAGCCCTGACAGATATTCCGAAGGGTGATATGGTCTACAAGTATGGGGAGCTCGTCGGTAAAGCCAGCAAACCGATTTCCATGGGGCAGCTCGTCCACATCCACAACGCGCCCGCGCGCTAAAAGAATAAAGAAACCAGGCTCGCTGTACATAAATTGGACGAAAGATGTTTTCCTGTGCGTTGTGTTGGGATGATGCGAGATGGGACAGAGAGATGAACTCTTTACCTTGGATGTCAACCTTGGCGGCACCAAAGTCAAGACGGCATTGATGGACATAAATGGTCGGATCTTATCCGTTCATATGTATCCAACGCACGCGAAAAAAGGAACCGGATGGAGTCATCGACGACATCCTAGCCTGTATTGATAGATGCCTTGACAAAGAGCCTCAACAAGAGCGCGTACGCTTCGCGAGCGCTATTACGCATCAAGTGTTAGATATAAAAATCTTGATGTAGAAAAGGTTCCATAGTCAAAGGGGAAGATTTTTCTCCTCACCTTTTTTAAATTCAGAGACTAGATCGAAAACGTGGAACATTTCCTCCGCAGCTTCAAGAATATTTCTAACGACTCTACCTACATGGCCTGCTATCAACTCGTATTTTTCAATCTTTTTAAGGGTGAACATGTCCTCCCGGGGGTCGTTCAGCTGAATCAGACCAAGATTATCACCATTTACTAGAATAGGGATCAAGGCAACTGACTCATATCCAAAATGGTGACATGTGTCCCTCGTTCGACCCACTTCTCGACGCTCTTCTTCTGTCATTGTAGTGAGGAGTTGTGTTGTGCTGTTAGTATAGAAGCTTCCAGTCTCCGTGAAGAAGGGAAATGTTGGATTGAAGCGTCCCTTGAGGATGTTTCCACACATACACTCCACACGAGGAACGCTATCAGCATCCAGTACAACATTACCGTCTTCGTCTTTAATGTTAAGGCTACTCTCTTTGCCGACAAAGAAATCGGGAAAATCTTCATGCACGTAATAAGGAAAATCACCGTCTTTATGTAATCTCATTGCGACGCTTTCACAACCAGAAATCTCATGAATTTCGTTGAGAATTCTTTCTAATACGGGCTTCAAGATGCTAAAATCCTCTACGCTCCCAGTCAATATCGCTCCACACCCAAGTTTTCTATTTCTATTCTCTGAGATTATCAATATTAAATTTAGTGTATACTTTTGAGTGCAGTGTCTTGCAGTGTAGACATCCACCTTAAGTATCGATTCCATTGATTGTTGTTACTGAGGAAATATCAAAAATTGCTAGCCAGCTCTTAAGTGAGAAGGTGAAAAAGATAAACGAAATCGCCTTAGGTATAGCAGGTATCATAGTAGCAATAGCGGTATTGCTGATTGTTCGTTCAATTTACGTCGTGAAGCAATGGCAAAAAGTGGCTGTTATCCGCTTTGGTAAGATTATAAAGATAGTGGATACGGGCCTTCACTTTAGAGTTCCCTTCATAGATTCTATTCAAAGAGTGGATCTTAGGATGCAAACTGTGGACTTGAGAGGACAATCTGCAATTACTAAAGATAACATTTCTGTTGGAATAGATGCAGTGGTATTCATGAAGATTGAAGACGCTGAAAAGGTGATATTGAGAATCAAAGACTATGCAGATGCTGTTTCTAAATACGCTCAAACATCTATAAGGGACGTGATCGGTCGCTACAGCCTTGATGACCTGCTGGAAAGTAGAGAAGAGATTGCAAAATCCTTGAAATACGTTATAGACGAATTATCTAAAGACTGGGGAATAGACATAACAAGGGCAGAACTTCAAGACATAAGTCTGCCAGGTGACATGAAGAGGGCGTTTGCGGCTCAAGCAGAAGCTGAAAGGGAGTCAAGAGCAGTTCTAATAAAGGCAAATGCTGAATTAGAAGCGCCAAAGATGTTATCAGATGCTGCCGCAAATATGAAAGACCCTAACGCAATGCAATTGAGAATCCTTTCAACGATAAACGATGTAAGCAAAGACCAAAGTAACACAATAATAATGGCGTTACCTCTCGAAACATTGAGGACAGCGGATATACAAGGGATAGCAAGTCTGGCAGCAATTAAAACCAAATTTGAAAAAGGCTGAAGCTAGCTAGAAAATAGGTGTATTTTAATGGATGTAAAAACCGTGTCCGAATTGAAGAGTCAGTTGAGGGGAGAAGTGATCCTCCCTGGTGATGAAGGCTATGAAAAAGCGCGTAAAGTCTACAATGCGATGATCGATAAACAACCCAACGCCATCGTACGCTGCACAGGCGTCGCAGATGTCGTCGCTTCAGTGAAAGCTGCTCGCGCAGAGGGCATCGACATCGCTATCCGCGGCGGAGGGCACAGTGTGCCAGGCTTCGGAACAGCTGACCACGCTCTCGTCGTAGACCTAAACCGTATGAAGGGCATCCGAGTGGATGCCAAAACCAAGACCGTCTGGGCGGAAGGCGGATGCACGTGGGGAGACTTCAACCACGCAACCCACGCCTTCGGCTTGGCCACAACAGGGGGAATTATCTCCACCACGGGAATCGGAGGACTCACCCTCGGCGGAGGGATCGGCTACCTCACCCGAGGTGCCGGATTATCAGTGGACAATCTCCTGTCGGCTGATGTCGTCTTGGCCGACGGCTCCTTCGTTACGGCGAGTGAACGGGAGAATCAAGACCTCTTATGGGCACTCCGCGGGGGTGGAGGCAATTTCGGCGTAGTCACGAACTTCCAGTATCGCCTTCACGAAGTCAAGGAAGTCGTAGGGGGGCCCATGTTCTTCGAGATCGAAGACGCCCCAGAGGTCATGCGGGCTTACGACAAGTATATCACCGACGCACCTCGTGAACTCGGCGCCTTCTTCTTGTGGCAGACAGCTCCTCCACTTCCTTTCATCCCCAAGGATCGACACGGCGACACCTTTTGCGGCATGGTTGTGTGCTGGGTCGGACGGTCAGAGCGAGCTAAGGATGTATTCGCTCCACTACGTGATGCTGCCCGAGTCGTAGCAGAGCACGTCGGACCAATGCCCTACCCATCGCTTAACAGCGCCTTTGACGGCTTAGTCCCCCCTGGTCTCCAACACTACTGGAAGACCTTGTTCGCGAAGGGAATCACGGACGGTGCCATTGAAGCGCATATGACGTTTGGCCCTAAGGTACCCACCGTAAATTCAACAACTCACATCTACTCAATTAATGGCGCGGTGCACGACGTGGCGCCCGACGCCACCGCTTTTGGTCATCGAGATGCCAAGTATGCTGTTGTTATAGCTGGAATGTGGCCCGACCCAGCCCATAATGAATCCAACATCCGCTGGGTCCGAGACTACCACAAGGCCCTCGAGCCTCATTCAGAGCTAGGGGGGTACATCAACTTCGCCTCTGGCGACGATCTCGATCGTGTTGCGGTCAATTATGGCAGCAATTACGACCGGCTACGCAAAGTTAAATCAAAATACGATCCGAGCAACGTCTTCCACATCAACCAGAACATCAAGCCATAGCTAGATAGCTACTAGCTAACCTAAAGTTTTACACAGTTTATATGCGTGGAGCTTGTGCAGACTAGAAAAAAGCCAAGAGTAATTAGCAGAAAAGGAGGTGAATACTGTATGAAAGAGATAACTCATGCGTCGAAAAACGATATCCCCATCGCCTTCAGTAACGAGCAAATGGAAGTACGCACAATTGAGGCGGACGATTACGTCGTGTCCTTTACCACGGTGAAAGTAGATTGGGAGCCACCATCGTTATTGTTTAAAGGGTTGCCCGGTGACATGTGTCAGACACCTCATTATGGATATGTCTTCAAGGGTCAGATCGTGTTAAAATACATGGATCATGAAGAGACTATCAAGGCGGGCGAAGCATACTACATGAAACCAGGACACATCCCGATCCGGGGAGTAAAGGGCCTCGAGTTTCTGGAAATAAGTCCCAAAGCCGAACAAGAGCGGACGATGTCCGTGATTATGAAGAACATGGAAGCGTTACAGGCACAGAAGCCAACATAGGCTAGCTGACATGCATTAACCGTATAAACGTCAATAAGAAAAAGGGGAGGTGAAAAAATGCCAATTTTTGTAATTCTCGGAAATTTCACTCAGAAAAGGATGGAAAATATAAAGGGTTTACCTGAGAGCATAAAAGAAGGACCCAAGGTCTTTGAGTCGTTCGGAGTAAAAATAAGTTCTCTTATTTTTACAATGGGACGTTATGATCTTGTAGCAATAGGTGAAGCGCCAGATGCAGAGACAATGACTAAGGCTCTTCTGAGTTGGGGTAGTAAAGGACTGCTTAGAACAGAGACATTGACGGGATTCTCAGCAGAAGAAATGATTAAACTAGTGAAAGAAATATAGATATTCAAGAAACCATATTCCAACCCTATTGTACGCACGAACAGTTACGACTACACGCATAAATTATAAAAAATGAGAGGGGGTGATAATTAGAATATGTTGTTTATAGTTTATCATCGACATACAGCGGTGATGTGTCCAGGTGGAAAAGTGCATCCAGATCGAGAATTTTTAGCGAAATTAATAGAACAAAGTAAGACTTCTGGTGTCACAATAATTGAAGGGTATATAGATGGGCCCGGTCATCAATTTTATTTAGTTGTTGAAGCTGACGACGGTGCGAAGCTTAATAAAGCCATTGAACAACTACGACTCGTTGGCGATATTAATGACATCGTTCCGGTCTTAAAGTTAACAGATGCAGTGGCCTGGGCACAAAAGGCGGGAATCCAAGAATAGAAATACAATTAAAGCGAATACCTTTGCGTAGCTAGCTACCTGACGACTCGCGTGCGCTATTACCCTTATTCATTAGTTCGTATGCTCGCTAGCACGCGCTATGGTTTTCTGAATATATATATAGCATAAACCAGCGTATCTCTACCCCAACGCAGATAGTAGTCCTTCCATTTAATCCACTCCAGCATTGCTGCAATATCTGGGAAGTCAGCGCGCGCGCTACTGCTGTCTCAATGAATGCAGCGTTAGGACTGCGTGTCGTGACTACGACTTCATATTCATGGGCGACCAAGCGTATCATTCGATCAATGATGCGATGTTCAATCATTAACGGAGCAATAGGTAACATAGTTATCCATTCACCCAGTACATTTATAGCTAGCTACATTTTATATTGATAATCCCTAAGAATAGGGGTAGGAAACTTGCTAGCTAGTTCAAGCGCACGATTTGGAATCACAAAACTAGGTTTTCAATTAATCTCATTTAATATTCCTAATGGAAGAGTGGCTGGTCAAACATTAGCGCGCACTCTATTCTCTATCCCGTTTGGCTGGTTGTCTTAGCTAACTCACTAGCGCGCGCTAGCCAATTTCTAGCTAGATTTACTAGTAAATTAGTGTGCAAATCTCACCCTGGGCACCCCTCCCTTCTAGCGTGTGCACGCTAACAACATGGCTCGACTAAAAGGCTAGGAATCAACCAGCCGAGCGGTGTCCACCTTGTGGTACCAAATCCGTTACCAAATTGGTAACATGCCTTCTACACACAAAATATTTTCGAGACGGTCCGAAACACGCGATCTTCCTACAGCGTGACCGACTTCTTCTCCAAGCTTGTATCAAGCGTAACTGGTTCACCCCTCAACGTCCTCCCCCTAAATCTGTTGGTCAACGATATTTCTAAAATTCGTCCAGAACTCTCTGCGACGCCATTCCTTCCGGTGTATTCATAGTTATTTTCCTTCCGACCAGATGCTTCAGATTGAGAAAATGGGGGAGGCCATTGACACGCAATAGCAATAATGCTCCCTTGGCTGCCATGACTGTGCCCGTTATTTGCTGGTTTTTCTTAATCTTTACCTCGAGGGGCTGTCGATCCAGCGAAGGCAAAGCGTAGAGGGGGGACAAGTCTCGCAGGGCTTCTTGATAGACGGGGACGTCTGGAAATCGCTGCCTGATTTGTTCCTCCATATTTGTCAGTGCAAAGGCCTCTTTTTGAGTCTGTATTTTCCACATTGTGTCGACTTTCAGACTCGTTCTCAACCCGGACAGCACGTTCAGGGACTTATGTATAGCTGTCTCGTACCGTCTCACGTCCATTCCGTTTCCCATTATGATTCGCTTCGCTAAATTCGCTCCCTGCTCAATCCACCTGTGAGGTATCCTTGACTGGTGAGCGACTCCAGCCTTTACGAGCGTTGGACCAAAGGACGCCAGATACACGTAGGCCGTTGCGTCCTTACAGCTTCTCTCACGCCTCGGTTCCGCCAGACACTTTACGCCATCGCAGATCAAGCACGGATGCACCGTGTCCGCCTGGGAGCAGGATGAACACTTATACCCTTTCGTAATGGAGGCCTTCCTGGGACAGGACTCGAAGGCTTTCCACGGCTCCAACGCGACCTGTGAGGTTGACGTGTGTGATGAGGTTGTGGCGTACCCGACACAGTATCGTCCCGGCTTCATCTTGAACGACAATTTGCTACCCGCTTCCAGCCACATCTGGCTGAACGCCCCGTCATAACAAATCAGACTGCAAACCCATCGCCGATCCTTTTTCCACCATT
>JAOZHB010000120.1 GCA_026015035.1 Candidatus Bathyarchaeota archaeon | reverse complement strand
CTATTCTAACGAGGATTTCACATACATCTTTTTTATAAGACTCCTGTTTTGCAGTCCAGCTCAAAATCGTCACACCCTCTTCAAGAGATTGTTTCAACGAGTATTTTAAGGTGTTTCAGCTGATTGGTCTTGCTGGGCTCTCTCAACAAAGGAAGCGTTCTATGTAGGATGGGGTGAAGAGGAACGCAGACACGACTTCGTCTAGTTCACATTCATCCGTTGAAAGGTAACACACATAAGATACGAAACGGAACAAAGGATTTAGCGCGAGGGCGTTGAGATGGTGGAGCAGGAGCTGCTCGTTCGAAAGATGAAAAGTGGTGTGGTGGTAGACAACATCCCCGCAGGTAAGCTAGGCTAGCTAGCTAGGAATGTGAACGATCTGGCAAGCACTGGCGTCGGTGGAGGCTTGGTCTCAAGAGAAAAAATCGTAAAGACCTTTCTGGACCTTTTGTTAGCGAAAGGCGCGCTTAAAATCGCGCCCAAGTCTACGGAGCTCTTCACTCTCAAGAGTGGACGAGCCTCTGCGTACTTCATAAATATGGGGTCTTTAACCGACGGCGCGTCTTTGGCAGAGATGAAGTGGCTCTTAGCCACCTACATCGCGTTCCTCCTCGACGAAGGGGAACTTGAGGACTTCGACTTCATCTTCGGTCCAGCTTACAAGGGGATAACTCTTGCCGCGTTGGCTTGTGAGGGGTTGAGTGAGCTCTACGGAATCAATAAGAGGTACCTCTACGACCGCAAGGAGGAGAAGGCTTATGGTGATGTATCTGCAGACAGAATTATTGTCGGAGCCAATCACTTTACAGCGGGACAGAAGATCCTGTTGATCGACGACGTCGCCACTACGGGAGGAACTAAGGTAGAGGCCTTGGAGAAGCTTAAGCGACTTGGCCTCCACACCGTAGTGGGCTTGGTGCTGGTGGTGGACCGACAGGAGAAGATGGGGGATGCAGATAACGTTGAGCAACGAAGTGCTATTAAGTATATTCAAGACGAATTCAACGTCAAGGTGTTCTCAATACTGGATGCAAAGACGATCTATGACTTGGTGAAGGATGATTTACCACGTGACGTCAGGCAATGCTGGATCGACTATTTCACGAAATATGGAACCGTAAACCTGCACTAGGAAATGTCGTTAGAGGTCAACGCTTCCGTCTACGAGTGGCGGTGAAGCCAAAACTGTTCCGAAAGCAGCCCTAACAGCGTCGTCATAAACACCAGTTGAGGGTTTTTCAAGTCAGTCTTTTCTTGTCTATTCTTGAGTGACAGACGTGGGCGGATGTAACTCGGGGTGACCGGGAAACCAGCCTTCAACAACTCTCTTGTATTCATCCGGCTTCTTGACGCTTTTTTTCGAGAGGACGCACCGTTTAATACGTTAGACTTAAATGATAGATTCAAAGTGATTCCTATTCAAAAACAGGGTGTGACCGTTCTGGTTGAAGTATGGCTTCCCTATGGCAGGACTGAGGTGACTGTGAAGGTGCCAAACGAGAACTTGTTGGGCGTTATTGACGTGAAGGAGCGAGCGGGGGTGATAAACCCGTTTAAGGAGGTGGATGACGCCTTAGAAGAGCCGTTGGGAACTCCGAAGTTAGATGCGGTTGTGAAGTCGGGGGAGACGGCTGCCATTGTCGTAGACGATAAAACTAGGCCCGCTCCCACTCGCCTGATCTTTTCCTCTATCCTGAAAAAGCTGGGTCAAATCGGCGTTCAGGACGAGGATATAACTGTGATCTTCGGCTGTGGAGTACATACAATGACGGAGGCGGAGGGGCTAGCTATTCTTGGTGAGGCTTTAGGGAGCAGGATAAATATTCAAATTCATGACTGCTTCGCCGAGGACCTCGAGTATGTGGGGGAGACCAGTTTTGGAACAAAGGTTTCAGTCAACAAGGCCTTTTTGGACGCTGATTTAAGGATTCTGACAGGGGATATTGCCCTGCACTATTATGCTGGCTACAGTGGGGGTAGAAAAAGCGTCCTGCCTGCAATTACTGGGATTGACGCCATTCAACATAATCATGCCCTCCTCTTAAACCCCAAGGCCGCGACGGGTAACCTCGATGGAAACCCGGTTCACTTGGACATGGAGGAGGCCCTCCACCTCGTCGACGTGGACTTGGCCGTAAACGTGGTGCTAAATTCTCAGCGAGAAGTCGTCAAGGCTTTTGCAGGGGACGTTGACACGGTCTTTCATGAAGGCGTTCAGTTGGTGAATGAACTGTGCAGGGTGCCTGTTGAATCGCCTGCAGAGATCGTGATCGTCAGCCCCGGAGGCTCCCCCTTTGACATCGACTTATACCAAGCGTACAAGGGCATCGACTCCGCTTTGAACGTGGTGAAGGATAAAGGGGTTGTGGTTTTAGTCGCCGAATGCGTGGAGGGGTACGCTAACAAGACTTTCCACGATTGGATGGTGCGGTTTAACTCGCTCTCACGTATTCGAAGGGAGATACGACGGAATTTTGTCTTGGGCGGCCACAAAGCATATTACCTTCTGAAGGCCCTCGGAAGGGTGAAAATAATTCTGGTGTCAGTCATGCCTGACTACTATGCGACGGGAGTCTTCAAGTTGAGAACGGCAAAAACAGTGAACACCGCTTTAACATCAGCTTTACGAATGACGGGGCGACGTGGGAAGATTCTTGTTTTGCCCCACGGATCCACTACTCTACCCGTCATTAAAAAAGAGAAGGAAGACTGAGAACATCACCCTTGATACCAACTTCAACCTCCGCTTGTTCAACACCACAGACACTAGCCAAGTTATGGCGATCAATCGTTCCTGCCTCCCTGAAAATTATAATCAAGCGTTTTACCTCATGCTCTATTACCGTTTTCCCAAGACGTTTATAGTTGCATCCGCCTCCGACACCGTTGTGGGATACATTATGTGTCGGATCGAACTTGGTTTGTCTGAAATGCAGCGATTTAATTTAATCAAGAAAGGCCACATTGTGTCCTTAGCGGTTCTTCCTGAATATCGAGGGAAGGGGTTAGGTAAAGGTCTGGTTTCGAACGCTTTGAAGGGCATGCTTGGGTATGGCGCGAAAGAGAGCTATTTAGAGGTTCGATTGAGTAATCTAGCCGCCATCAGCCTGTACGAGAAGCTTAATTTCAACGTAGTCAGGACAAGACGAAGCTATTACAAGGACGGGGAGGACGCCTTTGTCATGGCTCGGAAAGTCCCCTAGCCTCATTCGACTCCAGTCTCTTTTTCAGGTAAATTATCGACAACACGATGGTTGGAACATAGAACACACACACCTCAAAGGCGTAGGTGAAAAGCGGGGTTATGGCTCTTTGGACGATGAAGGCGGTTGAGGACGTGACCGCCATTATCAGGGTTGCAATGAGCCAACTGTCTTTCTCAGGATCTCCCAACGAAGAATCATCCCCTTTCCAGACTTTTCCCCTCAAACGTTTTCAATCAGAAAACTACGTCCTTAGGATGATTATGTCTAAAGCCGGTTCTTATTTAAGCCACTGCACGGGGATGTCCTGATACGTTCCGTCCGGAAGTCGTCTCCGAATCGTTATCGGCAAAACTCCACCCTCAAGCTCCTTCATCGCTAAATCGACTGACGTCCTCAGGCCCTCCGGAACCTCTATCAATAAGGGAGCTCCCATTGAAATCTGAAGCGCCCGCGCACCAACTATCCTCGCCCGTTCAAAGCGGGTTAGTTTCGGTGGGCCAATTAGAATTTTTTTGAAGTCAGCATTCTTTGTTTTTGACACGGTCATTTCATCCTTAAGCCTTCAGATTTGGAAAAAAAGGAGATAACGCCCTGAACTGAGCCTCGACGACTTCAAACATCCGTCGATTACCTGGCGCCTCCCGTAAACACATGGATTTCAGAATCAAGATTAACATCCTCATACCAACAGAAAAAAACCATTTTAATGGATATAGCAAAGACAGTTTCAGGAAATCCCATATAAACCTTGTTCTCATGGCGCCTCCACATCTAGAGAAGTCTTATAATTAACGAACGACTAGAATAAGCCAACGTCTTCACTCAAGAGGGATCTTCATGTATGCGCAAACAATTCCCATAAACAGACCGATCATCGGAAACGAAGAATTGAGGGCCGCGGCAAAGGTTATACGAAGTGGATTCTTAACCGAAAAAATGGGAAGCGG
>JAOZHB010000105.1 GCA_026015035.1 Candidatus Bathyarchaeota archaeon | reverse complement strand
TCAGAACGTTGAGCCCCCTGCGAGTTTGTGACGTACAGGCGTAACTGTTTAATCCAACGTCTAACGTACTAGACAACGTAAGGCGGTGGGATTGGTTGCCGGAGTTACCCGAAATTGCGGTGTTGAGTGATCAGATGCGTGGAAAAGTGGTTGGAAAGGCCGTTATGGACGTGGAGGTTCTTCAGCCCAAGAACCTGAATGGTCCTGTTGACGAGTTTATAGAGAAGGTGGTTGGTCGTCGAATTGTGTCGGTGAAAGCCAGAGGAAAATGGTTGTTTCTGGAATTGAGTGACGACCTTTTTCTCTTAATCAATTTAGGTATGGGGGGAGACCTTCTCTACTACAATTCCGACGATGTTTTACCTGAAACGTATAAGTTTAAGATGGGTCTGTCGGAGGGCTCTGGCTTCACAATAAATTTTTCGTGGTTCGGATACATCCATTTAGTGAATGCCGAGGAGTTAACGGCGCATAAGATGACGAGAGGCCTGGGCTTATCCCCCTTAGACGACGGCTTTACCTTACCGTATTTTCAAGAGATACTCCGCGGCGGGAGGGCACAAGTGAAGTCGTTTCTGCTGAATCAGCGTCGAGTGGCAGGCATCGGCAACGTGTACGTGCAGGACATCTTATTCAAAGCGAGGCTGCATCCGAAGAGAACGATTGACACCTTAACGGAGGTGGACGTCGAGGCGTTATACCACTCGATGCGGGATGTATTGACCCGGAGTGTGGCGATGGGCGCCTTAGCATACGAGAGAGACTTCTATGGGAACAAGGGCGGCTTTTCAAGCGACCAATTTTTAGTGGGATACAAAACGGGGCAACCCTGTCCGACGTGTTCAACGCCCATAGAGAAGATTCGCACAGGCAGCACCGCATCCTACATCTGCCCCAGGTGTCAAAAGGCGAACGAGAAACCTCAGTAATCATGGTACTGAGTCATATTGGATTTACCTTGCTTGTCGCTGGTTCGTACGAGCTTTCACTGATTTCCGTAAGGTAACTCTGCCTGAAGCCTCCTCCTCGAGGCTTTGTTTTGGCTCATCCCTTGCGAATCGGTACTCACCCTCTCACCTATCTCTACAACACGCTCATCATTTAGGATCCACCTTCGAAGGCACATGCAAGAAGAAGGTTCTTCCGCCGTGATTTTTCGATGCATTTTCCCGATAGACCGTATCGGGGTAGCTCACGAGTTTCTGGATGCGTGTCATCGACAAGACTATCACCTGAGACTGAGCGGATTATATATAGAGGTTGAGGACAGGAATAGAGTAGACTGCGATGACTCGGTTCACGACCTATTTCAATCAATTCAAAGGCTTCGACCGCGACCTGAAGCTCCTATTGCTGAGCTCGTTTTCCACGTCCATCGTAATCGGGCTTTCAGGAATCATCCAACCCCTGTATCTCAGTGCGTTAGGATATGATTCAGCAGAGGTCGGTGCCCTGTTAGGGACATCGGCTCTGATCTCTGTCGCAGTGCTGCTTCCCGCGGGTGTCGTCGCTGACCGATATGGCCGGAAGAACATCTTGATTCTCAGCATCTCAGCGTATGCAGTCGCCTTCGGTATCTATGCGATCTTCACAAATTTCCAATCGCTGTTCATCGCTTCCACGCTCATCGGAGTATCCTGGGGTACTTATGTTGGGCCTTCATCTGCCATTTTAACGGACAAGACTACCAAGACAGAGAGGAGTTACGTATTCAGTCTCAACTCCTTTCTCGCGGCCTTCGCCATTATCCTTGGCTCGCTTTTAGCGGGCGCCACCGACTCGGTTGGTTCGATTCTGCATCAGACTTCGGTGGAGGCTTTCAGAACGATGTTCTGGGTAGCGGTGGGTCTCACCCTCGTCGCGTTACCTGAATTGCTCGTCATCCATGAAGCGTCGTTTATTAAACGACGTAAAGGGATAATTGCCTTTAAGTCTTGGCGGCTCATCGGCCTATTTGGCGCCGTCAACGGGTTGATCGGTTTTGGTGCTGGAACCTTAATCCCGTTGCTTCCGCTGTACCTCCGGTCAAAATTCTTGGCGACTGACGTTGAGATCGGCGTCTTGTTTGCGGTCTCACATGCTGCTATGGGCGTTGCCAACCTCTTTGCACCACGACTCAGCGAGAAAATCGGGCCCGTCGCCACGATCACGTTCACTCAAGCCTTCGCGATGTTGCCTTTGGCAACGATTCCGTTCTTAACGACGTTTTCTTGGGTAGCAGTGATGTACGTGACGAGGACGGCTCTGATGAACATGTCCACGCCCATCTTAACCGCGTACACCATGAGCGTCGTCTCACCGGATGAACGAGCCTCCACCTCAGGAGTAATCACGATGGCGTGGAACGGCGCCTACGCCGTAGGCACCATGTTATCAGGAATATTGATGAGGATCCATCTTGACTTCACGTTTTATGGGAGTCTACTTTTTTACACTCTCGCCTCCATCATCTTTTATCTGTGTTTCAGAGGACGACGATCGAATCATTCCTGACAATCAAAAAAGCCCACAGATAAAAGAGAAGTGACGAACCAAGGCTGCTGACCTATCTATCGGGGTGCTAATTCCATTTCCCCACACCACGCTGAACCTTTAACCTACGCCCCCTAACTTTTCGTGAGCGTGCAGTCTATGGCGCTAGACTTCACTCCCGCAGGGAGAACCTGACGACACACCACCGTTGTCTACAAGCGTGGTTTCCCCTCACCGACTATGAAGAACGTGTTTTAGGTGAAGCGTAAGGTAGGTCAAGGTCGCTGTCATTCCCAGACAAGTGGCAGGAATCCCCCTGACGGTAATCCCGCGGGAAACAAGACGTCGATCAAGCGTAGAGCGTGTTTTCCTCCGGTTACCGTTACGTGGGGTCTTTTTACTAACTCGATGATATCGAGGTACCCCGTTATTAACGGATTGAACGACGGTAACGGAATGTCAAGTTGAAAGGCTCCTGCAACGGTTTCTGTGTCCGTCGACACGCGGCCATGATCAATGTGGAGGACCACGGTTTCTTCGCTCACAATCGTTAAAGTGCCTTCGAGATCGTGGAACTCGGAGTGGTGAAGTCTGCGTTCTAACTCTTTCTCCATCTCGGTCAGCAGCGAAACAGGGTTGAGCACGCGAGCCATTCCTGCTCCACCCCCACTTCGTATCCGCACCTCGCTGCCATGCCGGAAGGCAAAGCGGGCGAAGGGGTGGTCGGGATGAATAATACAGTAGAACTCCGTCACATCCTTCGTTTTCGCTGTTTCAAGGAGGCGGTTGAAGACGACGCCACAGGCTTCGTCGTTTAAAACGCCCACTTCGTGGGCGCAGGGACGCCCCCAATCCGTGCCCAGAGACCAGTACCCAATCACTTCCCCCTCTGCATCCGTAACGACTTCAAGTTCAACCTCTGAGCCGTTAGGCTTCCATTCCCACATTGCGGGGGATCGGACTTCCGCGCAGGTTCGTCTCGCAGTGTTATTGTTGTAGATCCGTGTCATTGCTTCTACATCGGCTGCCACGAATGGTCTAACTTGGTAAGGGTTTTTCACGTCTGCCTTCTTTTGTGTGGACTTCACAACCAGCTCAGTCCTCACCATGGCCGGTGAATACCCGTAATGGGGATAGAGCCACGGGTTTCCCCACAGGATCGTTATGTCAAATCCCTGCGCCTTCATGTATTGAACGGCGTCCCGCATCACCGCGGAGCAGAAACCCTTCCCCTGATGGTCGGGGTGCGTTGCCACAGGCGCCACAATGGCCCCGTTCACCACGGCTGTTCCCACCCGCAACGGCCGTCGCAGAAGCATCATCATGCTCACCACCTTACCGTCAACTGATACAACACGTAAATCGCCGGGCTGGATGTGGGAGTCCTCTCTGACCGTAACCCGGATTATCTTTCGCTCCAGATGGGACTTGAACGCGGCATCTACCAAGTCAAAAATGTCGCTGTATTCCTCTGGATCCGCAGCTCTCACGATCATTCCTAAACAACTCTTGCGTAATCTGTTCCGACACTCCACCTTTAAGCACTATACGTAGATAAGTATAATCATACACCAAGGGATTAGTCATTTAGCTACCTAGTTATACCTCGAAGAAAGCATTCGAAAAGCCTTTTTATAGAGGTTCTTCCAGAGCTTAATCGTGGAGATAAAAATGGTTATTCTCGGAATTGTTGGCAGCCCCCGAAAGAACGGGCGAACGAATCGATTGGTCGACGCAGCCTTAGACGGCGCCCAGTCCAGAGGCACCGCCATTAACAAGATCTACCTCGTAGATTACGAGATCCAGCAGTTCAAGGGAACCGGTGGATCCGCCGAAGCCTATAAAAGCTGTCCAGAAGCGCTCAGCAAACTCTGCGAGGACGCGGACGCCATCGTTCTAGGCGCCCCAGTGTATTGGGGCGACATTAACGGATTGACGAAAGACTTCATGGACACGGTGCGGATCTCTACCTCCAGCGGAAAACCCGCTTTAGGCGTCGCCATCGCTGGCGGAAGCGGGAAGGGCCTTCTATCCGGCGTGCAATCCATCTATCACTTCTTCTTCCACAAACAGATGCGGGCCATCGATCCCACCCCCGTCTCCAGATTCAACCTTGACAAGGCGGTGGAACAGCTGAAGGAGAGCGGCGGTAAACTCGTCGACCTCGCGACAAAGGCGGAGCCCTTCTCCGGAACCGCGTGGAATGACCGGTGGCCCGACGTCGTGGCCTACTACACCTCCATACCCTACTTCGATTGCGGACCCCTCGACGAATTCATCATGCTTGCTAGACAGTTGATAACGATATCGGAAGGGAAGGACGTTACCCAAGCGAAGACCGAACTCGAAACCGCACTTACTCTCATCGCTGAAGGAAAGAGAGACGATGCAGCCAGACACGCTGTAACATCATATCAACTTCTATTCTACTCTCCCTGACAACAAAGATAAGCAACAAATAGCTAGCTAGCTTCGAGCCCTTCTCGCTACACACCCTCGATTCAAGGAGCGCTGAGTACGTTGGCTAGCTACATAGACCTATGGATCGAGAACGGGAGCTTCCACACCCCCAGCCGTCACTTATCGCAGTGCTTTCCCTCTTCGTTGTGTGATGTGTAGCTTGGGTCACCTATTCCACGTTGATGGGAAGTTGGTTAGCTTGAACGTGAGTGAAACCACAAATTCTCTTGATAATGCCCGTATCGTGGATGCTTTTCCCTCCTCTGACCGAACACAGTGACGGTTGTAGTAGGCTGAAATAAGAAACCGATCCTCCGTGTAACGCTATACGTGGGACTGGTTACCTGACGCGTCTGCTTCCACAGTTCGGACAGAAAAGGGCGTTATAGGGTACGAGCTTTCCACAATATTCACAGTGCGGTGTCATGAAACGTGGGGGTGACTGAATCGAGGAACGGCCTACCTTTGTTCGAGCTGGGGGCTTTAGCCTGACCGTTTTCGCCACGATGAGGCCGATTAGAAAGCCCCCGATGTGGGCCATGTACGCCACCGATGTCGCTCCCCCGCTGTACAGGAGTTGAAGGATGAACCAGAATCCGATGAAGACCCAGGCTGGAACTGGCGCCACCCGAACAAAAACGAAGGACGGCACTACGCTGACGATTTTGGCTCGAGGAAAGAATACGAGGTACGCCCCCAAGATCCCGGATATGGCTGCCGAAGCACCGACGGCCGGGATAAAGGCATCGGATCCCCCGAACATGACGGCTACAATCGAGTGTATGAGTCCGCCCCCGATTCCAAAGACGAAGTAGAGGAGGATGAACTTGATGTGCCCGAACCGGTCCTCAACGTTGTCTCCGAAGACGAACAGGAAGACCATGTTCCCGAGGATGTGCCAGAAATCGCCGTGGAGAAACATCGAGGTGACCAAACTATGCAGCTGCTTCCCCTGTAAAACCAGGGCAGGGACCTCGCCAAAGGTGAGGAAAATACTGAGATTGAAACCCTGCATGAACTCCCAATAAAACACCAGACCATTAACTACAATGAGGGCCCACGTGACGATGGGGCGTGTCCTGCTTTTATTCTCGTCGTAGAGGGGAAACACCTCGTCACACCAACTTATGACCGGTTCAACGATTGAACTGACATATAAAATGGTTTCGTGTTTACAATAATCCAAGTCCTTTAAATGCTTTAAACCCCGCTCTTTTCATTGATCTCATTCCACTCGTTCGTCCTTCTCTTTGGGTTGTGGATGAGCGTGCGACTAAGCTATCTAGCTAACAGGGTTATTCGGTAACTATTTAAACCGAACGGCGAGTGTACTAGATAAAACAGGCTGTTTTCAAAAATTAGGTTCTGGCACGTTGTTTAAAGGGATACGGGAGGTCATGTGGAATCTTATTCGACCGGACGCCTTAGCCGTTCTCCGCGATCAAAGGGCTCGAAGCGTCTTGGGACGCTACTTTGATGTGTTCCAGGGGAAGAAGCCCGCTCACTTCCTCGTCGCCAAGACGCTACCTGCAGACTACGAGGAGGACGACTCCCTCGAAGACATGTGGCTGCTTCACGACGCACTTCTCACGTCGTTCTCTTCTTTGAAGAAGGGGATTGATGACGGACGGATAACGTTAAATGCGTCGTCTCCGCCAAAACAATCCTTTTTGGATCTGAAAATTGAGATCGCCAACAGACTGCTGGCGGACTGCCATCTCTGCGTACGAGTGTGCGGCGTCAATCGGGTTCAAGGGGAGCTAGGTTGGTGTCGGAGCGGCATTCACTTCCCTGTGTCCTCCATTTTTGTGCATACCGGTGAGGAGCCGGAACTCGTTCCCTCGGGAACCGTCTTCACTGTCGGATGCAACCTCCGATGCATTCACTGCCAAAACTGGACCATCAGCCAACGAATCGAGAGGGGTGAAGCGTACACGACGGAAATGATGGCAAACGCCGTAGAAAAACTCCATAAAACTGGATGTCGCAACCTAAACATGGTGGGGGGTGACCCGACCCCCTGGCTCCCCCAGTGGCTTGAAACCCTCAACCACGTCACATCCAACCTAGCCACCGTGTGGAACTCGAACAGCTACTACTCCGAAGAAAGCGCTAAACTGCTAGCGGGGTTTGCAGACATCTACCTCCTCGACTTTAAATACGGCAACAACGCGTGCGCAGAGCGGCTTTCCTCAGCCCCCAAATACTGGGAAACCTGCACCCGTAACCACCTCTACGTCAAGACCTATGGTGAACTCATCATACGCGTCCTAGTCCTCCCCAGCCATAACCAGTGTTGCACCCAACCCATCCTCCAGTGGGTCGCGAAAAACCTGGGTTCCGAGACGCGTTTGAACCTGATGAATCAGTACCGACCCGAATGGAGGGCCTCTGAAGACCCAGAACTCCGCCGCCGCTTGACCCGTGAAGAGTTCAAAGAGGCCGTACAGATCGCGAGGGACGTGGGCCTGACCAACGTCATAACCTAAACACTTCCACACTTGTAATGCTACGGACAAACAAATTTCTTGAACTCGTTTTCGTGACGCTGAACGTCCCATCATCGGGCTATCCACACCCTCTAAACCGGTGTGAACAAGAGAATAGGGTGACACAAAAGCTAAACCTTTAAGATAGCCCTCTACCATTTCACAAAATAGAGTCTCATGCCATCGCTTTAAATAGATAATTGTGGAAGGTTTGAAGTATGCCTTATTGTCCTGAGTGCGGGGGGGATCTATTCTATGACCCACGCGTCAAACGCTACGTGTGTAAAAGCTGTGGCCTATCCCTCACCTTTCAAGAGATATCGGAGATCCGGGATGAAATTCGACCGGACTTGAGTGATGAGGACAAACGGAAGCAGAGAAAAAAAGATTACCTTTCCTGGTGGTTCTCTAGAAAGGAGTAGTCCTCCATGTCACACGCCTTCGAGATCATTTGCTTAGGTAACGAGCTGTTAATAGGAAAGATCTTGAACTCAAATGCTCAGTGGCTCGCTCAAAACGTGACGAGCCTCGGAGGAGCCGTCCAACGGATCACCACTGTCGGAGACGAAATCGAAGAAATCGCCACTGTTCTCCGGGAAGCACTCACCCGAAAAAGCGCCTTCGTCCTGACTACCGGCGGCTTAGGCCCCACCTTCGACGACAAAACCCTGGATGCGGTAGCCTTAGCCTTGAAGAAGCCAGTGGAATTGAATGAATCAGCCCTCATCATGGTCAAGGACAAATATCGTCACTACGAACAAACCACCCACAAAACGATTGAACTGACCCCCGCCCGCGTGAAAATGGCTCACTTACCCAAGGACGCCGTGCCCTTATCCAACCCCGTCGGCACGGCCCCCGGCGTGCTCTCGGAGTCCGCGTCATCCACAATCATTAATTTACCCGGTGTCCCCTCTGAAATGAAGGCTATTTTTGAGGAGAGCGTGGCCCCCCTGATCCGACGCTTTGTCGGGAGCCGTCACATGTACGAAAAAAGTTTAGAGGTCACCGAAATCATTGAGTCAGCGCTGGCGCCGCTAATCGACCGGGTGATGCGTCAACACCCCACCGTGTACGTTAAATCCCATCCCCAAGCCGCGGAACCCGTCCCCCTCATCGAATTACATCTGTCCACCCATGCCGCCTCCCACGAAACGGCTAAAAACCGTGTTGAAGCCACGGCAAAAGAGATATCCCACCTCATCTTAGAACACGGTGGGGAAATCAAACACTTGGCCGCTTAGAATACCTCACGACACCTTTTTGACATCGAGGTTTCCCCTGAAACGTATAAAAGTAAGCGAACGGTATCTCAGCTTGCAGCGGGAGAACACCTTGTACGTAATCTTTCTCATCGGAACAGCGGGCTCTGGGAAGTCCCTCCTCACATCCGCGTTTTCAGACTGGCTCAGAATGAAACGGCAAGACGTCATCTCCGTGAATCTGGATCCCGGCGTTCGACATTTACCCTATGCCCCAGACGTCGATGTCCGCGAACACATCTCCCTGGACGAGATCATGGAGCGATACATGTTAGGCCCAAACGGCGGCCTAGTATTGGCGTCCGACCTCATCGCCACTGAAATCGATTCGATCCGCGTCGAGGTGGAAGAATATAACGCGGACTACGTCGTGGTGGACACGCCAGGGCAAATGGAGCTGTTCGCCTTCAGGCAGAGTGGCCTCTACATCGCCAACGAGTTGACCTCAGATCCAAAGGCCATCCTCTACCTCTTCGACGCCGCGTTTTCTTCAAGCCCCTTAAACTACGTTTCCAACATGTTTCTGGCGACAGCGGTCCGCAACCGCTTTTTCCTTCCCCAGCTCTACGTCCTGTCCAAGGTGGATTTACTCCCCAGCAAGACAGTTAATGAAATCCTCAATTATGGGCGCCGGGTTGGCGCCTTGGAAAACGCTATTGAACGGGAACTCACCGGCTCGACGCGGCTTATGAGTCGGAGCGTCATGCGGCTGATCTCCAGTCTCGGCCTATCCTTCTCCCTCATTCCCACCTCATCGAAGAGCGAGAGAGGCTTCATCAGCCTTCACTCCTTTCTAATGCGGATCTTCGCGGGTGGCGAAGAAGTCATCTAAACACCTAGCTAACGAACTCAACAAACGATGTGAGGGCTTACGTAATGAACAAGATTCGTAACCAGATGTCCGAGGAGGTGGATGCTTTCATCCCCGTCATTCGAGAGACCTACCGCCTTATAACAGCATACCAACTCAACCGTACACTGGAAAACGAGGCGACACTCCGCCTTCAGTTGACGTATGCAACCAAAGAAATGCAAAAGTTCAAGCCCCTCCTTCAACAAAAGTGGCAAGTCTACATCGACGCGTTGGAACGCCAACACCGATTCCCCATACGAGACCTCATTTTCACGTTCGACATGGCAATCCATCAAATGCACCTCCGCGCCGGAAATAAAGGGCTCACCCGAGAGGGTGCACAGGTCGACGCCCTGTCGCCTTGGGGCGAAAAAATGAAAACCTTTTTAGACGAACGGAGAAAAGGCGTCTCCTAACCTTTTCCTTGCTGGAGGGGTGTGAAAAAAAAGTTCTTAGACGTCGCTTCGAGTAGCTTGTTACGAGATGATTATCTTTGTTATCGTACTATTCACTTTCGCACCTTATCCACTTATTATTGCAAACCCTGTGACGTATTCCCTGAACTAGCCTTCCCGACGCAATCGTAGACGTGGCTGTTGAACAAGATATGGGCTAGAACCAGTCTTCAAATCGTCTCTTCTTGTATTTCATTACTCTTATATCTCGGCTATATTTTGGACTTCTGTGATTGAAAAATCTTCGAAAGCCTTACAAAACGTAAGAGGAACTTATAGGTTCGCAAACAAGCGAACAGCGATAGCTAACTATATAGACACAGCCAAATTAAACTCCTTACAGCGGCTTTTTTGTACGACCATTTCTTAAGATATCTTTTTATCTCTTTTTCGACTAGGTAAATCATGTCATGTCTGAAGAAGTGGCTCTCCTCCAAGACAAGATTGATGCGGTTGAGGCTCAAGCGAAATCCCTCCGAGAAACATTACGCTCTCTGGACGCTGACGTTGAGAAATGGGCTTCAAAGAGGGACTCGCTAAATGATCAAGGTAAACAGCTTCGAGAAGACATACGCCGTTTCAAAGCACAGCGAGACCTGTTACATGAACAGATTCAGGCGTTGAAAGCGGAGCGGGACAACCTTAGCGTGGGGCTTCAAGAAGAACGTCGCAAATACCATGCTTTAGAGAAACAATTCTTGTCTCTAACGGATAAAACCATTCAAAGCGTGGACGAGGTTAAACAGCGAATTGAAAGTCTGGACTGGGAAATTCAGACGAATCCCTTGACGCCTGCTCAAGAAGCTCTCCTCATCAAGCAGATTCGAGAACTGGAGCAAGAAGGCGTCATTCACCGCGAACGCTCCCATGTAAACACAAAGTTGACGGGTATTCGACAGGCCATTGTTGCGTTCAAGCGTCTACTATTCGAGGTAAATGACCAGATACGCTCGTTCGCCGCGGAGAGTCAGGAACACCACATTCAAATGCTGGCGAAAACTGAGGTGTTCCGGACGGTGAAGGCTGAGGCGGATCACGTCCATCAACGATTCTTGGACTGCCTGAGGGAAGCGAAGGCACTGCGTTCTACGTATACTGACTACCTGCAGCAGTTACGGGATTTGACGTCTCAGATACACCGACTTGAGGAGGAGAAACGAAAGCGGATCGTTGACGCTGAAGTGGAGGCGCAGAGTAAAACAGCGACTGAAAAACTAAAAGAAAAGAAGAAAATGTCCTTTGAAGAGTTCAAGTCTCTACTTGACAAGGGTCTTGTTTAAATCTGTAAAACACGAACATAATATCGAGTTACAAGCGGGGTGAGACGGCTCCGATGTCCGAGAAAAAAGAGAAAGTCTTGGTTCTGTGTGTCGACAGAGACAACGACATCGGAGTGAAAACGGGCGTCACCACACCCCTCATAGGGCGAGCCGAGAATCTGGATGGAGCCACTCAATTGGCGTTAACCGACCCTGAAGAAAGCGACGCCAACGCCATCTTCGGCGCCGTCCAATTCTACGATGAGCTTGCCTCCGACGTCAACCTCGCAGCGTACGAGGTCGCCACGATCGTCGGCTCGAATCAGGGGGGGATCACCGCCGATAGGACGATCAGGGACCAGCTCCTTGCAGTCTTAGACGCGTTTCCAGCCAATAATGTGATCTTGGTGACCGATGGCTTCAGCGATGAGGCAGTCATCCCCATCATCCAGTCTCAGATCTCCATCCTGTCCATTAAACGAATCGTTGTCCGCCACAGCGAGTCCATCGAAGAGAGCTGGATGGTACTCTCACGCTATCTGCGAAAGGCGGTAGAGGACCCCTACTACTCCCGATGGATCTTCGGTGCTCCGGGCGTACTCTTGTTGATCATGGGACTGCTCTGGCACTTCGTGGAAGTCGTCAATCCCAGCGTCGTTCTCCTCGTGGTGGTGGGCGCGCTCCTGCTCATTAAAGGCTTCTCCATCGATAAAGTGGTGGTTGAATACATTTATCCGAGTCCCCTGAATTTGGTGCGGCTGTTCACCACGAGCACGTCGCTGGTAATTGGCGGGTTAGCCGTGTACCAGACCTACGGGATTCTCCTCGAAAACGTCGGCGGCTTCGAAACTTGGCTGCCTCAGATCTCGTTGGTGGTGGGCTACGCGTTAAAATACGGGGCTGACCTGATCTTTATCTCCTTCACCGTCTTCATCGGTGGCTTGAGTGTGTACCTCTACTTTATGCGGGATTCCCGGATGCTGTGGAGCATCGTGGGCCTGGTAGTCGGCATCTTTATGAGGGAAGTGGCCCTCCACGCGGCCGAAATCCTGCTGTTGGAAGTGTGGCCGGTCCCCATGAACTACTGGATTGAACTCACCGCCATAATAGCGGCCAGTATAGTTATCACCATCGTAACCGTCTTTGTCACTCTGCGACAGGGTCGACGGCTTGAAGAGTACTTTCAGAAAACGGAGGAGTAACATGAAAAAGGCGAGAATAGGGATCATCGGAGGAACCGGGTTCTCCGTACTCATGGAGAACGGGACGACGATTCGCGTTGGAACCCCCTACGGCCCCGCTCCCGCGATCACCGTTGGCGTGGTCGGCGGCAAGGGCGTGGCCTTTCTGCCGCGGCACGGCGAGAAACACACCCAACCCCCCCACAAAATCAACTACCGTGCCAACATCTGGGCCCTCCACGCCTTAGGCGTTGAACGAGTCTTCGCCACCAACGCGGTGGGCGCAATCAACATCAAATATCGCCGCGGCGACCTTGTGGTTCCAGTGGACTTCATCGACTTCACTCGAAATCGCGTGCAAACCTTCTACGACGAGGCACCCGTGACCCACATCGATGTCTCTGAACCCTATTGCCCCGAGTTGCGGAACATCCTTTTACAGGCGGCTGAAGACAGCGGGGGACGGGTGTGGGGTGACGCGGTTTACCTCTGCACCGACGGTCCCCGCTACGAGACTCCCGCGGAAATCAGGATGTTCCGAGGCCTCGGCTGCGACGTGGTGGGGATGACGGGTCTGCCTGAAGTGGTTTTAGCACGTGAATTGGAGATGTGCTACGTCTCCTTCTGCTTCGTCACCAACATGGCCGCTGGACTGCAAGAGCGGTTATCCGCCGAATTAATTATCGAGGACAGTCGAAAACTGAAAAATACCCTGCAAACCGTTTTAGATGCCGCGATTAAAGACGTCTCATGGAAAAGAAGCTGCTATTGTTCACGAACCTTGGAAGGAACAAGGGTTTGAAGCTCCAACCATACATCTATCTTCTTTCTCGACGCATTCTACGCAATCCCCTCACGTATAGTATGTACGAAAAGATTTTGTGGAGCCAAATCAAAAACGGGGTGAAGCCCGAACACATCGGGGTCATTCTGGACGGGAATCGGCGGTGGGCATCGCATCGCGCGAAGCGTCCGTGGGAAGGCCATCAATTTGGCGCCGACAAAGTGGATGATCTTTTAATGTGGTGCATTGATCTGGACATCAAATCCGTCACCATCTACACCTTTTCCATGGAAAATTTTCAGCGGTCGCCGCTCGAAGTTGAGGAGCTGATGCGGCTTCTTGAAGAGCGGTTACAGGGGCTCCTGACTGATGAACGAATACGCGCCAACCGGGTTCAAGTTAAAATCATCGGTCGAACCCACCTCCTCCCAAAGCGCACTCAAGACGTCATTCACGTGGTTGAGGAAACGACAGCGGCGTACGACCATCACTATCTCACATTGGCCGTGGCCTACGGCGGTCGAGCGGAAATCATTGACGCCATTAAGAAGATTTCCAATCAGATCCAGAGAGGCCAATTAGCGGTCTCCGACATAAGCGAAGAGATCATAGAGGACAACCTGTACACCGCCTATTTACCGAACTCCGAGCCCGACCTCATCATACGGACGTCTGGCGAAGAACGGTTAAGCGGCTTCTTGATATGGCAGAGCGTGTACAGCGAACTCTGCTTCATCGACGTGTTCTGGCCCGACTTCCGCCGAATTGATCTGTGGCGGGCGATCCGAACCTTTCAGCAAAGGAAGAGGCGATACGGAAAGTAACGGTTACCACTCAAAATACCGGGCCTTCGTCAATTTTTCTCCACACCTCTCGTGGACGAGGACCGTGTCCTCAATTCGCGCGCCAAAACCCGGCAGATAGATTCCCGGCTCGTCCGTCACCACATTTCCCGCCTCCAAGACGTCCTCGCTTTCCGGTGAGAGCGTCGGGGGCTCATGAATGTCCAAGCCGACCCCGTGGCCCAAGCCATGGATGAAATACCGATCAAGCCCCTTCTCCGCGATGACCGTACGCGCACGCCTGTCCACCGCCTTGGCTTCAACCCCTTCACGGATCGCGGTAAACGCGTCTTCTTGAGCTTCCATTAAAAGGTTGAGCACATCCGCTTGATTCGACGAGGGCTTTCCCACGATCACGGTCCTAGTTATGTCACATCGATAACCATGATACACCGCGCCCAGATCCATCACAACCGCGTCCCCGCGCGTTATCACTCTGTCCGTGGATAAGCCGTGGGGATGCGCTGACCTCGGCCCAGAGGCCACAACCGTTTCGAAGGCAGCTCCCTCTGATCCACGACGCCTCATCGCGTATTCGATCTCCGCCGCCACCTCATATTCCCGTACACCAGCCCGCACGCATTCCATTCCAGCGAGGGCTCCAACATCTGTCAGCTCCGCCGCCTTTTTCATGAAGTCGATCTCCTGTTCATCCTTGACCCTCCGTAGCTTCCCAACCAGACTTGGGATGTGGCTGAGGCGCGTTGACGCCACGTCCTTGGTGAGTTGGAGATACCGCGCGATGGGGAGGTCGTCGAATCCCACGACGCTGAATTGTCGATCGGCCAGTTCCTTGCTGATTCTGTTGAAGGGTTTCACGCCTTTCGAGACCTTTTCAACGAGGCAGTTCCCCGCTTTTTCCCGTGCCGCCTCGTAGCTCAACGGGGGAGTGAAGAGGGTGGCGGCTCCATCGAGGGGAACGAGTAAACTCAATGGTGCTCCTTCAATGTCCAGAAACCCAGTAAAATAGTAAATATTCTTCAGATTGGTTACCAAACAGGCATCCAATCGCTGCTCCTCAAGGCTCTTCTTCAACGTCGTAATCCGCATCTCGTGTGCCTCCACTACTCCTTAAGAGGTTTAGCGGCGGTATAAATAACTTTAAGTCCGTCAGCAGGGCACGCTGCTTGAAGGCGGCAATTCGGAAGAACCGCTAAACCATTCATGAAAAACCAGTCCCCACATGAGGCACGTAGAAGCTAGCTAAACCTGGATGTGGACTGTTGAGCACGATTCAGCAAAATGGTCAGGGGATATACTTGACTAATATTGCTAGCTAGCTAGGCGTGCGGAGAGGATTCCGGCTTACAGGAATATGTGGCCAGTAGGTTATCCATAGGTTATTTGTGGGGTTTAACTTTCCGAAGGGGTGATTTATGAGCCTTTAACGAAAAATGGCTTGGTTTAAGCTTATTCCTAGGAAAATATGTTTTTCCTCCATCATGACGCTTCTTAAAGAACTATGGCCATAACTCCCTTTTTTAAACGCCCTTTACGTTTCCCAGAGTTTCTGAACCCCACGAGAGACCAGGAGATTCTGACTTTTGACATACTGTTTGTGAGAACAGCTTATATATCCACCAACTACCCTTTGTTTAAGGAGAATTGAAAATGAATCTTATAATCATCGGATGTGAGTATTCAGGTAAAAGCACCCTTGCAAAGAACCTCATGGCATGGGGGAAAAAACGGGATATTAATTACCATTTAGACGATCACTTTACCATCCCGGATTCCTCTTTGCCCAAGGAAGACCGAGACATCATGCTTACCTTGAGCCCCCGTTTCAAGGAACGCTTCCAACGCTTTCAAGCAGTCTACCACGTCCGAATAATGAATCTGTACCGCGACTCCCTGGAAGTCGGCTTCTACTCCGAGGACACCATATACGGACCCCTCTACTACGGTTATGACTCCCGCGCCCTGGGTATACGCCACGGACGGGAGCTTGAGAAAGAGCTTCCCTCCGATACGATTCTGGTTCTCCTCACAGCGTCTCTGGAGGTCATCACCAAGCGCATGGCCGCGGATCCCCATGAGTATCAAGTCATCAAGAAGGAGGACATTCCCCTCCTTTTGGAGAAGTTCAATGAAGAGTTCCGTGCCTCAGCTATCCACGCCAAAATCCAGATTGACACCACCGATTTGTCCCCCGAACAGGTTCTTGAGGAATTCCTCAAACAAGCACGAGCACGGTACCTCGCATCAGAGGACCTGCTACGCATAATGATGAACGAGTAACCAGAAACCCTATACAGAAGTCTATGTGGTGGACTCCATATCCTAGAATGAGGTCTCTGACGAACTCCACACATCCTTCACCCTTAACGCAGCTCTTCGTAGAAATAGTGATTTATATACGATTTACATAGATTATACGCATGAGGTTGATTTAAGTGAAGATAGAAAAGATCGTTACTGTGCCCATAACCTGTCACGGCCGGACTAGGAGAGGCATCGTGAAAATCACGACGGACGATGGATTCGTCGGCTACGGCGAGGTGGGTGAAACCGCCTCAGAACAGTTAGGACCGATCATGACCGACCGCTGGAGTCGACTCATAGTCGGGAAGAATCCGCTGAACACGGAGAAAATTCTCCGGGAACTGTGGGCCGGCAGCCTATTCGCCGGACGCGGCGGCGGTGCGCTTCTCAGTGCCTTAAGCGGCGTCGATTTCGCGCTCGTGGATTTGAAGGGGAAGATTTTAGGCATCCCCGGTTATCAGGTCGTGGGTGGCGGATTTCGAAGTCGCATCCGGATCTACCAAGACACGGCGGGTGGTCCAGATGCTGCGACGTATGCGAGGAACGCGTTGGAGGCCAAGCAGAAGGGCTTCGACGCCATCAAATTCGATTTAGATGTGAGCTTCGGCGAACGGAGGGCGAAATACGGGTACGACCCATACAATGAAACTGTGACCAACGAGGAGCTTTCGCTGATGGTGTCGAAGGTGGACGCTATCCGCGAGGCAATCGGCTACGAAATGGATCTTGCCATCGACCTACATGGTCGCTATAACACGGTGTCTGGGATCAAGATCGCCCAGACCTTGGAACCCTTTAAGCTCATGTGGCTGGAGGAGCCAGTTCCACCTGAGAACGTTGATGCGATGCGGGAGGTCAAGATGTCCACGAGTACCCCAATCTGTTGCGGGGAAAACCTCTACTTCAAGTGGGGCTTCAGAGACCTCTTGGCGAAGCAGGCCGCGGACATCATCATGCCGGACATCGCTCAAGTCGGTGGAATAGTCGAAGGAAAGCGGATCGCTGATTTAGCGGACATGTACTACATCCCCGTCGCACCCCACAACAACTGCGGTCCCCTCGCCACCATCGCCCAAGCCCATCTCTGTGCGGCCATACCCAACTTCCACATTTTAGAGTGGCATGGAGCACGGGTGCAGGATTGGGACAAGATCGTCAAGTGGGACGGCCCCGTCATAAATAAGGGAGGCATCAACCTGCCGAACAGACCGGGCCTCGGATACGAATTGAACGAAAAAGAGATTCTGCGAAGGGATCCCGATGCCGAAGATCTCTTCACGTAAGTCCTACGACGGGAGCATAGTAAATCGATTCACATCTAACAAACTAGCTACCTTTTACAATTAGCTAGCTAAATAGATGAGGGAATAGCTGTCTTCACAGGCTCCTCTATTACCTGCCGAAGAGTGGTTCAGACTCGTCCTCCCCTTCGTCTGTTGCTGGAACTTCGAACGAGTATCCCCTCTTCTGCCATCTTCGCTTCCACGCGTTACGACGGAGTTGAAACGACTCGCCAAGGGTGATTCCGCTGGGAAGCTTTTGGCTCGTGAGTTCAGCGATGACCTCAGGTCCCACTAGGGCTCCCTGCTCAGTCAACGCAGTCTGAAGCAGTGAAACATCGAGATTCCTGGGCTTGACCTCGTTTTTAACGCAGAGGGCTGCTGCCGTCCCCGCGGCCTGACCATATGACATCACCGTCGTAATGCTCTTCATGTGGTTATACGCTCCTAACGTCGGCCCGGAACTCGCTTGCCCCGGCTCAATCGACAAGCATTTGCAGGCGATCAACAAATTCTCTATTTTCTTTGGCACGAAACATCGATACGGGACGCCAAGGAAGTACGGTACTGCATACGCCACGGTGTCCGGAAACGCTCTCGCTTCCAAGAAATCGTGGCCACTGTAGACGTACTCTCCGAGGATGTGGCGGGTCTCCCTCACCCCAATCGCATCCCCACTGTTTTCAACGCGTGCTTTCTCAAACCCGGGGATGTGTAGTCTCAGAAAGTTCAACTCGGACATCCACTGCTTCCGGACCTCCACCTCGGCACGGGTCAAGTCATCCACATTTAATCCATCGACATCCACAACGGTGCCACCCCACATCAAGGCACCGTCCTCGTACCACAATCGAGCCAGTTCTGGCCGCGTATGACCCCAGTAGGGGATCATATCCCTCGTTCTTGGTGTATAGTAGGGGAGTTCATCCTTCGCCCGCCGTATCGCTCCGTCAAATCCCGGGTCCTTCTTAGAGTACTCCGATACCCTCTTCCAATCCACGTGGCTCAACCGAATCAGCTGGGTCATCGCAAACGACTGTTTATCCCGCGTCAGCCCCCTCGTGAATTCCGCTCCCGTCGAGGCCGCTACGTCCCCATCACCGGTACCGTCGCAGAATATCGTGCCCATCACTATCTGCCTCCCCGACTTGTTTTCCACGATGATACCCTTCACGACGTTTCCCTCCATCACAACCCCCGTCACATGGGTGTGGAGGAGAAGCCGTACCCCCGCCTCCTCACACATCTGGAACAGCACCAGCATCGCCCTCTCCGGGTCATACGGCACCGTACGTGCCGCACCCGATCGGTGGTGGAATATGGGGTAGTTCGACGGGTCATCCGGGTGCATCGTAGCAGCACCCATGTCAAAGAGTCGGTCGAAGATCTCTTTCCCGATTCCTGCCCACGGCCTGACCGTGGAGACACACATGTTTCCTCCAGTAAAGAGGCCTCCAAGAAAGCCATCCTGTTCCACGAGAAGCACGTCCATGCCATTCCTCGCCGCAGCAATGGCGGCACAGGTGCCCCCAGTTCCACCTCCCGCCACCACCACCTCTGCCTCTCGGTACCCTACCCTCTCACTCAACAAAACCTCACCACAACAAGTTAGGTACGAACTGGTTATAATAATCCTGTGCTACAAACAGTCCCCACTCAATAGATCAGCAGTTTTCAAGGCTAACCAATACCATGCTGAGTCGGGACATCTGACATCGTACCCAGTGAACCCTCCAAAGGCCTGGGTGACATCTCGATGGGTTCGATACCTGCTGAACGTTGGGTATTCCGTCGCGTACGAGAGCCTCGTGTAGCGTATGGTACAATCTTCTCCTCTTTTTGAGGACTATGGATGTCCAAGATGTAGAGTGTATTTACCCAGTTAGCGACGTGTGTTTAGGCTACGTCCAGCTGCCTGAGAGGTTTGGCTGTCTCACTCGGAGATCACCCCACTGTTTCCTTGGCGTTCTCCCTGTCGGCTTCCGTCGAGCGGGTCGTGGGTTGACCTCGTACTTCTCCGCTACCTCCTCATGCAGTACGTACCCGATCCCCGGACTCGTGTTCATAGTGATCCACCCGTTCGTTATCGGGTTCGGTTCTTCAAGCAAGACAACATCCGGATGTTCATCGTCTATGGGCACCGTGGGTCGCCATTTGGATGCGGGATACGATTCCACGATCAGCCCATTCGGCGCCGCTGACACAGGAGTGGCTCCTAGGACGTGCCCGCCATGTGGCGCGAACCAGATGTGCTCGGTCTCGGCCAAGGCAGCGGTCTTCATGATGGGCGTGAAGCCGCCGCAGACCCCCGGATCTATCTGGAGCACATCGATGCTCCGGGTCTTAATCAAGTCACGAGCGCCAAATTGAGAGTATTCGTTCTCGCCACTGGCGACGAAGACACTCGTGGCGGCTTTCACTTCGCAGCTTCCCGCGTAGTCATCGGGCATCACGGGCTCCTCAAACCAGTAGGGCTCATACCGCTCAATGGCTTTGATGAACCGGATGGCGCTCTTGGCGTCCCACGCATTGTTGGCGTCCACCATCAACTCGACGTCGTCACCGATGGCGTCCCTCGCCGCCTTGACCCGCTTCACATCCTCCTTCAGGGAAACCCCGAACACCCACGCGCCGACCTTCATCTTCACGTGTTGATACCCAAGCTCCACGAACCCCGCCAGCTCCTTCCCCAGCTCCTCTGGAGTCTTGCCCTGCTGGTAGTAGCCGCCCGCTGCGTAGACGGGCACCCGATCTCGAAAACCGCCCAAGAGGCGGTGAACCGGCTGCTTCGTCACCTTACCCAACAGATCCCAGAGGGCCATATCCACGTACCCGATCGACCGAACCCACTCCCCCTTCGGGCAGCGTTTGCGATGGGTGCCCCCAAACAGCTTCATCCACAGATACTCGATGAGGCCGGGATCCTCTCCCAGCAAGAGGTCGCGGACCCGGTCCTCCCAGTACTGCAGATTCTGGTCACAGGTACAGATCCCGGTGTACCCTTCGTCCGTTGTGATCTCGATGATTCTCCTCGTTCGAGCCGCTCCCGGAACGCTTCGGAGAGTGCCATTGGTCTGCGGGATCAATTTCACAGAGGTCGGTGGAAGCTGGAAGACTCTTACCCGTACATCGGTTATTTCCAAATCTACTTCACCTTTATCTCTATATTCTCATCCCCTCCTCAATAGCTTTACTCTCAAACACACTCACTGAGCTAGCTAGCTTTGTTTCGTGTGCTTGGTTAGTCCGCTTGTTCGTAGGCAGGGAAACAGTTGGATACATGTGGAAAACAACGTCATAAGCCCGTGCTTAGGGGAAAATGTAGAGCTTTGAGATGATGAAGGCCTTATAAACGCGGAACAGGATGATTCTTTCGAATGAAAGTGACCGATGTCGCTTTAATGAATTGGGCTTCCAGCTAGAACCCTAATTATTAAGCTTAAAAAAGGAAAGAAAAAGAGGGATTACGAGGTTCTGTACGCTCGATTCGTGGACACTCTATTCGACTTCTTCTTCTGCTGTGGTTTCAAGGGGTTCATCAAATTCGATGGGCTCTGGTGGGGGCGTGGTAGCCATGGTGTAGCCGATCCACGCCACGATTCCCATGACTCCAACAACTGCAATGGATGCGACAATTGAAATCGCCCATTTCCATAAGTCGTCTGATAACATCATCCAGCCAAATATTATAATTACTGCTGCTGCTCCAACAAGCATTAACGCTCCGATGGCTTGATCTTTAGACACAAGCGTCACCTTTTAAATGTCTCT
>JAOZHB010000101.1 GCA_026015035.1 Candidatus Bathyarchaeota archaeon | reverse complement strand
GGCGCCGCCTACATCTATCTCAAAAACGCGGAAGACGCGGCTAAAGGCCTTTCAGTGCTTAACGAGACTGAGGGAGTGGAGTCGGCGTTACCCTTGGATGAAGCGTCCAAGCGTTACCATTTAGACAGGACGCGGATAGGTGACATTCTCGTGTTAGGAAAGCAGAATACGGTTTTCGGTTTGACTGAGCACGCGTTTACCGAGGTTTCCCTGCGGTCACACGGATCCCTCTACGAAAGACGGGTTCCCCTCATCGTTAATCAGCCGAGATCCGCGTTAAAAGGGCCCCTCAGCGAAAATAAAGACGTCGCCTCAGCAGTCATGAAGTGGCTCCTAAGGGATTGACCTGCAGGTTACTGCCTTCTAAAACAAGTTACTTTGAATATCACGTCACAATTAGCGCGCGCTATTGTGGGAATGAAAGGTATCCGCTTGCTGTAGTTGGCGGGCCCGGAGGGATTTGAACCCTCGACCTTCGGGTCTCCCCTAAACCGTTAAGAGCTTCAGCTCCACCTCAACACGCGATGGATCCGCTGCTCTACCTAGCTTAGCTTCCCGGGCAAAATGCGTGTTTTGCCTTACGGGCCCCGGTTCCCGCCATACATTTTTCCATACGCGTCGTCTAATAACTTTTTCTCTTCTCCATAGTCCCCTCTCGTAGAGGGTTGAGAGATGATGCGGTATTCGGAACGAAGAAATGTGAACCCTCAACTGGGTGTTTGAACGAGGCTCCAAGCTTGTCACACACGATGGCTTCAATCTCGAAGCAGAACGAGGTATCTATCTCAGCGCACGTGCGTTCAGGTTATGCGACGACCTCTGCTCGTGTAGCTAGCAAAGAGTGATGACGTCGCTTACCACGAATCACGTGACGGACGCTACCAACGCATTCTCTTTTAAGGCCCGTAGAGTGTGACCAAAGGCTGCTTCAGTCGTATCCAAGTCTTCAGGTAAGTACTTCACGCAGGTGAAGAAGTGGGTTCCTCTAAAGGAGTTGACACCGTTATTGGTCATGGCTAAGTGAGTTACGTATCGAGCTTGACCTCCAGCTGCGAATCCCGCCTTGGTCGCGTAGTCGTCAAAGGTTGCGGGGCCTGCCTGCCAGAGATACATCTTCTCAGCAGGTACGGGTCGATTGAAGAGATGTACATCGAGGATGGTAGGATTCCCCAATGGTAGGCCCGTTGCGAGGGCCGCGACACCTAGGTCCTCAGCTTGGTCATTAAAGCTCTTCACCAATCGCTTCCCTATACGGTAGAGACGAGGATAAATATCGTCGCGTTCCGCTAGGACGACCTTCATCGTTGCAATCCCTCCGACAATGCAGAGGGGCTGGGCGTTCCACGTGCCCCCCGATGCGATTCGAATGAAGCTGTTCCAGTACTCGTCTTTGAAAGCATAAAAGTCCAGAATCTCCCGTTTACCACAGATGACGCCGATTGGCGCACCGCCCCCAGGAACCTTCCCCAGAGTCGCCAGATCCGGAATGACCCCATAGTATTCTTGCGCACCGCCAGCCGCGTACCTGAATCCGGAAATCACTTCATCCATGATGAAGACCGCGCCGTACTTCGCAGTGAGTTTTCTGAGACCCTCCACGTACGCTTTGGTGTACAGGTTATTACAGTGGAGGAGGACACACGCTACGTCACCCTTCGTCAACTGCTCCTCGACCATCGCGAGATTGTTGGAGGGCACGATGACCACGTCTTCCTTAACGCCAGACGTTATTCCCCGGGTGTTATATAGGCCGAAGGGGGGTCCGTGGTAAGCAAGTAAGGTTGCAGCACTCGTCCCATGGTAGGACCCCGCTTGGACGATGATCTTGCTCCGTCGCGTGTAAATTCGGGAAAGCCGTATCGCCAGCGATACGGCTTCACTACCACACGCCGCGGCCCGCACGAAGCCAGCTCGTGCAACTGGAACAAGCTTTTTGATGAGCTCCGCCCACTCGATCTCGAGCTCCGTGCTCGTCCCCATGTGAATGGCCTTCGGAATCTGCTCGTGAAACGCGTTTACCACCCGCTCATCCCCGTAGCCTAGGATCAGCGTGCCATGCCCCATGACGTAATCCACATACTCGTTGCCGTCAACATCCCACTTCTTCCCGCCTAACGCGTTCGCGGCATAGATGGGAAAGGGCTTGGCAAACCGGGCGTCGTGGGTGACACCGCTTGCGAAACAGTTTTGAGCACGCTCAAAGAGCTTCTTTGACGTCGGATGCTTCTCGACGTACTCTCGTTCTAAATCACCGATGGTAGGCATCAAAATCACCTGTATGATGTGGGTTACTCCAGATTAAAAAGACTTTTGCGGGACAAACCTCAACGAAAAGTGGCGTAGTGCGTGGAAGTCACCCAAGATGAGCGCCGTGCGTGGAAGGACACCCCCTTCGTCCTTAACGTAGTTATGTCGTGTAGGTGACTTAGAACCGGTACCGAACGATTTCAGAGGAGACCGCGAAGAACCCGTGGGCGCTAAGACTTAAGGGGTATCAGGGCTTTTTGGAGTTTGCACACCATCGTGTAGGCAGGGTCGAAAACGTTGCCCACGTCGTATTCGACGCATTGCCCGAGGAGGATGTGGGCGGCGTGGTCGTCCAAGCCGAAGCCGTTCTGAAGCCAGCGGAGCATCTCAGTGGTGGCGTGCTGCAGAGCCTGATCCAGGGGGCGTGCATTGCCGACGGTGAAGATAAATACCTCGTCTTCCGCTCGCGGCCACGTGATTGATTCATCTTTAAGCACGTCAACGGTGAATTGGACGTCGAAAGACACCTCGACGCCGGTTCCCACGATCTCTCCCGCCCCCTGCAAGGCGTGGCCGTCCCCCAAGAAGAAAAGGCCGCCGGGAGCGAAGACGGGAAGGTGGACCGTTACTCCAGTGACGAAGCCCTTATAGTCCATGTTGCCACCGTGCGCCGCGGATGTGACCGAGGATATGGCCTGCCCATTCGCTGGGGCCACACCGAAGCAGCCCACCATGGGCTTCATCGGGAGCACCAGCTGTCCAAGCCGTGTCTGTGGTGCGACCAACTTAGCTGTACCCTGCGCTAAATCTAACTCCCACTCCGCTACAACCCTTCGACGCGGCGGCATCGCCTTCACATAACCTGGGTCGACCACGTTGTAGGCGACAACCGTCGAACTCCGACCGACACATCGGTTAGGCCATACGCTATCGAAGTGGACGACCAGAACATCCCCTAGCTCTGCACCGTCCACATAAAAGGGACCGGTTAAGGGATTCGGCCTCACGGCCACGGGTTGGTCAGATGCATCGCGGCCCGCGTTGTCCACCGTCGTGGTGACAACGGTGTCACCTGGGCAGATTCGTAAGACCGGCTCATAGGAGCCCAGAGCGTTGTAGTACACGTGGGGTGTAAACTGGTGACGAACCATAATGATTCCACTATCTCTACTGGTTATCGAGTGCTTATAACGTTTTCAACGCGGCCACAACGACAGTAAGGGAGAGGGGTACGTGCAGTGTAGAAGGACATACAGTGAACACGGCAGGTTGTCATCGACGCTGAAAGAGACGTAACCCATAACTTCGGATGGAAGCGACGGAGCAAGCGTGAGGAAACGACAGGAGGGAACGCTTTCCAAGGGTTCCGGGACGCCCTAAGGAGAACCCTTTACGGGAACCAGAGGACTCTCCACGGAAAGGAAACGTCAGTCCCGTCCTTTAATGTTATATAGGAAGCCAAGAATGTTTAAGGTAAACCTTGCTTCCCACGCATCTGGGTAGTGACGTCGATGGAGCCCACGCTTGTCCTTCTCAATGGGAATATATACACCATGGACGACGAGAATCCCAGGGTCAAGGCGGTGGCGTCATACGGCCCCAAAATCATTGCGGTTGGAGAGACTGATGCCGTTCAGCAGTTAGCAGGTCGCTCCACGAAGGTCATTGACCTCCAGGGCAAGACGGTGATTCCAGGACTGACCGACTGCCACATCCACTTCGCCGCATACGCGTTACGCGCTCAGGAGGTAACCTTAGACGGCGCCGCCTCCCTCAGGGCGTCTCTTGGCAGGGTCGCAACGCGGGTTGAAGCGACGAAGCCCGGGGAGTGGATCCTTGGAGGCGGATGGGACAAGAACCTCTGGGCCTTAGGAAGAACACCCAGCAAGGAGGACCTGGATGGAGTCTCAGTTAACAATCCGGTCGCCCTAGTAAGCAAGGACTGTCACACCCTCTGGGTGAACTCCCTCGCCTTATCCAAGGCGTCCATCACCCGAGAGACCTTGGATCCCCCGGGAGGAGAGATCGAGCGGTATCCAGAAACGGGTGAAGCAACGGGAATTCTGAAGGAGAATGCAATCCACATGGTTAAATCGGTTCTCCCGAAATTGACCGTGGAGGAAGCGGTTGAGGCGTTGAAGCCCGCGATCATGACCGCGCACACCCTGGGCGTCACATCGATCCACGTCCCTGAGGGAAAAACGTCGTTCCAAGCCTTCCAGAGACTCCTGTCGCGGGGAGAACTTCGCCTACGAGTGTGCATGTTGATCCCCGTGGAGAGCTTAGACGCGGTCACAAAAGTAGGTTTGATGACGGGCTTCGGTAATGAGATGGTTCGAGTTGGGGTAGTGAAGCTATTCGCCGACGGGGCGCTGGGTTCTCAGACCGCTGCGATGCTGGAGCCCTATGAGGGGGATCCCGAGAACCAGGGCGTCCTCGTCACACCCAGGGAGGAGATGAGGAAGGTGATGGCGATGGTTTCGACCCATGGTCTGGGCGTAGCCGTCCACGCCATTGGCGACAGAGCCAACAGGATGACCCTCGACGTAATCGAGGAGGTAGCTGATTCCGAGGTGGGACGACCCACCCGATGGCGAATTGAGCACGCCCAACACGTTAATCCGAGAGACCTTAAGCGATTTCAAAAGCTCGGGGTCATCGCTTCCGTCCAGCCCAGCCACATAGCCCTCGACATGGGCATTGCTGAGAGACACCTCGGAAAACGCAGTCTAGAGGCGTATCCTCTGCGGTCGCTGCTGGATAACGGGGTGACGTTGGCCTTTGGGTCGGACGGTCCCGTGATGCCGATGAACCCCTTTTTAGGCATCTACACGGCGGTCACGAGAAAGCGGGTTAACGGCTATCCCCCAGGAGGATGGCATCCCGAGGAGCGTATAACAGTCGACGAAGCGGTGAGGGCCTACACCCTCGACGCAGCTCATGCGTCTGGTGAGGAGAGGATCAAGGGTTCCATAGAGCCTGGGAAGCTGGCGGATCTAGTTGTCTTATCGCGTAACATCTTCGAGGTTTCCGCAGAGACCATCCTAGATGTGCGCGTGGAACTGACCGTCTTTGACGGAGAGATCGTGTACGAGGCTGAAGCATCCTAGCGGTTAACCTCATAATGTGCGAGGATGTGCGAATAAAAAGGAGGTTTGGACGCGGTCAAGGGTGGATGAGAAGCCCTGGTAAGCCCAAGTCGACGGGTCGGTGGAGTATGCACGCTACGTCTTGGTATCTTTGATGTCGGGAATCATGATCCGTTTCTCCCGGTCCTCAATGAACTCAGCTAACTTCTTTGCGCTCATGCGTTCCTGTCTTCTTGCGCAATAGCCCTTTCCCTCGGTCACGTTCCACCACATCTAATCCATTGGACAGCTACGTTATAAAGTTCACCGTAAGGACTCTTTCCCGTCCGCTTCAAGGCATAACTACCTTCATTACATCTAATCGGTAGTTACGGAATAAGGCCAAGTCTTT
>JAOZHB010000061.1 GCA_026015035.1 Candidatus Bathyarchaeota archaeon | reverse complement strand
GAACACGGTTATGTCCGCTGCCATTCCTTCTCGTATCGCACCTCGGTCCTTAATGAGCATCCTCTGTGCTGAGGCCCAGGTCATCTTCCTTATGGCTTCCTCTAGGGTCAAGAGACCCATCGTTCTAACGTACAATCCCAAGACTTTAGGGAAGGTTCCGTAGCATCGAGGGTGAGGATAACCTACATGCAGATCTCCGTAGGGAGCCATTGCCCAGCCATCGGAGCCAACCAGCATCAAAGGGTGTTGGTAAGCCCGTTTGACGTTTCTGTGGAGTCGGGAGTGCAGACCGACCCGCATTACATTGGCCTTATTCTCTATCAGCAAGTTGCAGAGGGCATCAACGAGGGACACATCCATCATATCTGCGACCTCGTTTACGGTTTTTCCTTCGTACTTCCTACACCTCTCGTTCTGACACCACGCAATGAGTGGCGTGTTACGGTGGCCGTTTGGCCACGTCTCAGGTGCGTTCTTTCTCCACTCTCGTTGTATCCTCTCTCTTACCTCTGGTTTCCTTATCTTTGTGAGCATCTCTTCTGGTCCACCCTCGTGAACCCACCCTGGTAAGTATATTCCTGAGAGAAAGCTGGAGCCAGCTGTGTAGGGATAAGCGTCAAAGGTGACATCCACTCCCCTTGCCTCAGCTCCTTTTATGACTTTGTACATCTCGTCTGATGGGGTCGTGTGAGTCAGGTTAACAGGTATACCGGATCGCTCACCTAACTCTAAAGCTTCTCTCACGCCCTCTAATCCCCCTCTCGTGTGAGTGTGGTAGAGGCCACCATGCTTGGCTACAACTTGACACAACTCCAATACCTCACTGGTCGTTGAGTAGCATTGGGGATAGTAGCTCAACCCCGTTGACATACCGCAGACTCCATCTCTGAAAGCTTGGTCAACTAACTCCTTCATGTGCTCCATCTCAGCTCGAGTAGGTTCACGCATCTCGAAGCCCATAGCATCTATCCTGACAGTTCCGAAGCCAACGTTGGCGCGGAAGTTCAACCCAAGACCCCCCTCCACCAGCCTGTTAAAGTAATCCCCATACGTATCCCAGTTGAATGGCAGTGATACTCCGAATGAAAGGGTTTCATAGTAGTTCTTGAGGTCTTCTCGGTAACGCGCCACGACTGGCGCCGGGGACCAACCATCAGGAGTAACGTATAGAGTTGTCACCCCCTGGCGTATGAAGCTCTCAGCCCGCTTATTCCCGAATATGGTTAGGTCTGTATGGCTGTGCATGTCCAAGAAACCAGGGCAGACTATCAGTCCCTTGGCGTCGATTACCTTATCCCCGTACTCAGGTCCTTCTGAATTAACCTTAACGATCTTTCCTTCATCAACATAGACGTTGGCTTTAAACCTAGGACTTCCTGTACCGTCTATTACGTAGCCATTTTTAATAACCAAGTCGTATCCCACTTCTTAACCCCCTAAATCTACAAGACTATTACCATAATCAATGAGAGATGTTCCAATAAATTGGTTTCCACTGAAAATTACTTGAAAGGTGGGTGTAGGAAGATCATGTGTAAGGAAAAGTTCAGCATATAGTGGGATAAAGGCTTGTCGTTCGATGATTCCTAGACAGCTCTTAGTAAAAGATAAAAGGTTTAGCAGAAAAAAAGTATTCGAGTAGTAATTGTCGTCTGTGTAGAGTCACTCTAATTGATTAATTAGATTTTCAGGAGTGTTAATTCCTTTTAAGTATTGTATTAGCTTTTTGTGAAGTTCTTTGGCTACTTCTACTTCTTGGGTTATTATGTTGTTTTGTTGGGTTGGGTCTTTTGTGAAGTTCCAGAGGGCTGTTTTAGTCCACTTATTTTCTTTCCTTGTGCAGCTATAACTCCATTGCGAGTTTGTTAGCTGGATACACCTATCGTAACTCCCAGAAAGCGCGAATTCTCTCTGTTTACTCGATTCACCTTTTATCAGCGGGAGCAATGATTTGCCATGGAATGGTTTAGATGCAAGGGATTCGCCTTTCCTTCCTTTCTTTACATCCCAATCAAACAGGTCTATCGCGATTTCACGTGAGGCTTCTGGTTTAGTTATGCCCAAAAAATCCAGTATTGTGGGCATCGTGTCAACAGGCTGTGCTAGACCTTGAATTCGTTTTCCTGCTCCTGTGCCATCTGGCATTCGAATGAGTAGGGGTATATGTATGATCGGTTTTGTGAAGCCTTCAGGTGGGATCTCTTTACCAAATTGTGTCCCAGTCCAATCTCCGCGATAACCAAAGTGCCACCCGTGATCAGTGGTAAACACCACCAAAGTTTTTTCTCTTAGTTTCAAATCGTCGACTTTTTCCATTAACCTCCCAAACCACTTGTCTACCATGGTAATCTCTCCCTTGTACCGGGCTCGTATGTGTCGTATTTCCCGTTCAGAGTATACCCCGAGACTTTCACTCGTTCGTATTGGGTAGTCGCAGTCCTCTTCAAGGTCGTAATCAGGATCGTACATATCAATATAGTATTGGGGAGGATCAAAGGGTTCGTGGCAGTCGAAGAGGTCAATCCATAGAAGAAAACTTTTATGAAGATAATTGTGGTCCAGCCAATCCATCGCCTTCGAAAGGGTTCCAGGAGCAAACCAGTCAGTCTCCACCCTGCGATGATATCGGTTACGACAAATGTTTTCATACCGCGGAGCGTGGGGGAAGCCCTCTATCTCCCCCATTTTAGCGATTTTTTCTTTTGCGCATGGGTAGACGATGGGGATATCTGCATCAGTTACAAAATTATCTCCTTCCTGTCCACGGTTCCAGTACCACCCTGAAAATCTTCGATTAAAGTTAAAGTCTTCTTCGAAGAGGTGGTGGTTATCAGCAATAAGCATAGAAATAACGTCGTGAAATCCAACTGCTTCAGCGAGTACCAACTCGTCTGTTGGGAGCGGTGACCAAGGACGCCAAGGAAATGTATAACGACCAGTGAAGTGGTCTGTTCGGTTGGGAATCGTTGGAAATGAAGCTACGTAAGCCTCTTCAAAGATCGCAGCTTCTTTAGCAAACTTGTCTAGGTTAGGTGTCCTCGCACGGCTCCCATAGCAACCAGCATGGTCGCGGCGAAAAGTATCTGAAACAACTACAATAACATTAACGTTTTGGGGTGGATTCAACTGTTCTAAAACGAAGCCTATACGAGGTAAAATATGACTCTTTGTTTCTGCCATAACACAACCTCCTACCTGAAAGTTACATATTCTATTTTTATTAGCTAGCTAGACTGAAATAAACTATGTGAAAGGCATGTCCTTTGTAACGGCTTTTGAGTTAGGGTTGTGGAATGCGTGGATTCTTAACCTTCCCGAATTTTTCTTCTGGCCTGTTGGCAGTAAGATCCTTCGAAGAAGAAATATACTGAGTAAGACGCCCAGAAGTGAGAAAAACGGAAAGCCTCTTACTCGAATTCTGACCTTAACCTTCATAGTTTCATACGTTTATAGTATATTCTTACCCCTGAAACCATGCACATTATGGTTCTATATGGGGTTACTCCTTTACGTTGTCGGTATATTGATAGAGATTACTGCATTACGCACTTTTGCGGTTACCCCAGTGGATAAACCTGTTACCACGGGTATCTATCGCGTGTCTAGAAATCCCATGTATATTGGTGAGTTCTTGAAAGGCATCGGTACTGGCTTAGCCTGCGTCTCGTGGATGTATATGTTGCTAGCGATTACGGAAATAGTTCTGTGGCACCGCGTAGTACTTCACGAAGAACGCGAATGCCTTGAGAAGTATGGCAAAGCATACCAAGAATACATGAACAGAATCCCAAGATGGATCGGAATTCCTTCACGGAAAGCGGACTTGAATTGCTAGCTAGCTACGCGTTCGAAATACTAATTCATTCTAATTCAAAAATAAACTAGGCCTTCTCAATAAAAATAGAGATAAAATATGAGAATGAACTAGTGTCAACAGGTAGTTGTAAGCTAACAAATTCTTGATTAAGCCTCAAAAGAAAAAAGAGGAGGAGAGGATATTCTTATTGTTATTCTACCCAGTAACCTGTTATATCTCCGCTTACTACTACCTCTTTAACGTAGAAGGCCTCAACAATCACCTTTTCTTCCAGTACTATCTCTGTGTCCCACTGGTAAAGAATGAATTTCACGTCAAAGTATTTACCCATCATCGCTTCCATGCATTCAACAGAACCTATGGCTAACGTCTCTGATTGACCCGGACTCAATCGTGCATCTGCAAGGCCAGCTGTCTCCCTTTCCTCAACCCCGTGTTCACTCCACTTCGCAACGATGCAATACGTCGTTTCAACATTACCAGTGTTTTTGATCGTGGCTTTAAAGTGTACATATTGACCCACTTCCTTCTCTATTGTTGGCAGCTCTGTCGCCCACACGGGTGAAAGAATGCTTCCCGATACTTCTGTTTCCGAATTAAGTAAGCCCTGAACGCCAAGAACACTAAAGGATATAGAGACTATTGCAAGAACCATTAGCGTGGGAAGGACACCGTGAAAAGCTTTTTTAACATACATTCACCTCAACGCTATGTCTGATGGTAATTTATTTATGAATTGTGAGTATCGTAAATCATGAGAGAAATCTAGCGTTTCACTCTATAAGGCTACTAGCTAGCTCCCATGTGAACAGTAAATCCTCAACAAGCCCCCAAAACTCGCTTCACCCTCGTGATACTTACACCACGGAGGGTACGATATCCCCGCGACACTCAGCCAGCTGGATAGCTCTTATTTGCTCAGTTATAAGTTTGATTGCGCCATCGTAATTCTGGATGATGGCCTTCACAACCAGTTTACTAACACCATGGTAATCAAGCACTGCCACTGCAAACACCCCCCATAGTTAATACCATGTATGAGGGCGTAGACCACCGAACCTTTCCCACCCTTCTCAACGATCTGCGTGTTAGTGACGAGAGGTAGGTCAAAGTCATGACGAGAGTTGCACCACTCTGCGTTTAGCACGCGCGCTCCTCGGATGCTCACGGGTTAAGACGGATTTTACATGGCATAATGCATGCATTATCCGTGTCATTTCCCTGTACCATGAGCCGTTTTCTGGGCGCTTTTGAGGAAATACGCCGCGATTTCTGCTCCTTTCCTGGAAAATTTTTTTTCGATTAACCCCCTCCTCCACACGAAGAAAAATGGGAGAGTTGGCTTGTGGGGGCGGTCGTAGAACAAGGGGGGCTCCACCATCTATTTTAAAAGCATCGAGAAGGAAGAAGTATGTACTTATCGAAGGAGCGAGATATGACGATGATTTATCAGATGTACATTTCCATCGCTGGCGAAGACCGGATAGCACTCTTAACGGTGGATGGAGAGACGGGCTCCCTCACACCCCGAGGTGACGCTGAGGTGTCAGGTCGCCCAGCGCCTCTAGCTGTGGATCCCCAACGCAAATACCTGTACGTTGGACGGCGAGACGAACGAAAGATTTCGGGATACAGAATTGACCACGAAACCGGAGGCCTCTCACAAACGGGCACCGTGCCACTCAAATCCGATCCCTGCTACCTGGCGACCGACAGAACCGGCCGTTTCCTCTTCTCATCGTACTACGAAGCCGGAGGAGTCGCGGTTCACCTGATAGACGATGACGGCGCCCCCACCACTCCGCCCGTAGTCTGGTTAGCCACGGGGCGAGGAGCCCATTCAATACAGGCCGACCCGACGAATCAGTTCGTCTTCGTACCCCATATTGCAGGCTCCAACGGTCCTAATATGATTCTTCAGTTCAAGTTCGATGCGGACACAGGGCATCTGACGCCCAACGCGCCACCCACAGTTGAACCCGCGTCACAACTTGGCCCCCGCCATTTCTGCTTCCACCCGAGCAAGCCAATCCTCTACTTTTCTAACGAACAGGGATGCAGCCTCACGGGATACCGGATGGATCCCGATGCAGGCACCTTGTCACCGTTTCAGACGGTACCAACATTACCGCGAGACTTCCTCGGTAGAAATAGCTGTGCTCAGATCCAGATTGCACCGTCCGGAAAGTTCCTGTACGCGCCGAACCGAGGCCACAACACCATCGCCTGTTTCTCCATCGACTCCGAGACGGGGCGACTGACGTCAACCGGATGGATCCCCACGGAACCCATACCCCGCGCTTTCAACCTGGACCCCAGCGGGTACTACCTTTACGCGGCTGGACTGGAGTCTGGGAGACTTGCCTCGTACCGAATAAACCAACAAAGCGGTCAGCTGCAGCCTCTTCAGACGTACGCCTTGGGCAAGGAGCCCATGTGGGTTCTGATAACTCAACTGCTAGGATAACTACGATCTAGCTACCTAGGTGGTTGCCTAAACGAATCGAAAAGTTTAGGCAATGTTAAGGCTTAAACAACGAAACACACAAGATACAGTTCTCTACGTCAGAAAACCAACCTAGGTATCTATCCACGCGTAAAGACACATTCATATATTCGGTTTTCACACATACTATCTAATCGAAATCGAGGTCACATGTGTTTAAACGAAGAAGTGCTCAAGTTTTGGAGGACGATGATGTGAGGCGTATAGGCGTCATAGGCGCGGGAAAGATGGGGGAGGCCCTGCTCACGGGGTTGATTAAGTCCGGTATCGACGAGGATTTACTCAGGGTAAGTGACATCAGTGAGGAGCGGCGAAGAAGCGTTTGTGAACATTTAAACGTACGATGTTGCGAGGACAATGCTGGGGTCGTCGCGGAGAGCGACATCGTCATCTTGGCGGTTCCGCCAAAGGCGGCGCCAACAGTTTTACGGGATCTGGGAGATAAACTCACTCCAAGCCACCTCGTCATCTCGATAGCAGCCGGGGTCACGACCCGCCGTCTCTTCGAAGGAGCGGGGAAGCGATTGAAGTTGATCCGAGTCATGCCCAACAATCCCTGCTTGATAGGGGAGGGCATGATCGTCCTCGCACCAACCGAGCTCGTTACAGACGACGACATCGCAGAGGCGAAGAGGCTTTTCACGTCGATTGGGCGAGTAGCAGTTACCGCTGAGAACCACCTGGATGCTGTTACTGGGCTGAGTGGAAGCGGCCCGGCCTACGCGTATCTTGTGATCGAGGCCCTCGCTGATGGAGGCGTGAAAATGGGGCTTCCGAAGGGATTGAGTTTGACGCTGGCGGCTCAAACGTTGGTCGGCGCGGCTAGGATGGTGTTAGAGATGGGTAAGCACCCAGCTGTACTAAAGGACATGGTGGCAACGCCGGGGGGAACTACCGTGCAAGGCCTATATGTCTTAGAAGCGGCTGGAGTTCGATCTGCCTTCATTAAGGCCGTGGAAGAAGCTACGATGAAGTCGAGGAACATGATGAACGGGAAGAGCTAGCTACTGAATCAGACGATGCCTCAAAGGACTGGTCTGTTCTGAGTTTTACAGCTGAGCAGTGACCTAAACTTCATGTCCAACTAGAGTTTCTCAGATTCTACTCTGTATTCGTCTTCGGGAGTCGGGGTAAAAGAGTGAGGGCTTTGGGTGGGGGAACGTGAAGAGCGGCCCCGTCACTAGGGGCATTGATTGCGTTCGTCAGAGGAGGCCTCGTTTTGACAGGTCGTCCGCGACCCATCCCAGATCGAGTTCGTTGAGCTTCTTCCTCGCTGGCCACCCGCGTTTTCGATCCCATCCCCGATTGTCGTAGTAGAGGTCTAGCATCTCATCCAACACCTGCTGGGGGTAGGCTTCTCCTTTAAGAGCGCCGTCAGGGAGGGGAGCCCTCACTCTCTGGGGCAGAGCATCGTCTTCGCGGGTGAAGCCTTCCCGCGCGTTGAAGGCCCGTGTTAGATTGAATGAGCGCTCACCAACCCGCAGCAGCTCCATGGGCGACGCATCCCAACCAGTCACAGACTTGAAGAGACCCGTCAAGGTTTGCAGAGGCACACCTGCGGGATAGAAGACAAATCTGCAGATTACGAGGCTGTTGTACAGGGCCATGAGGTCCTCACTGATCTTCACCAGCTTGACCTTGCGAGGACCGGTCTCCGTCCTGCTTTGAGGGATAAGGCTGGAGTCTATTCCGATCTCAGGCGCCGCGTTGGCCTCGCTCTCGAAGGCGTCATCGTGATACACTTGTAGGTGCGAGGCCCCTCTATCCGACGTAGCGTAGGTTAATCCCACGCCCTTCTTACCTCGGGGCTCGTGCATGGGAAGCTCCGCCCCCTTCACATGAAGGGCCCACGTCGCGGATTCGCCGCCAAGTGTCTCCGCAGCCCGCTTCACGCCCTCCGCTAGGACGTCGCCCAGTCCCTCTCGCATCGCGATCTTGGGAATCATCGCGATTATGGCGTCGCCGTTCCCCCAGGACAGGTCGATGCCGTCTGTGTCCTTCGTGGTGATGACGCCTTTTTCGTAGCACTCCATGGCGAAAGCGAGGGTGACCCCGGTGGCGATCGTGTCAAGGGAATACTTGTTGCAGAGCTCGTTGGCCTTTGCAATGGCTTCGAGGTCGTCGTTCAAGCAGAGGGAGCCGAAGGAGGCGAGGGTCTCGTATTCAGGTCCACCGTACATCGGATTAGTAGTGTAGCGGCCACTTGTCTCCACAATCCGGTAATGGAAATCAGGGCAATCGGGGCACGTCGCCCTGTCCTTCAAGATGGTTTGCGTAAGGGTTTGACCCGTGATCTTCTCGGATCCGTCAAAGGTGCCCTTCAGAAAAGCCTTGGTGGGCAAGCGACCTGAGTAGTGTAGACCAGCTAAATCGCCGCCGGTTCCATGCTCGAACATTCCGGTACCCCACCCCGTCATCGCGCTCTCCGCTGTAGTCTTCAAGAGACCGGTGAACGCCTCTTCGTCAGCGATAGGCACCTTTGGAGGTCCTCTCACAGCCACGGCCTTCAACCGCTTGGAGCCCATGATCGTGCCCATGCCACATCGACCAGCAGCGCAGTAGAGGTCGCTCATAATCGAAGCGTATTTAACGAGATTCTCCCCGCCAGGACCTATAGACGCAACACGTGTTTTTTCGTCCCCAACCGCCCGCCGTATCGCCGCTTGGACATCACCAGTCACTAACCCCCAAAGACCTGTGGCGTCACGCAGCTCTGCCACACCATCACGAATCCACAGGTATACAGGTTTCTCTGCCCGTCCCTCAATGACAATTGCGTCGTAACCCGCGTACTTCAATTCGGGACCGAAGAATCCCGCGGCATGGGACTCCCCCCATCCACCGGTGAGGGGGGATTTCCCCATCACGACGTAACGACTGTGACCAGCAAACGGGGCTCCGGTTAAGGGTCCCGCGGCGAAGACCAGCTTGTTCTCCGGCCCTAACGGGTCGATTCCGGGCTCAAGTTCCTCGTAGAGGATTTTCGCCCCTAAACACTTCCCTCCTAAGTAGGTTTGAAGGGTGTCCTCCTGCAATCGTTCACGCTTCACAGCGCCATCTGACAAGTTTACTCGTAGCAAGTTACTCGTAGTGCCATACAAAATCTTCACCAATAAGAAATCAACATTCCTAATTATGAAATAAAAAGATTCCGACTTTTCATTTCATCTCCTTGAGTCATACTCTCGGAATTGAAGATCGTTGAGCCTCAACGTAGAGGTGGAACGGATTGTGTTCTTCGATGCTGGGAGTCGCAGGGAGCACAGACGCCTAAAGGGGTGGCATGATTGCAGTCTCAAGTACAGTCAAAGAAACCATGTACACTTAGTCGAAAGAGGCTTCCCGAAACGATTGTAACGTGTCTCAAAACCCTTTTTAGGTGGTCTCGCAAAGCTTATGAGGTGAAATGTCTTTTTGATGGGAGGTAGCCTTGTGAGTAACTATGTGATCGTCGGTGAGAACGATTTTGCTGAAGAACTTGCTACAAAGCTTCAAACCGACTTCATTCAGATAACGTCTACGATCTTTCCCGACACGGAATTAAAGACCCGGATGAATAGTTCGGACTTGAGGAAGATTGGAAATAGGACCGCCCTCGTCGTGATACGGGCGAGGAGATATGAGCCTGACCCCAACGACTGCGTGTTGAAGACCATTCTAGTCGCCGATACCTTGACGAAGTATGGAGTGAAAAGGAAAGACCTGCTGTTACCATACATGTTCTACGCCAGACAGGACGGCGAGCGTCTGCCTGGAGAATCGAACTCCTTGACCAAAATCGCAGACATCTTGGAAGACCTTGACTTCAACAATTTGATAACGATTAACTCCCACCTCTACGGCAAGGAGAGAGGTCTTCAAGCGTTTTTCAAATCCATGAAGGTCTACGACATAGGCTCAGCCGGCACATTCGCCAGCTACCTTGCTACGAAAGACTTGAAAAACCCGCTTATTGTGGGTCCAGGAAGAGGTCCAGAAAGAATGGCAGTGGAACTCTCTAACCAGCTTCACTGTGGATACGAGTGTCTACCCAAGACCCGGGACCCTGAGACGGGTCGGGTGGACATGGAACCTCCTCAATCCGACTTCACCGACAAAGACATCATCATCTACGATGACATCGCTTCTTCCGGTGGGACGACGGAGATGGCATACCGGCTTTCGGAGGCCGGTGGACCGAGAAGCATACAAATTGTGTTAGCCCATCTCTGGACGGCTCGAGGAATAAACAGGCTGAATGTGCTGGGCAGTCGCGAAGTGATAACGACGAATTCCTTCATAACCGAACAAACTCGAAACCCCTTCACCGAACTCTCAATCGTCTCCTTGGCAGCAGAAGCGTTGAAGAAGATCCCCTAAGAGGGCCATTCATCCCCGGAAAGAAAGTGGAAAACGACCTCCCTTCCCCAAGGGGGAAGAGGGAACCCGTGATCCACTTTTTCCGCTATTGTTAACGTAGGAGGATTCCTCTAGACGTAGTTGGGTATGTCGATTCAGTCAACTATTTTCGAAAAGTTGTAGGTTGAATTGTGATGTATTGAAGTTATAAAAGACTACAATGTTTACCCTCAACACTTAGCTGCCGAGAGGGTAATCCCCCTTATACTACGTAAATACTCCCCGTTTTCAGCAAGTTTATTACCTGTTAAGTGGTGGGCTCCATGCTCCTCTGACCGTAGCTATCTAGCTACGTAACCCGGGAAATTCCTTCATGCTGCAGGAAGTGTAGAATAAGTCAGCGCAATGCTTTCAAGGCCATCGGGAAGTCCTCGTCAACCTCCACCTCTGAAGCCACTCCGATCAAGGAGGCGTCAACCCCCGCCTTGTTGAAAACATATTCGAAGGCCTCGCTAGGCGGGACTCGACCTCCCGCCATTGGCTTAATGGCGATGACGCTTTTTCCTGAGGCCATTATGGCCTTCAAGGCTCTCGCTTGGGTAGGAAGCATCAGGGCGCCAAGAGGGTTGACTGGAGTGACGTAGCCCACGACGTCAAGGTCACTCTTTTCCAGTATCGGAATACTTGTTCCCGAGTGGTGAAGACCCAGCAAGACTGGACAGCGTAATTTCGTTCCGAGGAAGTGAGTGAACTCCTCTAATAAGTCGAGTCGACCTGTCATGGCGAGGAAGTCGCTTTCAGACCCCGCTTCAGCAAACAGGACCTTGAAGCCTTTGAAGGAAGCCAATGCCGTTTCAAGACCCTCGTAATTTATTCGAAGGCGTCCCATCTCTTCCCTGCTGTAGGGCGAGAACTGCTTTTGGGCCACGGGAAACCTCTTGGCCCACCCCTGCCGACAGAGGAGGATGGGGTCCTCAACATATTTTCTCAGAAGATTGTCTCCCACGATGCTTCGTTCAGACGCGTAGTAGGTGACCCACCGCCGATAATCGTCAATCGGTTTCCCATCGAGGGTCAAGGGTATCCGCAGGCAAGGAAGGAGAGACAGCTCTTTCCGAGTCATTCCACCGACTTTCCTGACAGCGTCTAAGAGGAGGCAGGAAAGCCTGCTTTCACTGGCAGCGCCGACGGCCATGGCCGTGACACCGTACTCGTTCACAGCTTTGGCTATAACGTTAATCGTGTTCTCGACATGAGAGAAGGTTTTGGCCAACGCTTTATTGCGTTCATCGCCTTGGTAGGACTCGCCTACGAAGGGTAGATGGCCGAGAATGAGGCGGGGGACTAAGACGCCCTCCATGTCTACAGAGGGGATGGGACTGGTTTCAACACGCATATTCTCACCGTTAAACGGGTTTTCTATCGTAGCGATCGATGTGAATGTGGTCTTTGAGGGGGCGGCGCTGCGGTGTCCAAGGCTTCTCATCGGGGTAGCCGATGGGGATTATGGCCACGGGCTTCAGCCACGGAGGCAGATTCAACGCTTTCCCGACCTGGCTGTCGTCGAAAGCCCCGACCCAACATCCACCGAGGCCTAAAGCGTGGACTGCGAGGAGAAGGTTTTGAGCGGCGGCAGCAGCATCCAGCAGACAATATAGTTCTCGTCCCCTCCGCCCATATCTGTGGGCTGAACGCCTCTCGTTCGCGCACACAACGATGGTTATCGGTGCAGCTTCGATGAATCTCTGATCTAACGCGGCTTCAGATAACGCCTTCTTCACCCGTGGGTCTTCGACGACGATGAAGTCCCGTGCCTGACAATTTCCAGCGGAGGGTGCCCACCGGGCGGCGCCCAAAATCGATTCTACTACCTCGTCTGGAACAGTCTCTGGAGTGAACGCTCTCACGCTTCGTCTCTCCAGGATGGCCTTAAACAGGTTCACCGATCAGCCTCCTTACACGTGTATGGTAAAAGGAGGAGGTTAATCTTTAATCTACCCCTCAAGTCCGAGCTGGAAGATCTATGCGAAGGATTAAGTCCACGTACGTTTTGACGGCAGAGTCTCCGTAAACGCCGAGTAGGCAAGGTCAAAAGCTAAAGACGCTTGTCATAAGAACAAGGAGAGGGTTCACGCGAGTGGCGAAAGGACTCACCCACCTTCAAAGTCTGATAAAACTTTTTGCTGCCACTCCTCGCCTTGCCTGAAGGCGTCTAACTCCTCCGTCTTGATAAACCCACCAACTTGCTCCTTTATCCTTCGTGCGACCTGAGGTCCTATAAGGGGAAGCGTCGTAAGCTGGGTCAGGGACGCCTTTTTCAAGTCGTCCAACGTTCTGAGACCTGCATTGAAGAGGATTCGCCCTCGAACCCGTCCAACACCCTCCAACGCGACCAATGGAACGAGGTTCTCTTTAATCCCGCTCTTCACCCGCAGCTGCAACGCGGAAAGCCTTTGAAGCAGATCCTTATGACCGAAGAGCCGGGTGAGGTCGCGAGTAGCGTGAAGAAGCCAGTCCACGGAACGAATCAGCCTGAACAAGTCTCCCGGCTGAACAGAAAACCTCTCGATGAGACCCTCCTCAGAAACCTCTTGAATCCATGCGTCCAAGACGCACACACATTTTACCTCACCGAGAAATGATTCAAACTCCACAAAATCGTCGTCGCCTGGCGTGGGAAAGAAGAACTCATCGGAATGAAGCTCAACGAAGGCGTTGAGACCCTCAATCTCACGCCTCCGAGGATAGTACTTGGGAACCACGTCGGGTGTGTGGCAGACCAGTTGGAGAAGGCTCACATCTGTTATGTGACGAGGCCGGTTTTCCAGTCCGTCCCGGATGATGACGCCGGAGACTGGGTCGATGTACAGCTCGGACACTCTACGGCCAAACCGCGTCGCCTCCAGATGCCTTCCATCAACGGTGAGCATCCCCTCCACGAACAGGTACTCTAAAACCGTGCTGACCAACTCGTCAATGGGGTCTGAATCGAATTGCTGAGCGTAAAACGTTTTACGGAAAAAGTCCAGTAACCCCTCCTCAGTGTGAGTGAAGCCAGAGGCCACGGTGGCGAGAACGTGGGATCGCAGGGTCTTCTCAACAGCAAGCTTGGACCATATCCTTTCAGGCTCCGAAAAAACATATCGCTCCATGAGGTAGTCCTGTTCATCTTCGGTCCTTGAGATGAGGACGGCCTCCCCGATTTTATCGTATCTCGGCCTACCCGCCCGCCCCGCCATCTGCTTATACTCTAACACGGAGATGTCGTAAAGGCCGTATCCCGGATTGTAGCGTCGCGTGTCGGAGACGATGACCGTTCGCGCAGGCAGATTCACCCCTGAGGCGAGGGTGGGGGTCGCGGAGACGATTTTGAGCCTGCCCCTTCGAAATGAGTCCTCAACGATCTTTCGATGTGAAGCCGCCAATCCGGCATGGTGAAAGGCAACGCCTTGCTCCACTAGATTGGCGAGGAGGTCGCTGAGTCGCGTCCGCTCCCCAGTGCGACTCAGCTGATCCGCGATGGTTTTGAGCGTTCGTGACTCGGGCTTCGATAGTATTTTTTTAACTGCGTTGCCGGCTCGTTTAGCATAGGCCACGGCCCTCCGCCTGGTGTTGGCGAAGATTAATGCTTGTCCACCACTCCGAAGCGTGTGCAACGCAAAGTTGATGGCTGGATTACCATTCTCGTCCCTGACGCGGATGGCGTCCCCACTATTGAACTGGCATTCGCCGTCCAGGTACACGCCTTCCACCAACTTCACGGGACGCCAATCGGTGGTAATCGACGTGGCCCCAAGCCAGTCAGCGATTTCGTCAGCGTTCTTTATGGTCGCGCTTAAAGCAAGGATCTGTGCTTGGGGATTGGTTTCTCGAAGTCGGGTCAGAGTCACTTCCAGGGTTGGACCGCGGTCACGGTCGAGGAGGGTGTGCACTTCATCCGCGACGAGAAGCGTCACATCGCGTATCCAATTCGGCCTGTGTCGCAGAAGGCTGTCACACTTCTCATTCGTGGTGATGATCACGTCGTATTTACCGAGCCAGGGATCCGAACCGTCGTAGTCACCCGTGGAAATGGCGACCTGAATCCTCTGCCCATCCCCCTTCCGAACCGCCGTGTACTTCTTAAAGTCTTCATACTTTTCTGAAGTCAAGGCTCGGAGAGGCGTTAAATAAAGAACCTTCCCCCCACCCTCCAATATGTGCTTCATGGCGCAGAGTTCCGCGATCAATGTCTTTCCACTCGCCGTAGGACTGGCTAAAACAAGGTTTTCGCCGTCCAACGCGCCAGCTTTAATCGCGTCTTCCTGAGGCGGGTAAAGACTCGAAATATCTGACGACGAAATGACGGCTTTCACCCCTTCTGGGAGGGGGAGGTCTTCAATCTTCAACTTCTTCGTCCTGACCTGAGTGTCCTCGACTACGTTTTCTTGAAGAATCCTTGCCTCGGAGAATAAATCGTGCCCTCTCGCGTCAGCTGGCCGATGAGTCGGTAAGCCTCCTCCCGTCGGATGTCGTACTCTCGCTGCAGCCGCTCGTACAACTCCTCCTCCCGCACCATCCCCGTCTCTTTTTCGGCGTCAATGATGGTGGAGAGGACGACTTGAAGCTTGTCCCGCAAGCTCTTAGGCTTCCCCGTCATGATGATGTCGATATCGATCTCCCCGGAACCACTTATGTCGACGCCCACCTGCTCCAGAGACTTTCGCATGAGCAAAATCGAGGCTTGAGCGTCTTCAACGAGAACCTCCTTTCGAAGGGCGGCCCTCGCTCGGGCTTCAGCGATCCTGATCAGGCTTTCCAGCTGTCTGGCGGTGATGGCGATTGGCGAGTCCCGGGACTCAGTCGTCCTCATCTGGACATAGAAATCTTCAAAGCGTTCCATGGCCTCGTCAGTCAAGATGGGGCGAATCGTCTTGGCATAGCTGATGTACTTCTTCAGCATCTGAGGCGGTACGGGAGCTTCCACGGGCGACGACCCCGTCTTGTGAAGCTGGAGGATGTGTTCCGCCATCCGTTTGTCCACTTCCTTATCCGGTAAATCCTTAATCAGAAAGATCAAGTCGAAGCGAGAGAGAATGGTCGTCGGAAGATTGATGTTCTCAATCATGGTTCGGTACGGGTCATATCGCCCCAACGCGGGATTCGCAGCGGCCAGAATGGACGTTCGAGCGTTCAAGGTAGCCACGATACCGCCTTTGGCAACAGACACGGTCTGCTGCTCCATCGCCTCGTGGATGGCCACGCGGTCCTCGGTTCTCATTTTATCCATTTCGTCGATGGAGCAGATACCCCGGTCAGCCAAGACCAGGGCGCCGGCCTCAAGGGTCATGCCACCTTCCCGTTCCCGAATAACCGCCGCGGTTAAACCCGCTGCGGTCGACCCTCGACCACTCGTATAGAGGCCTCGGGGAGCGATTTTTGACACGTATTGAAGGAGCTGGCTTTTCGCCGTACCGGGATCCCCGACGATGAGGATGTTGCTGTCACCCCGTATGGAGATGTTGTCGGCGAGTAGTTTAGGAACCCCTGCGAATAGGAGGTACATAATGGCCTCTTTGATGTCGACGTATCCGTAGATGGAGGGGGCGATCGACCGCACGATTTTCTCGTGGACCCGGGGATCCAAGCTGAACTCTTTAATCCACTCCTCCTCATCGAGAGAAATCTGGACGATCTCAAGCTCTTTTCCCAAGATATCTATGTAATTGGTCTCAAGGAAGATGTCGAAGGCCCTCGACAGGGATCTCCCCTGCGAGTACCCCCGAACCGTTCGAACGACGCCTATCAGGGTCACCCGATCCCCCGGTCGGGCCACATCGACCAAGTCCTCAACCAGCCTCGCGTCGATCCACCGTGGAAGCTGCCCGGGAGGCAGGTCTTCAGGACGTTCCTGAACCCTCACCTTCTGGAAGTTTATGAATTCGGACTCCCCTTCCACGATGTCGAAGGGTCCTGTCCTCCGGCAAGAAGGATCGAGACAGGTTGAAGGAAATTGTACATTCGGGGTGGTCTGCTCAACAGGCACTGTTGTCCCACAACGGCGACAGCGGAAGACGGCCTTCGTCAAGAAAGGTTGAACCGAGGAGGCTCTGACGAGGATGCCTTCGACCATGATGAGCCGGTTGATGTGGTCCGCACCCATCAACCTCAGCAGCGTCGTCTCAGGAAGCCCTCGGAACCGCAAACGAACGCGATCGATTTCCCCAGCATACTCGGGGTCTTCAATCCGAAGCTGGGCTAACGCCGCCTCTTCAGCACGACCCACGTACACGTCGGGTTGATCGACGAGGTCCTCGGCAAAGCTTGAATCAATGATAACGAGGTCATCGAAGTCCACCATCAAGTGGCGGAAGCCCCGAACAGCCATCTGCGAGATTCTCTGCCGATACTTATAATCACCATCCTCTGATTGAAAGGATCCCAAGAAGTTTTGAAACCGTTCCACAGGCCCAAGAGTTCTGGCTTCAGTCATGTGAACACACCGCATTAAAATATCTTGGATCGCCACGCGGAAACGATGGCGTGCAGCCGCTCGTAGAGAATTCGTTCTTCCTTAGAGAGGTTTTGAAGAAGGTCTTCCGTCTGGGCTGAGGACGCGGAGAGGCTGACGATCTTCTTCAATCGACAATTCACCACATCGTGGGAGAGCCTCAGGGCATTGTTGTACTCACTTGCACGCGTGGCGTCCGTCGACGCCTTCTCCTTCAACTGACTCAAGTATCGTCGAAGTCGAGGGTAAAAGTACTCTGGAAGAGAAGAAATCCTTCGCCCCATCTGAAGCTTGGTCTCCTTCCACTGAATCTTGTAGAGGACGTTGAAGGTCATTAAGCCATCATCGCGAAAGCTAGCCAACCCCGCAGAAACCAGTCGGGAGGCTATCCAATACCGCGTGTCCAGCTCCTGCCCCTCCTCAATGGGGCCAACATCCACTCCCGCAACCTTCAGGTCCTGGATGTTTTGCGAAGCAACGATCTTAGCGGATAGGTTCTCAAAATCAAAATCCACATCGTCAATCGACATCGTTGGGTAGCCACTCACGTAAAACACCTCGACGCTCTGAAGTAGATAAGGGAATGAAGGAAGATAAAAAGATTCATTCCGATGACCACAACGGAGACAGCGTACCTGCCTGAAAGAAGGAAACGGAACCCATGATTTTGTGAGGTCCCGAGTAACCCAATGGAAGGCTAGCTCGCTGCGGTTTCTACATCGATGCCCAAGTCGGCGAGTATGCTGCTTGCTTCTCCCATGTTCTGCACTAGGGAGTCTTTTGGCTTCTGTCTCTCGAAGTCATAGAGGGCCGTCAGGGGTTTCATGTACTCGTCGAAGTCCATTCTGTAAGCCATCATTCGACGGTCGCCGACGAAAGCCCGGTTGGTGGACATGGGCTCCTCAAGTCGTTTCTCCTGAATGACGTTGTCGATCCTCTCCATAATCCCCTTGACCTCTTCTCCTTTGACCCGTGCCTTGACCGTGGCATCCGAGACCTGAACCAGCCATTCCCCGTGGTACGGCGTGAAGCCGCCACTTACGTTGCTTCCCAAGACCGTGGTTGCGACGATATTCCTCGCCAAGGAAAGCAAGCTCGTAACACTCCCCGATCCTCCAACGCCCGGCTCTCCGCGGAAGCCAGCGCCAAAAACAATGAGATTGGTGTTCCTCTGGATTGCTCGAGCGATGACGTAGGTGACCCAGTTGGGAGGGAGATCCTCCTTCTTGACTCGTAAAAGGGGGTTCCTCCCAGATAAAAGCTCGGCTTGAGTTTGGACGTTAGGCCCATAGGAAAAGTGGTCCCGATAGCAGATCCAACCTACCAAGTGCTTAGCGATGGTTTCGAGCATCGCCCCTTCTGTAGGCCCGCAGAATCCACCGATGACGGAGGAAGTCCCTCCATTCAGCCTGAAGCTTCCGTACCGCTCAAGGATGATCGCGGTCTGTATGAAGTTGTCCTCTACCTTCAGATCCCTCTGGGTGGAGAGGAGTACACCATCGCTCCTCCGCAAGGCGTTTGCAGGGTCGAGGGGAGCCAGCATGCATCCTGCCCGCGTCAGGATGGGATACAGAGCGATGGCCATCCCTGGTCGACCTCCCCTCCCAACCGCCTCCCGCATGATCTCGATCGTCCTCCGACTGGCGTACGCGGCGAAGGCGTCACCTCGAAGCTCATAGCCATCGATAGCGGTCAGATTGAAGCCCTCGATGTAATCGTTCCTCCGTACGCTGGCGAAGGCCGCCATGATGGTGGATGCCTTCTCTTGAGGCCAAGGACAGTGACCACCCATATGGAAGTTAACCAACTTCGTGTCTTCCAACCGCCTCTTCCGTATCACCCGTCGATCCACGCCCTCCCCAACAACGAGTTCCTCAAACGCCGACCTGACAGCCGTGAGCACCTCATCAACATTGAAGTGAATGACCCGGTTCGTCGTGAAGCAGTAAACACCCAATTCGGATAGAAGCGCCACACCCGCCTCGAAGAAGCGATCGACCTCCTCGTCATCCACATTAAAGTACCTATCAGAACCCGAGTAACCCAGCTGAAACCTCTCGATGAGCTCCCGTATCTTCCGGAACAGCATCAAATTCCACGCCTTTTCACTTGCCTTCGGGCCCGTGTACGCCCTGTCAGCCACCTCAAGCAAGCTAATCAACAGAAATCACCATAAAAACCTACGAACATGCAAGCTTTAAGCTTTCAGGTCAGCGATGCTCAACCCGAAAGGCCTCAACGACCAATCACAAACTAAAGTTCCCTCGACGGTGATTGAAGGACAAGGATATTTTCGTAAAAAAGGATTCCCGGATCTCAGACGGATAAAGACTTCAACTCCAAGGAGCGTGAACGGAGATTGCCAATGCTAAGTCAAAGCATCGATGTAATGAAAGACAGGGATGAAGGAGGAGATTCGATTATTGGTGGAGGGGCTTTCGTGGTTTATCAGCTGATGTAGGTTATTTTTCGTCCCTCGATTTCAGCCCGTTCTTTTGCCAAGATCTCCATTTCCAGCTGTAAATCGTCCATTCGGCTCAATACTCCTCCTAATCGTTCTACTTCCTTGTCTAACGAAGACAGATCCAATGCGATGCCAAGGAACTGCCTTAGAACGTTTAATACGGCTTTAGCTGCTTTTGGGTCAGGCATGTAACCTACGGTTTCACCCAACAAGCACGCGGCCTTCATCTTCCTAAACCTAGCGAGTCCTAAGGCTAGACCTGCGAATCCCACGATGGGGTTCCCCACAGGACTCCGCTCTGCCCCCGCCGTCAGCATCGTCTCGAGTATAGTGCGGTTTGACGAGGTGGAAACCACCTTCGGCTCAGTTGCGCCACTCTTGATCCTGAATCCACCAATCGTTATCACTGTCTTCACACCGCGTTGCCCTGCATAGTTTAGGATCGCATCGACCACCGCGTATTGGCCTTCAAAACCCTGGGCTTGGCAGTCACCAGTGACGAGGATCAGATCATTTTTCCCCTGCTGAGGATTTCTCCAAAGATAGAACTGTGCCCGGGGAAGTCTCACTCTCCCACTTGAACTGACAACGACGTGATGGGGAAAGTGGGGAGAGTATAGGTCAGCCAACGTCTTCGCTTTCAACTGCTGCCTCAGGTAAGTTATAGCGATCTTTCCAATAGATCCTAAGCCCGGGAATCCAACGATCAGAATCGGATTCCTCAGAGTTACCGTCCTTCGTTCTTTGATAAAGGTTTCCAACAGCTCACGCACACTTCCCAAACACGTTTCCAAAGTGTATTATTTGTTGGTTGTACGGGTTAATAGGTTATGTGCATCATTTTCGGTTATCAGGGTACGGTTGTGAGTGGGCGGAATGTGACGTACTTACGGTTGTTCCTTGAGGGATTAGCTAGCTAATGGACTGTGATAAAAGCATTCATGTACAACGGGGTAGATTTCGTATAACATGATATGATGGTAGGCTTATAACGATAGCCTTTAACGTATACTTTGTTTATGCGTCAACTTGTTTAGCACGTTTTCTTTATCAGCAGTTCCCCCCCAAATCGAAAAAGGTTCACCTTAGTAACAATGTAAATGTAAATATTGTAATGAAAAAAAGAGGGGGAGATGTTTGCAGGAGATATTTAGCTACAAGGCATTCTTGAGAGGGATGGTGCATGACGAAGGTGGTAGTTCAAGGTTGTTAGAGGTATCTCCACCACGTTTTGTTGAGCGTTGTCCTGTGAAGGTGTTTAGTCGAGTATGGCTTTGAGGTCCTCGTTGGGTGTGGTGATCGGCATGATGTTGAAAGTACTCACTAAGGTTTTTAGAATGTTTGGGGTGATGAATGCGGGGAGGCTGGGTCCCAACCGGATGTTCTTGACACCGAGGTAGAGCAGCGTCAACAGGATTGCCACGGCCTTCTGTTCGTACCATGAGAGCACCAGAGAGAGTGGGAGTTCATTGACCCCCACGTCAAACGCCTTGGCCAGCGCCAACACGATTTGGATGGCGGAGTAGGCGTCGTTGCATTGTCCGACGTCGAGGAGGCGGGGGATGCCTCCGATGTTGCCGAGGTCTTTGTCGAAGAATCGGAACTTACCGCAGGCCAAGGTCAATACGACGCAGTCCGCAGGCACCTTCTCCACGAACTCGGTGTAGTAGTTGCGACCGGCTTTCGCTCCGTCGCATCCCGCGACCAGGAAGAAGTGGTGGATGGCCTTGTTCTTCACGGCGTTCACCACGTCGCCAGCCACGTTCAACACGGCGTTGTGGCCGAAGCCCACGGTCACGGACTTCCCTGACTGGTCTTCGGGGAACCCGGGCATCTCCAACGCTTTCTCGATAACAGGAGTGAAGTCAGAACTCGAGATGTGTTGGACGCCTGGATATCCGACGAGGCCGGTGGTGAAGATCTTATTTTTATAGGAGTCTAATGGCTGCTGGATGCAGTTGGTGGTCATGAGGATGGCTCCGGGAAACGCGGCGAACTCTCTTCGCTGGTTCTGCCAGGCGGTTCCGTAGTGTCCGTAGAAGTGGGAATGCTCCTTTAGTCGGGGATACCCGTGGGTGGGCAGCATCTCTCCGTGGGTGTACACGTAGATGCCTTTTCCCTCGGTCTGCTTCAGGATCGCCTCCAAGTCCTTGAGGTCGTGGCCCGACACGAGGATGGCCTTTCCCTTCTTCACTCCCAGTGGAACTGTGGTCGGGACGGGGTGACCGTAGGCTCCTGTATTGGCGGCGTCAAGCAGCTCCATGGCGCGGAGATTGGTTTTACCGCATTCCAAGACCAAGGCGACGAGTTCGTTAACCGTGAGATCCGGGTTCAAGGTTGCTGCCAATGCTTCGTGGATGAAAGCGAATACGCTATCATCCTTCTGTCCCAGGAGGAGGGCGTGGTCGGCGTACGCGGAGACCCCCTTTACGCCGAAGAGGAGGATCTGGTGGAGGGACTGGATATCGGGGTTGTCGCTTACATCCGCTTTTAACCCAACGCTTTCCCCCTGCTTAATCATCGCGTCCAAGGTCAGGGCAGGGGTCCAGGTAGCCGCGTCTTCCGTGAAATCGATGCGTCCGCCCGCTGCCTTGATCCTGGCTTTGAGGGTGTCCCTCATCTCGATGGATTGGCGTGTGAACTTGACAAATCGCGACGGATCAAAGTTTACGTTGGTCAGGGTGGCGAATGCGGCTTCGACGGTGAACCGGTTCACCTCCTCATCGAGTATACCGTATTTTCGGGCTTCGACTCCATACAGGGAGAGCCCTTTTAACGAGTGGATTAACAGGTCATGAAGCGCGGCGACTTCGGGGCTCTTTCCACATACGCCCCGGACGCTGCAGCCAATGCCCTGTGCCGTTTGTTCACATTGGTTACAAAACACTTTTGTTATACCTCCTTTTTACGTGGATTAATGGGAGTAGGGGCAGGTTCCTCCGAAGAGGCAGTGGTTCTGCGCATGATTCTCTACGGCGTGGAAAAGTGTTTCCACGGTGTCACGGTTAAGGCTGTAGACTTTTAACTTGCCCCTTCGCTCGAAGTAGATGAACTTGCATCGTTCTAGCGGTCGGAGATTATGGGACACCATGCTCTGCTCCTGGCCTAAGGCGTTCGCGAGCTGGGTCACACTCATGTCTGATTTGCTAAGCGCCTCCAGTATGGCAAGCCGAGTTGGGTTAGCCAGCGTGGAGAAGAAGCCGTAGCAGAGATCAGTTAGCCCCCTCTTCATCAATCCACCCCATAGTTGAAATTCTCTTCATATGAATAATACTTCATACTACATAAAGTTTTCTCCGATAATACCTCCCACACAGATAGAACCAACAGCGCAGCAAAGCCTCATAGCCTGTAACGGATTACATTGACTATCGTGCCTTGTCCTGGATTCTAACCGTGTACCACCGCAGATCCCGGGAACATTCTGCCTCTGCCTACTTTCACACACACAATACCGTTGTCATGACATTCATAACGTCGATTAAGCCGTCAATGAACAGTGACACTCCTGAGCCCACGCTTAACCGATTGCTGTGAGAGGCGGTTGCCACGCAAAAGACTGAGAAGAAACAGAAATCTTCGGATGAAAAAGCGTCAGAAACAGTTGTCCGCTTCCCCGCTCTCTGTTTTTTACACAAATGCTGATGGCAAACAATCCCCTCGTCGTGTTAAAAAGAGGAGAGAAGACTTGATTTTCCGAATTGAAGCCAAGAATCAACGGGAGGCACATTAAATAAGCACAGACGCCTCTCACTAAAGTCAGGTGAGGTATGTGCCCGTAGTTGAAGTTAACATGTGGGAAGGCCGAAGTGCGGAACAGAAGGAAAAGCTGATTAAGAGCATAACCAAAGCGTTTGGAGAGATCGGGGTTGCACCCGAACATCTGACCATCATCATCCATGACGTCCCCAAGACTAATTGGGGTATGCGTGGACAACAAGCATCAAAAACGGGATCCTGAAATCGCATCCCTTTTTTTTTATCATCAACCCTAACCACTCTGAAAACAGGTTGTTGCTAACGTAGGGACAGGACAAACGGGGTATCTTGAAAGCGTCTGCTACTAATTTGGAACTGAAGTCTTGGGTATAAAATCAGCATTCAAGAGTGTTACGTTGCTTTTATCCCAGCTAGAGTTAGCTAGCCCGCTAGCAACGGCGTTAGCCTGTGGAAAGCGAATAGAAGGCGTGCTTTGAGATTAAGCGGGGAAGTATAGGTTTATGCCCTGCGGTGCTATAATCATGCTTCAGCGTTGATGGTTGATAAGGTGCCTTTTCTCCCCAGCCGCAATTGAGGTTCGCCTGCGAAGCTAGCGACGTAACCGTTCTCTATTTCAACCACATCTCCAACATGAACGCTGTCTATTTGATTATTCCACAAGCTAAGCTGTATCGACCCCGTCTCATCGGTGATACTGACGTTCGAAACGTAGGATTGCCCGCCCCACCGCGTGTCAACCAACTTCCTCGGGGGGATCGTCACGATTTTTGCTGTGACTCCGACGCCTTTCATTCCTGATTTTAACTCGTTGATCTTCTTTCGTCTTGGCTTACTCTTCTCCGATGAGGGGGCAGGTGTCGGAACGTATTGGATGTAGTGTCTAAAGGCGTCGGGAATTCTCAGAGCCTCCTGTTTGATGGGGAACTGGGATATCACCGTCTCCTTGTTGGTCAGGAGAAAGGTAGCAGAGTCCTGATTTACCGTTCTGCAGCTGATTGTTAAACTTCCGCAGTGAGAGACCTTATTTCGCCATGCTTCGACAAAGGCGTCTATCAACAGATTCGGATCGATATCGTGTTTCTTAGCGATTAGCACGATTGATTTGAGGGGGTTTCTGAAGAGTCGGTAATTGCCTCGAGGGCGACCCCTACTCTGCCCGTCATATATCTCTGTTCTCGGCACTTCTGTCATAAGGCATTAAACCCCCCGTCCAGTTCCACCTTTAACGTCGGTAATCATCTGCCGGAAAAGCTAGTACTCCACGGGTGACTTCAACCCATAATGTAACGGGCTCGTAATAAAGGCTATGGATGAGTGATTAGAAAAAAGGTGACTATCTCCCTCGCTACGGGGCTTACCGCGGAATCACGATAGCTATAGCATTTAACAGAGTTATCTATGCTGGGGATAACTCTAGCACCTCTTCGATCACACATCGACGTCTCACCTCACTTCAATCCAACAGAAAAGGATGAACTCTCAAAACGAATGCTCTTGTTTTACCCCCTTGACCGAGGTAACCTTGATGACCTGACCCCAATGTACAATCAATAAGTTCCCTCCAATGAAGCGGGAAGTGAACATATCGACGATTATCGTGTAACAAGGAAAACGAATACTTAAATTAGGAGATATCCCTTGTAGAAGTTATCATGAACGACGTCGAAACGAAGGACCAACCAGAAAAGATTTTGATCGAAGATTCCTCAGATTTCAATTTATACGCAGCCTACTTAGCTTACTCCAAGGCTTGGGCTGACAACCCCGATGAAACGATCAGACATGAATTGAATAACATTATGCATTCTCTGAAAGGAAACGAAGTTAGTTACCCCACCTTCTATCGCAAAATAGACCAATACCGGAATAGCGAACAACAAGTTCAGAGAACCTTTTTTAAGGCTAAGAGGAAGAGAGCATGGAGAAAAAGTGAAGCGAAGAGGACGCGTATATCCCGACATAAAAACTAGGCAGACATCTAAATCGTGAACGTTTATTTGAAATTATGAGGAATCGCTTCGAAGGTCGAGACGTTAAAGAAGGCTTCTGAGAGGAGAGGTAAGGGCAGTCGAGGGTTCGCATGCTTCAGGAGATAAAGCTAGTTAAATCAGAGTCGTCTTGAAGGCATGTGAAGAGAGGAACCGTAAAATAGGCGCTAAGTCAAACCCCCGTCCGTGACGTAGCTAGCCAGACGACGTGACGTTTTCGTTATTTTCTCGATGAACGTCAAGCTAAAAAAAGATTGTGAGGAAAGCTGTGATCTGAATAGAGAATCTCAAGGAGAAACCAGTGAGAAACTAAATGTCTCCATCGTTGCTGTGAACGAACGGGAACGAGCGTTTTCGACCTTCGAGTACCGTAAATGTGCTCATGTTTAACACATAAATACATAGAATCGAAAGGTTTAAAAATAACTATATTGTACATGGAAGGCTATGCCTAGAAAAGGATATCGAAGTTTGGTAATTCCAGAGAGTCTCTACAAACAGATCAAGCAACACGTCGATACTTCGGAAGGAAGATACGTCTCCATCTCAGAGGTCGTAAGAGAAGCCGTATGGAACTTCCTGTCAAACAACACGACTCGCGTTTAGTCTTAGTTTGACCTCTACGTATCATTGCCTCCAATGAACGTCAAAGAGCAACGTACACGAATGGTTGCTGATGTGTGAGTTGCTTTCTTTAGCGTCGCATCAGTGAGAACTGTAATCCCTGTCATTTTTTTATTTTATTGATTAATACTTTTCCCTGGAATGTTCGTGTTTGAGTAGCTGTTCGATTACGGCATAAGACAGCCATGTATATGTAGACATAGATTGGATGGTGGGGAAGGGTTTTCAATGCCGAAAGGAGATTACAAGCCTAAAAGTGTCACTGCGCCAGAGCTGAAAAGGCTGAAAGAAATAATGTTCCTAACTAGCTTGCGGTACCGCGAAAAACGTGTGGTGAAGGGGGATAGACGGATTTTACGGCGGCTGGGTATTTTAAGGTTGATGGGAACCAACAGCACTGGTCGAAGTCTTGTGATTTCGTCTAAAGCTGAGGAGTTAGCTGGAGATGGCTCCTTATTTCCGTTTTTTAAGGCAGAGCATGTAACTTTTTTAAGACGCCTTAAGGCGGTATTTGATGTATTTGTCGTCGGGAGAGTACTTGGCGGGATGGGGGGACTTCACGTCGTCTCCGCAGTGGGGGCATCGTTCCACGTGCATGGTGTATCGTCCACAACCCACGCATCGTCGGAGAACCCATTTCGCCATTATTAACGCCTTGCAGAAGCTCGTGTAAACTTGCCGTCTCCACCAGCGGCTTTCACCGTTTCAAACGCCGTGTTGACGACCTTTTCGAGCAGTCTTTCAGCTTCCTTATAGTTTTTCGCAGAGACTTCAACACGATACTTGGGGGCGCCAGTGACGTAGATCTTTATGTCGGCGTTCTCTGGCCGTCTGACCTTTTTCGCCTTTTTGAAAGCGTTCCTCAACACGGTAACGCCGTTCGACGCGGTACAGGTCAATTCGATGGTTCCTTTGACTTTCATCAGGGGGATTCGGATGTTGGCTTCAGCGATTTCTGTTATGGTCTTGATCCAATCAGACGGTATCTTCGCCTTGAGCAGCGGCTTCTTCCCCTGGATCACTACATTCTCAAAACCATCGTAGAGGCTGCCAAAACGGTCTTCTAGGACGCGTCCCACCTGGTTGTAGGCCTCTTCGCCAGGAACCCCGAGCTTTTCAACCGCTATGTCAAACAGTTTTCGTCCCCGCAGCTCTCGTTTCCAGGCAAGAAGTTTCTCCCGCTTCTCCCGTTCATTCACCCGTCTTAAAGAGAGGTCGATGTGTCGTTTTTCACGGTCGACTCGTAAAACTTTCAGAACCGCCTTCTGCCGTTCTCTAACGTGGTCCCTGATGTTTTTCACCCATCGGGATGAGATTTCGGAGATATGTAAAAGGCCTTCGGCGCCGTCATACTCATCTAGTGTGGCGTAGGCGCCGTAGGGCATGATTCGAATAATCGTGCCGACTACGAGTTCACCCGCCTCAGGTAGAAACCATTCACTTTCTTCCGTCTTTTCCATCGCCATGAAACACATCTCACTCATAAATGTTGATTATTTCTCCACGAATGCGTGATCGTCCCCCTGTTGGCTCGGCGAGAACGGCGTCGCAGACGTTGCATTTGACGATAGTGGCGACGTTGGAAAACACGGATTGCTCGTTGCCGCAATCGAAGCATTTCACCCGAAGAAACTTACTTCTTGGCCTAGGAATTAAATCCATCCACTTTGACAATCTTCTTCCTCTCCTACGCGGTTATTTCCAACCGCCTGAGGCGTACTCCCAGTCGTGAGGTCTGATAGTCACAGACGGTACAGCGGATCATAACGATCTGCTTCCTCGTGGTTTTGGACGTCCGCCTCTGTCTCGCCACGCGTTGACCGCCATATCCCTCCCGTTTTCGCTCTATACGCCGGTTGCCCTCCGCGAGGCTTCGATCCTTCCCCTTTCTGTACTGGGATACAGTGAACTCCGTGTGTTTGACACATCTCGGGCAATAGGTCCTCAGTCGTCTCGGATACTTCATCGAGTTAATACCTCCATCGCTATTCCGCGTTTTAGTAGGACTTCCGCGTTTTCAGCGGGGAGAGACGCCACATCCTCCTCGTTAAAGGGGCCATACGCCTTCATATCCGGCCCTATTATCGCGGGTATGGCTTTTAGGAACCGCACTAATATTCTTTTTGGCTTCTCCGCAGGTTTTACCCCTCTGACGGCTGGGATTCTCCCTCTGAGGACGTCCTTCAAGACATCTTCTATGTGTTTCCACGTTGACGAGATTCCGCTGTAGCTCACTTCTTCTTCGGACGTTAAGAGGGCAGAGGGATTGGTTTTTCCATCGAGGACGCTATTAAACATTTTTCTATACCGGGAATGAATCAGATCAGATAACAACTTCTTCACCCGCTCATGTTCCTCGGACAGGAGGCGAGCTTTCAAGGTTTTTTCATCAAGCATTTGGAGTTCTTCCCGTTGTCTCTTCACGTATTGACTTAAATCCGAATAGAACTCCCGGTCTATGGGCTGTAACTCGTGACTCTCTTTTTCCCGCTTCCACGCTTCATAAAGAAGAGCGTAACTCATTTCATTCTTTCACCCGAGGTGTGAGGTTTCCCATTAACTAGGTCTTCTAGCGTCTTTAGCCGCCCTCTTACAAAGCAAATATATTCCCGCTGCCATAGGCAGCTCCACGCGTTCACGTCGGTAGGGCCCAAAGACTCCGCTTCCCAAACGAAATGCGGGGGCTTCCGTCACATACACGTCTAATTGGCCCTCGGGAAAGGCGACAGCCTCCGTAAGAGGGTTGAATTTTTCGAGGAAATTGATGGGAATGGGCACCGCCTTTAAGCCTGTTTTACCGTGGAGGCTCCGAGGAACCCGTATCAACCGATGGATGTCCATGGTGACAACGGGGTCGATCATTGAAGCCTGCTTCTTCACACCGTTCATGGCCAGTGTCTCCCACGTTTTAGGTCCTACCCCTTTTACGACCCCCCAGGGGGCAGAGTTCCCCCCACCCGCCAAGATGCGGTCCCGATTGTTGACCACTCTTCTGGCAGCAGTCTTGGTTAATCCCTCGAGGTCTTCCAGTTGCTGGGGTGTAGCGGAAAGGAGGAAGTCATACACACCCTTGGCTATACGCCCCTTCCACCCGGAATCGGAGAGAGTGGGCCCCATTGATCGCCACTCCGCTGTCCGATGGGTTCTTTTCAGGCCATGGAACTCGATGTTCAAGCCTGTTCCTAAGAGGTAATCAACGATCTCCTTCCTCGCTGCTTGATCAAGGGATTTAACCCCTTCTCTGTCCACGTGGACGTGGTATCCTCGATGACCTGAAAAATAGGTTTTAATTTCCCTTTGCTGGAAGCCAAAGTCGGTTATGAGGAAGTCCAGGAGCTTCAAAGTTTCTGCTTTCGCCAGTTCTAAGCACGTTTCGCAGAGCCAAAACTCCTTCCGTAGTTTTCCGCTTCCACAGTGAGGACAGTTCCCCTGTGAGGACTGAGACGTACCGGTACTACAGTCCTCACATATCCAGTAGTCATGCTCACCCTTGCAGGGTGTTGGAATGTGGTCGGAGTCTATATCAAAGATGAGGTCGGATCCAATCCATCCCTTCTTAGCCATGGGTGCTTCGGGATCTTCATAGTAGGCTGCTGAGTAGTAGGCGTGCGCGGGGGTTATGGACGTAATGAAGGTCATGAACTCTTCAGGCGCCGTAAAGCCCTTGTGACGGATCATTATTTTCTCCGTGAAGGGGATGAAGCCGAATTCACGTTGCGTAAAAGAGGATGGCAGGGAAACGGTTTCAAAGGCGTCCGCGTAATATTCAGCGAACTTTCTCTCGATAAAGTTCACTCCTGTTTCACGCACGTTCAGCAACTGCGCGCCCCCTCCTAATTAACCTAACCTTCGTACGATAGTAGGACAGTGGATGTCGAATCGTCCTGCACACCTCATCGGGTCCAGGACATAGGCCGTGGGTTTTAAGGGTATCACAGTTTGGAGGGAGGTACTTTGTCCCGGACCCCTTCTTTCCGGCTATGTGCTCGGTCTGATATCGCGTCAGTCTCTCGTCGAAGTCGGAGACGGACGTGTACACTCGGATTAATTCCTCAGTGTCAACCCCAACATTTAAGAGAAAAGATGTCAGGGAAAAACGGCCGACGTGGGAAAGGTGGCGTCCTGCTAGAAGGGCGTCATACAGCCTCTTGATGCAGGGTGGGTAAGCAGCGACCATTGTTTTTTCGGGCAGTTCTTCCCACCGCATCTGCTCTCTGCGTTCCCCAAGAATCTGGGATATGCGCGTAATCCTCTGGAGTAGTAGAGGCGGTAAGTTGATTTTTGGGCTGGACGTAATCGTCGCGTGGACGTGTTTTTGAACTTCTTCGCTGAGCAACCGTGCAAACTCGTCCTTCTTCAAGAAGACCATTCCCTTAATCATTAAGCGGTTAACGAGTTTCCACGGATCGCTGCGAATCCTTGACGCATTTCGAAGGTAATCGACGAAGTGGAGGGTGTAGTCGTAGGACTGATTAGCGTCTGAGGCGAGATCCTGGGCTCGCCAATCGAAGGCTGATCCGGCGATTTCAAGGAGTCTTTCTGGATCTCTTTCTCTCCGGAAGAGGCTGTACGCCCTTTTCGCCTCTGCTAAGGCATATCGTCGACCTAAGAAGTCATCATCAATGGACGCCACAAGCATTATCGCAATGGGGTAGGAGAGGGCTTCGATTTCGTAGTAGCGTTCACCCCTCCACTTCACCTCTCCGCCTAGAAGGGCTTCTTCAACGCGCTGCTCCGCTCGATTCAAGACCTCCCCGTAATCGGGGTTAACTAACTCGTCAACCTTCAAGTCTAGGCCTTTAATGTAGTCCCGGGACTCCTTCGTGAAGGGGTACTTGGCCAAATCGGGGGGGGAGAGAAGCATGCTCGTCATCAATCAGAGGGTGAGTCACAATAATGTATATAATGCGCCCCTATATTCATATTGCTTCATCCAAGAGGAGGAGTCACTGCAATGCCCTTTCCAAAGGCCATAGACTACCACAAGCGCGGCAAGCCTCTTGTGCCCAATTGTTACGGAATCTTCTACGCCATCATCAGTGTGTGTTACTGGTACGTCCTCTCCTTCGTTGGCGTCATGGCCGAGGATGCCCTCGCCCTCGCCACGTCCGTCCTCTTCGGCAGCACTATGGGACTCATCGATGACATGATCAATCTTCGGTGGCGGTACAAGGCCTTTCTACCCATCTTCACCGCTCTGCCCTATATGGTTCTGAAGCCTTCAGATAGAACCACCATAGAGCTCCTGCTAGTTGGTGTGATTGACCTCGGCAGCCTCTTCTTCCTCCTTCTCGTTCCAATCCTGGTCACTGTAGTCACCAACTCATATAATCAGTTAGGCGGCTTGAACGGCTTAGAATCCTTGCCAGGCCTCATCGTCTTGGCTGGCCTGTCCATCGCTTCTAACAACATTACACTCACCATAGTGCCCATGCTGTGTCTCGTCTTCTTAGGTTATCTGAGTTATACGGGAAAGGCCTTTATCGGAAATGTTGGAACCTTTTCCATTGGGTTGACGTTGGCAGTTTACTCCATCCTCATGAATCTGAAACTCTTTCTCCTGATTGCCCTAGCGCCCTACGTATTCAATTCCGCGCTCATCCTCTATTCCAACTACCTTCTCCGCGATAGAGCGAATACCATGATGGACGATTCGGGCCACCTATACGCTGAAAAGACGAGAAGCCTGAGAACACTGATCTTAAGCCGTAAACCCATGACCGAGCACCAAGCAGTACTAGTCATCACCCTGATAACTGCAGTGTTCACAGTCTTCGCCTTCACAGCACTCATGTTTACCTAGAACGAGATCGAACTCTGAACGACGGAGCTGACGGAGGTCCAAAACCACTGTTCACCACTACTCACCTCAAAATGTCGTCGCTCCTTCACGAACCACATATAGGACAGTACTCCGCATAACTTTGACTCGTAACATAAATATCGCGATACAGCATCATCTATCGTAGCGATGGGTAAAATCGAGACTGGGCAGTCCCCTTCATCGGCCCGTGAAGACGACCCGTTCAACTTGCTGAGGGCCCCCCTTCAAAAAGTACTCAGGGAACTCGGGTTCACGAGAGCCACCGACCCTCAAGTAATGGCCATAGGACCCATCAGCCGAGGCGAGAACGTCCTCCTAGTCGCTCCAACCGGCTATGGCAAGACTGAGGCATGCATCCTCCCCGTTTTCAACAGCTTCCTCGCACATCGTCCCATGGAAGGCATATCCCTGCTATACATCACGCCCCTGCGAGCGTTAAACCGAGACATGCTTAAAAGGCTGATGGTGTGGGGGACGCGACTCGGCTTAAGAATCGAGGTACGCCACGGAGACACAACGAGGTCAGAGAGGCGGAAACAAGCCCTCAAGCCACCCGACCTCTTGATTACGACGCCTGAAACCCTGCAAGCAATCCTCCCGGGAAAGAGAATGCGAAGCCACCTCAAGAACGTAAAGGTGGTCATAATTGACGAGATTCATGAACTTGCAGAGAATCGAAGAGGAGTGCAATTGAGCGTCGCTCTTGAACGGCTTAGTGCACTCACAGAAGTCGAGTATCAACGCATTGGTATATCTGCGACAGTTGAATCCCCCGAGAAAGTCGGGGCTTTCCTCGTTGGAACCGGTCGTCAAATAACATTGATCCAAACCAAGACGCCTAAAGAGTGCCGCTACTTTGTGGAACGCCCCGTTCCAGGCGAAGAAGACTATGACTTCGCACAAAGATTGTACACGTCCCCCGAAGTGGCTGCCCGGATCCTACGGATGAAGGAGTTGGCCGACCATCGGGATTCGACTTTAATTTTTGTGAACAGTCGACAGCACGCAGAGATGCTCGGCATGAGACTACACCTGTTGGACTCGAACATCGAGGTGCACCACGGTTCCCTCTCGAGAGAGGAGCGGCATCGCGTTGAGGACGCGTTTAAAGAAGGAATGATCCGTGGAATCGTGTGCACGTCAACCCTTGAGCTGGGCATCGATATCGGCTCCATTGACTTGGTAGTGCAGTATCTGTCTCCGAGGCAGGTGACCCCCCTGGTGCAGCGGGTTGGACGGTCGGGTCACCGGGTTGACCGCACGTCCGAAGGCGTCGTCCTAACGGCGTTTACAGATGACTCGCTAGAGGCGTTAACGATTGTCCTGGGAGCGAAGGCCGGCCGACTTGAGGCAACGAGAATTCCCGAGAAGGTTCTGGACGTTTTAGCCCATCAACTAGCAGGACTAGTCATGGACTTCGATCAGATCGCTTTGGAGGAAGCACACCGGATTATTCGACAGGCGTATCCCTATCGCGATCTCGCCTGGGAAGAATTCATGGAGGTTGCAGAGTTTGTAGTGGAACTTGGCGTTGCACGCAGGGAAGGCAACATATTAACTAGGAGGACGAGGACGCGTTTATACTACTATGAAAACCTCTCCACGATCCCAGATGAGAAGAGGTATATCATAATCGACGTTGCGACGAATCGAAGGGTGGGCATCCTCGGAGAGGAATTCGTCCTCACCAAGGCTCGAGTGGGCTTTAACTTCATTTGCAGAGGTCTCGTCTGGAAGATTATGCAGATTGCGGAAGAAGGAGTGGTCTACGTCACACTTGTGGAAGACCCTCTGGCCGCTATTCCCGGGTGGGACGGCGAGATTCTGCCCATGCCATTCAATGTAGCGAGTGATGTGGGGGCCTTGAGACGGCGGATCGCATTCCTTCTCGAGAGCTTAAGGGTCAAGGATGTGGTTGAGGTCTTAGTCAAGGAGTATCCCGTGGAAAGACACGCCGTCAGAAAGGTGGTTGAGGAGATATGGGATCACGTGGAGTTGGGGGTGCCGATTCCCAGCGATGCACTCCTTCTAGTCGAGGGGTACAGCCACTTTGCAGTCATTCACGGGTGCTTTGGAGAGGCTGTGAACAGAACCTTCGGCTACGTCTTTGACGAAGTGTTCTCAGAGAAGGGGGTGCTGAGCAGGTGGTGGAACGATGGCTACCGCATCCTCATAGAATTTTCGAACACCGTTTCCCCGGAGGACCTCCGAGAGATTGCTGAGATACTGCAGTCAACCACCCCAGCGACAGCAGAAGCGATCGTTGAGAGGTACGTGGAAGACGCCTTCCCCTTTGCATACTACATGAAGTTCGTCGCCCAGCGGTTTGGAGCATTACCGAGGGGGATCTTTATGGGCGACGAGAAGCTGTTGGAGCTACCCCACCGGTTTCGGAAGACTCCCATCTACACGGAGACGCTGCGAGAGGCCTCGACGAAAAAGATGGATCTCCTCCACCTAAAAGAGGTGTTAGACAAGATCCAAAACGGATCGATCGAAGTTCGGACACTTAACTCAAGGGACGAACCCACTTCCTTCGCATATCGAATCCTCAACAAGTTCGCTGAAACCCCGGAAATGATGGCGCCTGAAACCGAGAAAAGGGGCTCCATGGAGCGGATGAAGATGGCGATTGAGCGTTCCACCATCGAGTTGTTCTGTCTTTCCTGTGGCGTGTGGAGTGGGGAGGCAAAAATTGGGGAACTGGCAGAGAAGCCTAGCTGTGCTAGATGCGGATCCCACCTCTTAGCGTCCTTCCCTCGCCCCAATCAATATGCCAAGGAGTGCGTTAAAAAAAGACTTGAAAAACTCCCCCTTGACGAAAGGGAGCAGAAGGCTTTAGCCGACGTGAGAAGGAGAGCGGACGTAATTCTCTCCTACGGGAAGAAGGGCGTCATCGCCTTACAAGTGCATGGAATTGGACCTCAAACCGCGGCGCGTATTCTAGCTAAAATGCATTACGATGAAGAGACCTTTTACAGGGACTTACTGGAGGCCAAGATAAAGTACATTCAGACAAGACAGTATTGGGGTGAGCGTCCCTCGTCAAATTTCCCTCGGTGGATTGAAGGAGATGATTGACGCGGTTCCAAGACTTGTGGAATCCTTTTATGAGAATACGAGTAGATTACTCGATATATGGTGTTGGGTGAGATGCGTTGAAAAGATTAAAGGTTGGAGTCATAGGAGCGGGGTCGTGGGGGAAGAATCACCTGAGGGTCTTCTCGGAATTAGAAACAGCGGAGTTGGTGGCTGTATGCGACCGAGAGGAGGCGAGGGCAAAAAGTCTGGGTGAACGATATGACATAGCATATTACTCTCGTTTCAAGGATCTATTGGAGAGGGGGGCAGTGGAAGCAGTCACCATCTGCACACCCACAACAACCCACTTCGAGATCGCATTCGAAGCCATTGAACGAGGGAGACATGTCTTCGTCGAGAAGCCCATGGTCAGCACCTCCGAGGAGGCTGAGAGGCTTCTGGCAAAGGCTGAAGAGAAGGGGGTAAAACTGATGGTCGGCTTCATCGAAAGATTCAATCCTGGCGTCCAAAGGGTTAAGAGTCTCATTGAGAGCGGCGTCTTCGGAGAGGTCGTTCTGGCGTTTGCCAGAAGAGTGGGACGGTGGCCGGAGAGGATTGGAGACGTGGGTGTCGTCAAAGACACAGCAATCCATGATTTAGACATCATGCGGTTTATTTTTGAGCAGGAGCCCCTGAGCCTTTACGCGAGAATGGGGAGTTTGGGCCACCGATATGAGGATTACGCTCAAATTATGTTGGGGTTTCACGGGATTCAGACTGGATTTATTGAGGCAAATTGGTTGACACCTCAAAAGAAGCGAACCCTAACCGTGACGTGCGAGAACGCCATTGTCACCCTCGACTATTTGACTCAGAAGATTTCCGTTGAAGACGTGTACGGCCTTCGCGATGTCAGTTCTAAATGGGAGGAACCATTAATGCGGGAGTTAAGAGATTTCGTTGAAAGCGTCGTCAAAGATCGTACGCCTTCAGTCACAGGCATGGACGGCCTAAAGGCGCTAACCCTTGCAGAGCTAGCGATTGCTTCAGCTGAAAAGAACACCGTCATTACCTCCGCAAACCCCCCCGAATAATGGTCCAAAACTCGTTACCGATTGGATCGGTGGCTGACTACTTTCAAGATGGTATACGCCAGCGTAAAACTCTTAAGTCTATCTTCAACCGACTACTCAGTCTTGGAGGGGTAAAACCGTTACCACATCGTTCACTCAAGACGGAGCTTGAGAAAATCCGCAAAAAACAACAAGCAGTACTCGTCACGCCCTCCCAGAAATGATCGTACGTACGATGTGGGGCCAAATAGAAGGAGAGGGAGTGGCATTCAATACAAACGAGGACATCAGCACGTACTTAAATAAAAGTTCACGGCCTATAGTACAGGAGAAACCCATAAAAGAATTATTCACGTATTTCGAGAGGACGGAATAAACATGAACGGCGAAGAGTTGGTGGAGAGCATCGTCCTCTGCGGAGGAGCGGCTAAGAGGATGAAGCCCTACTTACCCTTCAGCAAGGCTTTTGCAGAAGTACTGCCCGGCGTTACCCTGCTTGAATATCAGGTGAAATGGCTCTTCAACTCGGGGATAAACCGCGTTATCCTCGCCATAGACCGCGAAACCTATACAAGCCTGAGAGCGAAAGAAGTATCCCTCTTGGACAGAGTCACGTGTTCCATTGAAGAGGAGCGACTTGGAACGGGCGGAGCCATAAAACTAGCCATAGAACACGTGGACTCTTCATCCGTTTACGTGATGAACGTCGACGACATCATCCTCTCCAAAACCTATGCCCCCTCCCTCCTCTTGGAAACCTTCCAGAAAAATCAAGACGCTCAAGGAAGCATACTTCTCACGCGCGCCCAATTTCCCTTCGGAATTGTGGAGGTGTCAAGCGACAGAGTTCAAGGGTTTAAGCAAAAGCCGTGGCTCGATTACAAGATATGCTCAGGCCACTACGCCTTCACGAAAGAAGGAGTGAGAAAATATTTTCCGCAAAAAGGTAACTTTGAAGATACTGCTCTGCAGAGAATGGCGCACGACAATGTACTCTACTCAACGGAGTTGGACGGAGACTGGTTAACCATCAACAACATCAAACAACTGGACGCTGCGAGACAAAAATTGATAAACCACTAACCTGAAAAGCGACGACTTACCATTTGAGTTGAAGGTTTTTTAGGAAACCTCTAGAGCGTCAATTCGAAGGTCGCTTATCGAAAGTAGAGGGACGTTGCGATCCAGAGAAGTAAAAAGATGTTCGCCACGTAGAAGTGTTTTCGAGGTAGAAACATGGTTTTCAAAGCGTTTTCCTTGGCAGTCTTCAGTCCGCTGACCAGATACAGGATCATTGCGCCGAGAAATGCAGTCGTTGACCACATTATGGGTATGAGAAAGAGAGAGTAAGCGATGGCTCCGCCGACCAGAAGCAGGTATACGTAAAAGGACCGCCTCAGTCCGAGTCTCACTACGAAGGTACGGCTGCCCGTCTCCTTATCTGCATGATAATCCTCAAAGTAATTGTGTAACTCCCAGAGAATGGACGCGAAGAAGATGAGGATCAAGTGGGGCATGACTGAGTGTAAGGAACCAATGCGCTTCATAGAGGAGCCCATGAGAAAGAGGAAACTCCCCCAGAAAAGGCCATGGATAACCAAATCTAACAGAAATCGGTTCTTTAGTTTGAGTGGAGGTGCTGAATACGCCCATCCGACGATGAATATGATCATCGCGAAAAAGGCGGCCCAGAGTCCGCCAGCAAAATAGAAATACAGTGTCGATAAACAGAATAGGCCGAGGGAAAAGAGAGAGGCCTTTCCTTTGGAAACGTTTCCTAAAGCTACTTGATTCTTCGCGGAAAGGTTCCAACGAGCGAAGTCTTCACTGGCGGTCAATTGCTTCGCATCGGATTCCACATCATACACGTTATTCAACGAGTAAATGGCTCCCGTGTGCAGGATTGAAAACAGGAACACCAAGGCGGTGTTAATGGAGAGGAACTCGCTCATCTCCGATGCGCTGAGAAAACCAAACAGTACAACGAACCCATTGATGTAGGGAGCGATGAGGTGAAAGCGACAATTCTTCAGAAGAACGTAAAACTCTCTGAAGAGCACTCTGGCCTTCTTTGCCTGTGTATTTCCGAACGATGTATGTCGATCCAACACTTTCACCAGATCTGTAACGCGTCGACAGAGGACTCCGCTATTGAGTAGGGTTACACGTCTTGATTACAAGGATAATTATTAAAGCTTATTATGAACCTCGGTATTCTTCAGACTGTCGTGATGCATGTGCGGGACTATGTGATAGAGGGAAAAGGTGCAACGAATCTAATGGAGGAGAAGTGGGATTACCTCATCATCTTAGATGCCTGTCGATACGACTATTTTCAAAAAGTCTACGGGAACTACCTGCGGGGTACGCTGCGAAAAGCCCGATCTCCTGCCTCAGCTACGTCAGAATGGTTGAAAAAGACGTTTACGAGTCGATACAACGACGTCGTCTATGTTTCTGCAAATCCCTACGTTAATTCGAGGGGTGTAGACGTGGTAGGGTTTGATGCCAGAGACCATTTTCACAAAATTGTTGATGTGTGGGACTTCGGATGGAATGAGACCGTAGGAACTGTTCCTCCCGAGGAGGTGAATGCAGCCACCATCACCGCAACGCTTGCGTATCCCGACAAGAGGTTGATCATCCACTACCTGCAGCCGCATGCCCCGTACATTTCCCTCGCCAATCATGCTCCCGAAGCCGTTCTATCACCAGATAAACTCCGTTCCGGGGTGTTCTTGTTACGGAACCGCGTTATCAGACACTTCTGGAAGATCCTGTCCGGCGAATCACGTTTTTTTAAGGGTGCATTAGTAAACAGAGCGGTTTGGAAAATTGGCAGACTTTTCGGACCCTTACCATCACTACCTATGAACGACGCTTTACGATTAGTAGGACGAAAAGGATTACGAAGAGCCTACGAGGCAAATGTGAGGATCGTGCTAAAGCATGTGGCCAAACTTATAAACCGCTTACAAGGTAAAATCGTGGTCACGTCAGATCACGGGGAACTGCTAGGCGAAAAAAACGAGTACTACCATCGTCCTCAGCACTACATTCCCCATCTCATTGACGTTCCCTACCTTGAATGTTAGACAAATGAGCGGTTTAGCTGTAACCCGTAAGACTGAATGCCTAATCAACGGTTAAGAGGGAAAAGAGTCCAGGGAACGGTATGTCAAGTACACTCAATAGATTATTGTCCGAGATAACTTCACACGGAAATAAAAAGTAGAGCTAGCTAGCTTCGCAAAGAAATGCTAATGTCGTAATGTACATCTCCCAAGACGCCGATACGCGTCTTTCACCTCGATCACCTCACCTCTTCAATCAGGTAATCATAATCAGCCACCAGGTAAGGTGTCCCCCCTCTCCCCAGCAAAGCGGATTATTTCACCACACTATTTACGCCAGATCTATCAAGCTGCGGTGAGTGTCTCCTCCCCGCTCTACGACGGAACAAACTATATTTCAGCTTTCTTGATAGAAACCTATAAATCGCTCCTCTGTTGATGGTGGTATAAAATGTTTACCCGGGTACGAGATGAATAAATCAATGAATACCGAACGCTCAATCTATGACTATGTCTTCGAGTTCGTTATCTTCTTTTTTGGACTAGGCGTCTTTCTAATCCCTTCTTCAATGCCCTTCAACTGGTGGATCATTCCGTCGATTTCAGTGGTATTGTTCCTGTTTGAGTATCGAAAGAGCACTCCGAAGAATCTGAAAGCCGCCTTACTCCTTGGAACGTTTTTAATGGTCTTCGACTTTGTCTTTGAGAATGTAGGCACCCTCGTTTTTGATTATTGGGGCACCACTGGCAGCTCCCTTTTTATTTTAGCCGTGCCCATCGAAGTGATGCTTACCTGTTTCTTCGGCGGAACCGCTTGGGCACTATACGTCCTATCTGCACACACCTCCTTCATATCGAAGTATCGAAACCAATCGAATCCATCCCTACGGTACTCTCTCATCCTACTCAACTTACTATTCTTTGGAGCGGGAGGAGCCGCAGCTGAATGGAGCCTCATTCAGAGAGGCGTCATGTACTACGCTGGAGGATGGACGACCCCCCACGCCTTTGTGGCCTATTTCGCCACGTGGACGATGCTTCACGTCATCCTAAACAAGCTGAGACCCTTCGAGGTAGAACACACCGTCACAACAGAAGGCAGCAGCATTTAGGCTGAGAACCAGACGTCAAGGACGTCACATAGTTTTTCCCACTCGAAAAAGGAAAACTTATATTGCTAACGAACTAACGTCGCAGGCTATGGGTGACCTCCCTACTTCACACCTTGACAAAGCCAATAAGCACATATAAACAAACGTAGATTCGCGCACAGAACATTTTTCAGCGATAAATCGCTTTTGAGGAACTTTAGCCGAACGCAACCCTATTTTGATAAACTGGATTATTTTTGCCCCAAAACCAAATAAAGTTATTTCTGATAATGATATAGGTGTACAAACATAAGAAATGATATAAGGAAATATGATAGCTAGCTTACAATAGGTAAGGAGTTATGAGTATGATTGAAGTTTCAATGCCAACACTTTTATGGTATGGTGATACATCGCTTCGTCTTCGATTTCCGTCGAAGTGGAATGTTAAAACGTATCCCATGGACGGAGATAGCCTCTCACCGTTGGATGACAGGGGAATCAAAACAGCGCTCTCAAGCCCTATCGGCTCAAGGACTGTCGGTGAACTGGCTAAAACACGCAAAGAGGCCGTGATAGTTGTAGACGATATGACGCGACCAACCCGGGCCTACCAGATTATACCGTTTCTCCTCAAAGAGCTGAACGATAACGGCATATCCAACGACCATATACGCTTCATTATGGCTCTTGGCATGCATGGCGCCGCAGATCGAGCTGACTTTATCAAGAAGCTGGGAGAAGAGGTGGTTGAGCAGTTCCCTGTCTACAATCATAACCCCTTTGGGTACTTGACCCACGTGGGCGATACAAGTAGAGGGACGCCAGTCCATGTTAATAGCGAATTTATGGAGTGCGACTTGCGGATAGCTATTGGATGCATCGTTCCACACCCGATCACCGGCTTCGGCGGTGGACCCAAAATCATCCTACCGGGAATAGCAGGTTTCGATACAGTACGCTACAATCATTTTATACGCCCCAGGTTTCTTGCTGAAGGAAGTCAGACAGCGACAGAAGCCCAACCCCGTCCATCAGCTGGCTGGGGCAAGTTAGCAGGAAACGTCCCTCAACTTGATGCTGAAGAAGCCGCCAAGCTGTCTGGACTGGATATCAAGATTGACGCGATTTTGAATGGCCGATGCCAAACGGCAGGCCTCTTCGTCGGAGACGTCTCCAAAGCGTTTCGCGCAGGGACGAAGAGAGCCACGAAGGTGTATGCCACGCACCCCCCCAAAGATGTGGACATCGTGGTCGCGAATACGTACGCCAAGTCCAATGAGGCGGGTCTAGCCATGTGGCTTGCACAGAAAACGGTTCGAAAAAACGGAACCGTTGTCCTGATCGCCAATGCCCCTGACGGACAATGTACCCACTACCTCTATGGAAAATTTGGACAAAAGATCGGCGGCAGACTGTTTAGAGGAAAGCGGTATCCAAAAATCGGAAAGCTAATCGTGTACTCCCAGTATCCGGTGAAGGAACCATTGCTTGTGATCGGAGCGCCAAACGAGATGATGTGGCTAAAAGAGTGGGACAACGTGTTAGAAGAGCTTCAGCAAACACATTCAGGTACACCTACAGTTGCTATATACCCCACGACAGAGATTCAAGTGCCCCCTGAAGAGATCCGAATCTAAACCTTTCTTCTAAGGTCGAAGCAGCAACAACCCAATCTTTTATTTATCATTCTATAATTCGAGAGATCATTGTGTCCAAGATGTTAACGTGAAAGATCGTACACAATATTTCTGATTAATTATCTACTTGGTTAACTGGAGAGCATCTAGTGCTATTCTGCGTGTGTCAGCGTGTCATTTTAAGGTGGATAACGTGGGAGGACAATCCAACGCTGGAATTCCCCTCACGCTCTTCTCGAACACACATTTCTCCTTAATGAATGCGTGTCGTCCGGTTAATTTTTTTTGTTTGCCAAGAATAGCTCCGTATCTTCTCGCTCTTTCCGAAGCCGCAGGCTGAACACGCTTTATGTCGTATATGGTAAGATCTTCGTCCACATCGCCTACAGCGTATCGCTCGCGTTTTATGGTGTTTTCCAAAGGATGGCGTTCCCTTGACCAATGTCGTCAGTCTCCAACTTTTTCTTAAGCATATTCAGCTTTGAAAGCCCAGTTCCACTTTCTCGAAATTCTGGGATACCGTTCAAAGACCTTCCCAACTAATAGCATTATTTCTCTTAAACGTTTCGACGAGTCTCTCATTGTCGAATAACCACGTAAAACAAATTTTTATTAACCACTGAAGATATACCGATTGTTCTTCAGAACGAATAAACAGAATAGTAACGAGTGAATCCTAGGTTCTGTCATTTGGATCTTTCTATTGTGTTCTATTTTAAGAACAACGCGTTCTAAAACATAGCATTATCAGCCCCGTTGCCCGATATATTGTTGAGGTAGATAAGGGGCGACGATATGGAATTCAGTAAAAAGGCAATTGGCCTATTTCTCGTTTCAACGGTCTTCACAGTCTACACGATAACTGTTCATGGTCTGGCTGATAGACACCTGCATGAAGATCCTGTCTCTACAATTATTTCCTGGACAAGTGGGCCCAGCGGTTCATTGTTTCCTTGGCCCAAAGTTCCGGGGTTGCTTGAGATTATCACTCAAACCAACGAAGTTGACTCATTTATCTACCAGTATTTAGTTAAAACTCAGGCCTTGATAGGGCTGTCAATTTTCCTGTGGGTTATTGCAGGAATATATATCTTCCGAAGGAATAAATCAACCCAATCCCGTAGGTATATGTAAGAGTCAGTGGGGGAATAATGAGTAGAAATCAGCCAGCTGTATCGTTACGTGGTTGAAGTATTCAGGAGTCAACACAAATGAAGACGTTATACGATGAGATATTATATGCAGATTAGACCCGACATCTAACATCAAAGAATAAAGAAGCGTGTACATGTTCTATGAGCAAAAGAAGAATGATGCTGTATTCATTCGCATTTGGCTTATTGTTAACATTAGCTTCCCTACTTCGGAACGAACCTCAATCTGTACCAGATCTTGTCCTCCTTACGTTTGGATTTCCTCTTCCGTGGCTGTTCCATCAAACGGTTTCTATTGCGGGCTCAGTCGACATCTGGTCAATTCAGTCTTTGAGTTTACTGTTTGATTATGGCTTCTGGCTTATCATTTCAGCTATACTTGTTTTCACATGGAGGAAGTACAAGACATCCTGACGGCAAAGCCCAATTTCGGTCACCGATACCGCATCGATTACAGTATTGAACGATCAAATAAATTCATGAAAAAGGCAACCTACGCGCCATCAAGCGTCTCTTTTTAGAGAACTCCATGAGGTGACTAGCGTTATCTCCAATATACCATTATGGCTGAAAGGATTATTATGGGGACGATGTACATGAGAAAGAATATTAAGTGAAACAGTTGTTCTTCATCCATAATCCAATTGCGTAAATAGAACTCTTCTACTGAAGGTTCTTCCCCATCCGACTGTTCTTCCCCCATCTCAAATCAACGTATTATGTCTCTGGCTTGTATTTATGTTAGCGTGAAGCTAAGTATGAAGGCATTATAGTAAATGTCCTGTCTTGACTCCTTTTTCAGGGAAAGAATTGCATGCTAGCTAGGATAAATAGTGTCTTTGGCACCCAGTTCTCAACCGCAAGCTTAGTAAAACACCGTTCACTATACGTATCCGATTAAATTGACTGAGAGATGGATTGGTCAGAGTGAAAACCTCTTGAAAACTATAGAGAAGCTCTCCACCAAGAAGGAAAGGGACAGATTGGAGATAATCAGCTCCATGATTCTCGCTCTCAACGCCTTGGACAGAAGTGTCCACGGTTGGAGGAGCTGGATTGGCAGCCTACGCCTTATGTCCAGGTTTACAGAAGACGAGCTTAGAGAGATAGAGGAAAGCCTCGTGAAAATTGTCCGTGACTTTGTAGAGTACGACGTCGCGGTGACTCAGAAGCACAAAGACAAGATTCCCCGAATTAATGTAACGCGAAGAAGGAGAGACGCGGGAAGAAATCAAAGACACGTCGTGTAAGTCAATGAATCGACTGTGAACTAGCTAGCTATTCAACGTCTTCCTTTGCAGCGAGTTTCCCGATCTTCGTTACGGCTCAAGAGATAATGTGGAGGGTCAGCTTCCACGAATTCATTACTGAGAACTACGCTTCCCACGTGTGTTTACACTTTGGGCAAACGCCTCTTTTGTAGACAGTTCTCCTTTTTGTTACGGTTGTCGTAAACGAAGCTCCCGTCCTGGAGCGATGCTCCCGCGTCTCTTTTACCTCTTCAAACTTTTTATCCACGTATTTTGCTTTCGGATAATTACATTTCGGGCACTTCAATGATCTTCCCCCTCATCCTGACGATATCGTTTCTACTACCCCCAGAAGACACTGTTAAACTTTCTCACATTGTTTTCTTCGTTACAACTTCCTTTCCAGCCACCTCTTTGCTGAAAAAGCCAGCTAGCAGTGGAGAATCCGTTCGGGATCAAGCGACGAAGCTGAGCACACCTTCATGTCAAGGGAGCCCAATTATCGTTATGATTAGCCCTGCTTATTCATGCGACGATGTCTCAGTGAATGTTGATCGATGATTGAAAGCGTTCTATCTCTCTTCAGGAGCTAGCTAGCTTCTGCAGTTGACCATTCGCATATTCAGTCAAGATTACACATTACTCCACATACAGTTCGGGTAAAAGACCTGGTGGAAACCTAGCTAGTATCTCATTTAAAAATATTTTAACAAGACAAGACCATAGACATTAAAAACGTATTACTCGAGCAGGCAGTCAAGCCTTTACAACATGACTATCGTTCGAAATCACTCAACATCTTCAACGGTGACTGTTACTTTCACGTGGAATCGCCGTCCACATTCTAAGCATTCGATGAAGTCATCAGTCGTGATGATGCGAGTAAAATCGTTTTCTTCACCGCATGGACAGGTCCAGTCCAAGTCTAAATCAACGGAGTTTACTTGGTTAAGTCTCGCCATTTCCCATTCCCCTCAACAAAGAAGATCTTTCTACACTTTTCCCTTATGTGGATGCATCCCTTTGTTTCAGGTAAAAGGCAGAGTTCATTATTAAAGAATTACGTCCTCGTCGTCTAGAGGAGCTAGCTAGCTTTCCCCTTTCAACCCGCTAATCGAGTACACTCTTCACAGACAGAGACCAGTGCACTTATGCCCTAGCGGATGAGTAGTCGTTCAAAGGCCGTTATGATTTTTGTAAGGGATCTGGGCATTAACTGTTTCAATAATCGGAAGTCGTCTTTATTGAGCGCCTTCAACAAAAACAGCGCGGAAACGTAGCACACGAGGCCTAAGAGGATTTCAATGCCGACGGTGATGACGGGGCTGTCGATAAAGTTGGCAGAAACCAGCCTTTCAAAGAGGCGGAGGGGTACGATGAGGGTTACGGAGGCCAGAGCGCCCTTCCACAAGCTTTGTAAATCGAGTTCGATTTTGATATTCCGCTTTAACTCGTAAAAGACGTAGATGAAGACCACGAGGGTGGCGCACACTCGTCCGGCCACCGCTCCATACAGGTTGAAGAAGGGGGTGCAGAGCACCACGACGACGCCGTCGGCGATTAAGGAAATCACTGAGGCTTTCACAAAGACTTTCGTTTCTCCAATGGACTTCAAGGTCGATCCCATGATTATGGTGAAGGCCCTGACTATTGAAAAAATCGATAGGATTGCGAGGGGTATGCTGCCTACCACGTATTCTCCGCCGAAGAGTAAGGCCATCACCGTCCGGGAAATGGTGGCTAGGCCTAGGGCTGCGGGAAAATACATGAAAACCAAGTAGCGGAGGGCGCGTTTTAACGGTCGTATCAACTCGTCCTTCCCCTTATTGCCATAGGTTTCTGAGAACACGGGGAGAATGATCACGTCTATGATGGCCCATATTACTCCGAGGGAACTTGCGCCCCGGATCACTAATTCGTATACGCCTAAGGCCTCCAAGTCATGAGATATGGCCAGAAAGAGGGCTCGGTCAATCCAGTCAGAAAACGCGGTGACGACATTCATGACTAACAGGGGAAGACTGAAGGTGAGTAAGGCCTTGGATTCATAGGGTTTCTCCGCTTTCGGCAGGGATCCGTGAAAATTGAAGATGGAGAGAACTAACCCTAAGGCTTCTCCGAACAGCATTCCGATAGCGAAGCCCGTTAAACCAAAATTTAACAGAATTAAGATCAATCCAGTTAAACGGGAGAGAATCAACGCAAACACGTTGGTAACTGCGTATCTATCGAAGAGTTGTAAGCCCTGCATTAAACCCATATAGCTGAGACGGAGGGCGGCAAGAAAGGATGCGATGAAGGTTATTATAACGTAGAGCAGAGCTTCTTGAGGCCATTGGAAGACCGATACCAGCACATATGAAAGTCCACTGAAGCCGATTAGGAAGGTAAACGAGAGGATTGAAACAAGTCGGATCACCGTTTTAGCTACGTTCGCCGCCACTACTCGTTCATTCTTGCCGATGAATTCGGAAATATATTTGGTTCCGGCGATCGGTAGGGCTAAAGGCGCTATGGTGGTGAAGATCATGTTCAGAAATGTGAGGGTGGAGACGAGGCCGAGATCCGGTTTGGCTAAAACCTGCGCAGCGATCATGTAGAATGCCGTTGAGACTATCAATTGTAAAATACTCAGGGTAACCATGTATGGCAGGGCTTTCTTGATTCGTGACGTCCTCAACTTCTACACAGTTCTCTGTTTAATGCTCGGGTACTCACATTCTTTAGAGAAATGTTTTGAGGATAGTTAAGTCTTTTCGTAAAGATTTTTTTATTTCTGTCGGGTGGAGAACACTGAAATAAAGACTTTCACTCACCAAAAAGGAAATATCCCCCTAGGGTTGTATGGGTTTGCGAAGGGCGTTGAAAGGAAAAAGGGTAATCCTCCATCTTGACTTGGACTACTTCTTCGCCCAATGCGAGGAGAGGGAAGATCCTTCCCTTCGCAGTAAACCAGTGGTCGTCTGCGTCTATTCCGCCCGCGGTGGAGACAGCGGGGTGGTGAGTACCGCGAACTACGTCGCGAGGAAATATGACGTGAAAGCAGGGATGCCCATTACGTGGGCGAAGAAACGACTGAAGAACGAAGAAGCCTTTTTCATCCCTATTCGAAAAAAATTCTATCAACAAGTCTCCGACAACGTCATGCGTATCCTCCAGGGATATGCTGATAAATTTGAGCAAGTGAGTATTGATGAAGCCTTCCTCGACGTAACTCAACGGGTGAATGGAGACTTCAGCCAGGGTGAAGCGCTGGCTAAAGAAATGCGCGAGGTCATTCGGGTTAAGGAAGGTCTCACTTGCTCCGTAGGCGTGGGACCGAATAAGCTGGTGGCGAAAATTGCTGCAGGTCAGAGAAAGCCAGATGGCTTAGTGGTTGTAAAGCCGAAGGAGGTTAAAGACTTCCTGTCCCCTCTGCCAGTCGGTACGCTCCCCGGTGTGGGGAAAAAAACTGAGAAAAGAATGCTTGAGAAGGGGATTAAGACCGTGGGAGACTTGGCGAAATACCAAGTCGAAGAGTTAAGAAGTTTCTTCGGGAAAGCCAGCGGAACATACTTCTACAAAGCATCGAAGGGTGTAGATGAAACACCCGTCCGAGAAGGAAAGCGTGTAAAGCAAGTTAGTAGAATAACGACCCTCAGGGAAGACACTAAGGACTTAACGACGATTCTAGTGGAGGTACATCGTCTCTGCGAGGACGTGCACACCTCAGTCTTACAGAAGGATCTCTGCTTCAAGAGTATTAGTGTGATTGCGGTGATGGCGAATCTTAAACTCCGCACGAAGTCAACAACTTTGGAAGCCCCAACAAACGCCATCAACGTCATGAAAACACGTTCCCAACGACTTCTGGAAGATCTACTTCAAAAAGATGAGGTAAAGATTCGAAGAATAGGCGTGAAGGTCTCTAAGTTAGTTGAAGAGACTCATCAGAAAAACCTTACAGCATTTTTAAAGTGAACACGTTTTTATTTGAGAAGTTAACCTTCGTATACAAATCGAATAAGGGGCCATCCCACATTTTACCTTAAAAAACACATGGTCATCGACGAATTGAGGGAAACGCTTCGTGAAGCAATTAACCCACAAGGGCATCCTGATACCGAAGTACGAGGTAAGAGGATTCCAAATAGCCTTCAAGACGCGGACAATCAAGTTGACGCCGAAGCAAGAAGAGATGGCTCTGGCGTGGGTGAAAAAGCTTGGCACCGAATACGTAGAAGACTCGACGTTCGTCAAGAACTTTTTCAAAGACTTCAGCCAATCTCTAAACATCAAAGAAAATAATTCTCCCAAGGACTTCGATTTTTCAGAGATCCAAGAATACTGTGAATCCGAAAAAAGGCGTAAAGAAGCTCTGACTAAAGAAGAACGGAAGACGCAGGCGAGGCTTCGAAAGGAGAAGCGGGAAGCCCTTAAGGAGATCTATGGGTATGCGACTGTGGACGGTGAAAGGATTGAAGTATCAAATTACACAGCAGAGCCCTCCTCCATATTCATGGGGCGTGGGAGACACCCTCTACGCGGTAAATGGAAGCAAGGCCCCCAAAGTAAAGACGTGATCCTGAATCTTTCACCAGACGCGCCCCTGCCCGAAGGCGGCTGGAAGGGACATGATTGGCAACCCGACTCCATGTGGATCGCCAAATGGAAGGACCATCTCCAGGGAAAGACGAAGTACGTTTGGCTCTCAGATTCCTTCAGCGTAAAGCAGAAACGGGAAATCGAGAAATTCGATCGCGCACAGAAGCTGAAAAGACGAGTTAGAACGGTACGAAGGCATATCGCGCGAAACCTCAGTTCTCCAGACCCCATCAGAAGGAAAATAGCCACAGTCTGCTACTTGATAGATGCTTTAAAGCTTCGTGTCGGCGATGAAAAGGATACCGATGAAGCGGACACCGTTGGGGCCACCACTTTGAAGCCGGAACACATCGTTATTGACGCGAAGGGCGTGACGACGTTAGACTTCCTCGGCAAGGACGCCGTTCACTGGCACCTTGAAACCCGACTTCCAGAACCCGTAGTCCAAAACATAAGGATGTTCTCCGAAGCCGTGGAGTCCTCCATCTTTAAAGGCGTACGATCCGACAACGTAAGCAGCTTCCTCGACGAGGCCATGCCGGGATTGACTGCGAAGGTTTTCAGGACCTATCATGCCACAAAAGTAGTCGATGAATCTTTGAAGGCGTCCAAGCTTTCTCCAGACGACCCAGACTTCGCGAAGAAGTACGTAGCGAAAAAGGCTAATTTAGAGGCGGCGAAGACGTGTAACCATAAGAAGAAAACCCCAAAGAACTGGCAGAACTCCCTCATAAAAATGGAGACCCGCCTGAAAGCCCTCAAGGCGAAGAAACGAGAGATTCGGGCGAAGAAGACACGCAAGAAGGAGACCAAGATTAAGCGATTGGAGAAAGCCGAGGAGCGAATAAAGAAGCTAACAACCAGAATAGACTTGAAGAAGACGACCAAGGAATACAACTTAAACACGTCCCTCAAAAGCTACATCGATCCAAGGGTCTACTACGCGTGGTCAAAAAAGGTGAAGTACGACTGGAGGCTCTGTTATAGTAAAACTCTTCAACGCAAGTTTCAATGGGTCGAATCCAATTAACCCTGAAAACACACACGCGAAGTCTCGGCATCCTACCGTGGGCATGCCCAAAACCTGCGACGCCGCGCGCGCTAGACTCCGGGTAAGGAATAAGGTCATTCTTAGTTATATCGGCAGGTCTTATCCCGAGGGGAACTGCATTCTCACACGTGAGTATGTTTAACCCATTTACGTTGTGCATGAGAATGGTTTTCAAAACGCGGAAACTCTAAAACCTATTATCAAGTAGCATAAACCTCGTAATGTGGTCGACTTCAGAGGTGATTGCGACAGCGACCAATCGTTTTCGGCGAGACAGAATCGAAAAGGTTTATAATAAGACGTAAACTAGAATACCCAAGTCTTCGCTTGGAGATGAATTACGTATGATTGAAATAAGATTTCATGGAAGAGGTGGTCAGGGAGCGTGGACAGCGAGCATTTTGCTGGCTCGTTCCGCTCTTCTTGAAGGAAAACACGTTCAATCCTTCCCGGAATTCACACCTGAACGAATGGGAGCACCTGTGAGAGCATATACACGGATAAGCGATGAGCCCATCGATGTCCATTCCAGTATATACGAGCCAGAAATCGTCGTTGTCTTAGATCCAACGCTGGTGAAAGCGGTTAACGTATTGGACGGACTGCCAGAGGAAGGCGTCTTAGTTGTTAACGAGCGAGGGACTCCAAGCCAGGTACGGACGGACAACAACATCGTTGGCCGAGATATTTGGACGATCCCCGCAACAGACCTTTCCGTTGAGTTGATTGGAAGGAACATCCCGAACACCGCGATGCTCGGTGCCACCGTTAAAGCCACAGGGATAGTGAAACTTGAAAGCCTTATAACGGCGGTGAAGAATCGGTTTACGGGGAAGGTGGGAGAGGTTAACGCGAGTTTAATCAAAAGAGCCTACGATGAGGTGACAAAGGGATGAGTAGTCCGAATGCAAAGCCGGGTTGGAAGGACATCCCCATGGGTGGGGTGAGTTGGAAGCCCTCCGAAGAATTGAAAACAGGTGATTGGCGAGGTGAGGTGAAGCCGGTTGTTGACAACGAGAAGTGTAAAGAATGCCTTTTCTGCTGGATCTTCTGTCCCGACGCCGCCATCCTCTGGGACGGCGAGAAAATATCCATAAAGTATGACTACTGCAAAGGCTGCGGCATCTGTGAGAAGGAGTGCCCATTCGACGCAATAGCGATGATGAAGGAGTGAAAGAGAAATGAGTGTAAAACAGAAGATTGATGGACTGAATGGAGACGAAGCTGTGGCGTACGCGCTTAAACAGTGTAACGTGGACCTAGTCGCGGCATACCCCATCACACCTCAAACCATTATAGTGGAGAAGTTTTCGGAGTACGTAGCGAACGGCGAGGTGGACACCGAATTCGTGACCGTGGAGAGTGAACACAGTGCCATGTCGGCGTGCATCGGAGGAGCCGCTGCTGGCGGACGAATCTTTACGGCCACCGCATCAGCGGGACTGGCCTTAATGCATGAGGTGAATTATGTAGCTGCAAGCCATCGACTGCCGATAGTGATGGCCGTCTGTAACCGGGCGTTGAGCGGTCCGATCAACATTCATGTGGATCACAGTGACAGCATGGGTGAGCGTGATTCGTCATGGATACAGCTTTTTTCGGAGAATCCTCAGGAAGTATACGACAACATGATTCAGGCTTTCAGAATCGGCGAAGACCCAAGTGTTCAGTTGCCATGCATGGTGCTTTTGGATGGATTCGTAGTCAGTCACACGCTTCAGGATTTGGCTTTGCTTCCCGATGAAGTGGTGAAAGAGTTTGTCGGTCGACGGAGGCTTCCCCTCATCAACGTCATGGGTAAAGTAGTGCCCTACAAGCTTGATGTGGAGAATCCGTTAACCATGGGGCCCCTAGCCTTATTCGACTATTACTTTGAACATAAGAGACAGCAAGAAGAAGCGATGAAGAACGCGAAGGACGTCATCGTGAAGATGAATGACGAATTTGCGCGATTGACTGGCAGAAAAGTCGGCGACGGACTGATTCAGACCCACCGGATGGAAGACGCTGAGATTGCCTTGATCTGCCTCGGATCAACGGCCGGCACGACGAGAACTGTCGTGAACGAGTTACGTGAGAAGGGCGTGCGTGCAGGTCTCGTGAAGATAAGGTCCTTCCGACCTTTCCCCGCTCCCGAAATAATCGATGCGGTGAAAGGGGTGAAGGCCCTTGGGGTGCTCGATCGAAGCGGCGGCTACGGTGCAGTCGGTGGACCTCTGTTTAACGAGGTTCGATCCATCCTATACGAGTACGATGACCGTCCGTGCGTAGTGGGCTACATCTATGGGTTAGGAGGACGGGACATGCATTCAACCCTGATCAAGGAAGTCTATGACGACCTTGAACACGTTGTAAAGACGGGGCAAGTTAAGCAAACGTTCAAATTCGTTGGGGTGAGGTAAAATGGCAGTTAACTTGAAAGAACTATCTAAAAAGGAGGAGCTACTCGCTTCTGGACACAGTCTGTGCTCGGGGTGTGCAGCGCCGATCGTCGTACGGCAGGTTCTGAAGGCCGTAGATGGAAAGCCCATCATCACCAACTCGACGGGTTGCTTGGAAGTCGCGACCAGCATTTATCCCTACACTGCTTGGAAGACGCCGTGGATCCACACGGCCTTCGAGAACGCTGCAGCAAACGCCAGTGGGATAGCAGCCATGTTGAAGGCGTACGAAAAGCGTGGGGAATTGAAGGAAAAACCTCATGTCATAGCCTTCACAGGCGATGGCGGGACCTTCGACATAGGGTTTCAAGCGCTCAGCGGTGCCTTTGAACGAGGACATGACTACCTCCATGTGCTCTATGATAATGAGGCCTACATGAATACGGGAATCCAGCGAAGCGGAGGAACCCCCCATGGCGCGTGGACCACGACGTCGCAGGTGGGTAAAGCCATTCCGGGCAAGCAGGAGTGGAAGAAACCAATAGCCCGCATCATGGTCGAGCACAACGCGCCCTACGTTGCCACCGTTTCCCCAGCTTACTATCAGGATCTGATCACAAAGGTGAAGAAGGGATTAGCAGTCGACGGACCTGCATTCATCCACGCTATTGCCCCCTGTCCAAGGGGCTGGAGAACCCCGTCAAACGAGAGCGTGGAGCTGGCTAGACTGGCAGTCCAAACCTGTTTCTTCCCCCTCTGGGAATGCGAAAATGGCGAGTACAAGGTGAGTGCACCCAGCATGCTCTACGTCAAACGACCGGAGCGAAAGAAGCCCGTCATCGATTATCTAAAGGTGCAGGGACGGTTCAGACACCTATTCAGACCGGAGCGACCTGAGATCATCGAACGCATCCAGAAACACGTCGACAAGGAATGGGAGATCATACTCAAACGAGCCGGCCACACATAACGAAACGTGTTGAGAGAGGAGGTTCCCCTCAAAGGAATCGGGAGCCTCAGTGACGCTTGGGATTCCAGGTTGACAGCCTACGCTACTCAAAGACTGAAAGCGTCAAGCGACACCCCCTGTCCTGCTAAAGGCTTTAAAGGAGAGTTCTCCTTGAAGCCACCATATTTTTATTTTTGACTCATCTACCTCTACAACAGAGGACTCTGTAGCAGCTTTGGTGCAGGGTGTTGGTAATGATTCGAACCTATGATGTGGGAAGTCTCCCTTTCACCGGAGATTGGGATACATTTCTAAGAGGAGCTAAGATAACGCCCTTCATGGAAGCCCTCAATCCAGTAAAATATGCCAGTGATAAACTGTACTTTGAGAGCAGCGTGAAAGCGGGGTTCCTTGACAAGGTTAGGGTGGGCATAGACATCCCGAATTACCCCCAGTTCCGGGGGATGAACGAGATGTTCTTGAACGCCATCACAGGCATCGAAAAAACCGGGCAAGGGTATGTGGTGAGTGGCCGTCCAGTCATTCGCCGGGACGCTCTTCTGATCCCTGAAGTCAGCGTTCTCAAAGAAAAAATGAGGGAGATCCGCGAGGAGGCTGGCGTACCCATAGAAATCAAACTATGTGTCACCGGGCCGTACACCCTTTCCAGCCTCTTCGCTCGGAAAGGAAGTCAGCTCTTTTCACATCTGGGTACTGCGGTTTCGCAGATCCTTGAGAGCAACCTCTTTAAAAGCCGATTTGGGGGGGTGGTGCTTGTTGCCGTGGACGAACCGGTCTTCGGCTTCTTAGATGACCCCTTACTCGATCAGGGTTCCGAGGGAAGAGACGAATTGCTGCGGGCGTGGGAACAGATCTGTCACACAGCCAAGTCGAAGGACGTTCAGTCATGCATGCACCTACACAATACGTCAAATCAACTGTACTGGCAGATAAAATCTCTAGATGTCGTCGAATCCCACGTAGACGACGCTCTATACACTGCCAAACGCACACGAATGCTTCTAGAGGAGGAGGACAAATTTCTCAAAGCCAGCATCGCCGCCACCAGGTTCGACACACTCATCAGAAACGCCATCCACAAAACCGAGAGAACGGATGAGGCCACTCTCAACACGCAGGTCGGCGAAACGTGGACCGCTATCCGAAAAGAACAACGGAGCCCCATGGACTTTCTGGAAAGCGTTGAAACCATGACTATGCGCCTGAAGAAAATCGTCGAACGATTTGGTGAAAGCCGAGTTCTCTATGCTGGACCCGAGTGCGGATTTCAAAGCTTTCCCACCTACTCCTCTGCAGTGGAGTGCCTCAGACGGACAGCACTCGCGGTAAAAAATGTGAATTCCGAGAAAGCTAAACTACCTATATAATTACGAATCGCAGAGAGTACACGGTATTAGCTAGCTCGTCACATTTTAATTATCTACTCTCTCTAGGAAAAAGTCGCTAGTTAGCGGAAGGTCTATAGTACGGTAAGTTGTTCCACGTGCAGACGTAAGTTGCCGTCTCTGCGGCTTCTTACAACTCGTCCTGTAAGCTGCACATTGGCTCCGACGATTCGGTCGCGTGCGTCATCAACGGGTGCGACCTCGCTTCCTGCTTGAAGAGCAAGGTTCCAAGCAGTATCGCTGCTCATGTTAAGAAGCTTCTCAGCTACGGCCCCGCTGAACACGCTATTTATGCTTCCCGAGTCGTCCTCCACGATGACTTCAACGATCAGACGGGGCACCTGCTGCGGTATTTCGCCACAGCTTTCGCACATCCATCCCCTTTCCTCTTCTCGAACCCTCTTCATGCAGTTTGGGCACGAAGGGTACACCTTAGAATTCGCGTTTACCTCCATGATTCTTCCCTGTACTTCAGTGCTCTCCTCCACTTGCACCGCCTGAATCTTCTCTGTCGCTAAATCGTTGATGAGGGGACCTCCTCTCTCGGGTGTCCCTTCGCTCTCACTTAACAACTCGAGCTCGGTCGTCCTCCCTGAGGACAATTCGAGGTCTCCGAAGAACCCCATCTTTACGTAAGTGTTCTTGATGCGAAGCCTAGTTCCCGCCCCCAATCCGTCAATCCTGTCCGCAAGGTCTCGCCAGAGGGTAACACCGATTTCGCCACTTTCATCGCGTATTCGCAGGGACGCCACCCGTATTTCTGCGCCGTCACGCGTCGTCACGTCCCTGACGGCAGGGTCTTCCACGATGTCTCCCTCAACGGTGATGCTTCTCATTCCCACGTTTAAGTCGCCGATGGCCATCGCATTGGACGAAAAGTGGGGGAGACTCTGTACTTCCTCCCGCTCAGGATTGACGGTCAATACGCCCATGCTTCCGAGGTTAAGCTCAACGACGCCGCCTAATCCCTCGCGGGTGTACCCCCCCTCCACCAACACCACGTCGTCGGGAGATACCTCATCTAACACGTCAGCCTTGGCATCCCAAAGGGTGAGCCTCGTGGAGCCCGTTTCATCCATCACGTACAGGCTGCCCACACGCCCCACACCTCCGGAACGCCGTTCAAACTCTCGTATCTGACCCACGTCCATAATCCGCCCCAGGACATCAACGTCATTCATTCCAAGTTTCAAACCACTGATTTTCGTCAACGTCGGTAAGGAATACTCCGACAGCTCGGAGTCCTTCAAAAGTTTGACTTGGCCAAGCCGCCCCACATGCACCTCCAAGACGTTGCCGAGACCCCGCCTGACCTGTCCACCCACAATCTCCAAAACGTCACCGCGCCGAGTCTCCTTCACGGAGTCAACTTGGTCATCCCAGAGCACCGCCCTCACCCGACCCGTGGCGTCAGCCAGACGCACCCGCATCACCTGCCCCTCCATGCCATTCGCTCTCCGGAAGGACGAAACTTGAGACAGTCCCTTTACGACGCCGACGAAGTTGACGAAGTAGTCACCCTCCGCTAGATCACGGATCTTCTTCAAGGAGCTCTGGGGCGTCTCCCGTTCGAAAGCCGGGGCAGAGGATAAGACGACGACGGTGCCCCGACGACCGACGTTCAGCTCAGGGTCACCCGTTAATCCTGCTCGAACGTAACCGTGGGAGATTCTCACCGTCTGGTTTGTGGCAACTTTGCCTTGACTAATAACGTCCGTCTTTTCGTTCCACAGAACCACTCTCACGCTTCCCGTGTCGTCTGAAACCACGAGTCGGGCTACCTGCCCCTCCACGCCATCCCGCCTCACAAAGGATTTGGGAGGGGACACCGCGTTGACGACGCCGACGATCGTTGCGTCGTTGGCGCCGATGATGAGGTCCTTGACCTTCATCCCCGTTCCCACTACATTACCGTTAGACAGGTCGATTCCGAACTCGTTGGCTACCATGAAGGTCGCACCTTCCTCAGTCAACAGACGGCCAGCCCCCTCAATCTTCGTCCGAATAATCCTTTGAAGGTCGTCGGCGGTCAGGTCTGACCTCAGCGCCAGAATTTTCTCAATGATTTCCTTGCGATTCAACATTTCCTTTTCAACAGTCCCATTCGATAAAACATTAAATACTACTCGCCATCACTTAAATATGCGTGAGGTTACCTTGGAGAAACAGTATCTTACCCGAGAAAAAATTATTGGCAAACAGGTTATTGACTCCAAAGCCATGAACATGGGCACTGTAAAGGACCTGTCCTTCGATTTGGTAGCCAGAGATTTCTCTCTCATCATAAAAGCCGAGGCCGATAAAGAGATTACGGTGAACAGCAAGAACGTCAAAGTCGTGGGAGACGTCATCCTCTTAGCGGTGGCAGCTGAAACTTTCGAAACACCTGCACCGCCCCCAACACCGGAAGAATCCCCTCCAGCAAGTCCTCCAACAACACCATCTCCATCCGCAACACCCGGTCTCTGCTCTGGATGCGGCTTTCAAAACGAGTCCAGCAGCAAATTCTGCATTAAATGCGGGTCTAAACTCTAAGAACGGGCTTCAATAAGCAGCCGCAGCAAGACCTTTGAAAACCGGCGGTAAAGAGACGCTCTCTATCCGGTGAGGGTGTGATGTCGTGAAAACCCTCGTGTATGTTCCCAGGATGTTCACTCGGGACGAGTTCCAGAAGCTTGTGATGAGGATTCCAGACGACTTCGATTCAACGCGTGACGAGTTTTGGAAGTACGTTTCCGATCGATTGAGGGTCATAGCTAGTAAGATCCGCTGGGTCTACACAGATTCTGACACCCACAAGGAAGAAGCATCTAAAGTCGGAGCATCGACGATAGTTGCAGGTCTAGTTACAACAGGCGTCAAGGTACAGGCGGCAGTGAATCCCATCCACGCTGCCGAGGCAGAAGCGTGGCGAGAAATGGCAGGAACCTCCCCAAGCCAAGTGGTTCGAGAGATGTATGACGAGAGCGTGGATGAGATCGGCAGACACGTGGTTGATATTGTTGATCAAACCTTAGAGGACGGAGAGATGGGCGTTCTCTTCCTCAACCCCCTCCTCAAAATCTCCTTTCCCGAAAAACTGAGGGTCATCAGACTGTTCCCCTTCGACCCCCAAGACTATCTAACCCGACATCGCGTGATGTTGACGCAGGGACATTCAACGTAACTAACTTAGGAAACCTCTTCGAAGAGATGTTTCTTCATCCCGAAAAAAACTGCAGTTCGATGAGGAAACATATCGCCATACGCCCAAGCATGAGAAGGGAAACCTGAGGCAAACAGATGTCTCTGCCTAACTAGTTATCGTCTACAGCCTGTCTCTAAGTATACGCGGGTTCAGAAGGGCCTGAATTAACGCTCTTAACCGTTTCCTCTCAACAGTTAGGCCTTCTTCAGATGAGCGATTATTTTATCCGCTATGATTGTCGCGGCACCCCGCTGGCTCTCCTCTGTCTGCCCGCCAATGTGGGGTGTACAGACAACGTTTCGCAGTGTGACCAACTCCAAATCTTGAGGTGGTTCAACTGCATACACGTCTAATGCGGCACCCGCAAGTTTTCCCGATCGAAGGGCGTCCGCCAAGGCTTTTTCATCGACAACGGGCCCTCTCGCCGTGTTAATCATGTAGGATCCGTCCTTCATCAGGCCAAGTTCTTCTCTTCCAATCATGTGTCGCGTTTGATGGGTTAAGGGAACGTGTATTGTAACGACGTCGCTTCGCATGAGCAGTTCCCTCAGAGGAACATACTCCCCCACAAGTTCAGACAGGAGCTCTGGGTCAGGGGGGGTACGTTTGGTGATCAGGATCTTCATTCCGAGAGCTTTAGCAATCTTGGCTACCCTTTTCCCGATGTTTCCCAGACCCAGCATTCCCAGGGTTTTGCCTTCCAGCTGCCAACCCATTAACTGCTTCTTCGTCCACTGCCCCTCCTTCATCGTACGGTCGGCGAAGGGAAGGCGCCGCACTATGGAAATTAGCAGGCCGATCGTTAATTCCGCTACGGCTTCAGCGGGAGCTTCAGGAGAATTAAACACGGCGATGTTTCTCTTCTTCGCCGCGTCGACGTCGATGTTCTCTAATCCCACGCCCGCCCGACCAACCGCCTTTAGGCGTCGACCTTTACCAATCACCTCTGCAGTGATCTTGGTGCGGCTTCTCACGACGAGGACGTCGTAGGTGGACACGAGGTTCTTCAATTCTTCGTCTGAAATACTGGGTTTAACGTCGACTGTGAATCCCGCCAGCTTCAGGCGTTCAATCCCATCTTGGTGGATGGGGTCGCAGACGAGGGCCTTCATTTTCGGTTTCAAAACATCTCCTCCTCAGGGCCTATCAAGTTCAGCTAAGCTCGCGCCTAGGGCAGCCAGCATTAAGGCTATGTCGTCAAATTCGATGTGGCCCATGTTCCCGATTCTGAAGGTCTTATGTTGCACTTCGCCGTAGCCTTTGGCGAGTTCAAATCCCCGATCCCGCATGTTTTCGTAGATCTCGATGCCATCCACGCTTCGAGGCGCGTTTACACACGTAACGGTTGGGCTTTCGTACCCCTTCTTCGGGAATAAGGTCAACCCGGACTCCTGTATCCCTGCCCGGATTCTGTTATTCCGCTCGCGGTACGTCTCAAAGTACCTTTCCTTCCCACCCCAGCCCTCGATCAACGTTAAAATTCGATGTAGACCGGCTATTTGGGGTATCACCGAGGTCATGGGGGTACCCTCCATCCGTTGATAGCGTTCCCACCGCGTGAAGTCAAAGTACCAACCTTTGTTGGTGGCTGCTGCTGATCGTTTCAAAGCCGCTTCACTTACGCTCCCCATACCCAGCCCGGGGGGAACGCCAAAGCATTTTTGGGAGCTCGCGAAACACACATCCAGTCCCCACTGGTCAACCTTTATCTCGGTGCCCCCCATGGAGCTGACGGCGTCAACCAACAGGAGCTTACCATGCTTCTTCACTACATCGGCAAGTTTCTGCAACGGGTTTATCACGCCCATGCTGGTTTCGTTGTGGGTTATGGCGACCGCGTCGACGTCTCGACTTCTCAACAACCGGTCATCCAGGAGATCAGCATGGATGGGTTCTCCGAGTGGAGCGGTAAGCATCTCCACCGTCTTTCCGTTTGACGCGGCTACATCCGCGAATCGCTTGCCGAAGCTTCCATTGACGCAGCACAGCATTTTGGCGTCGACGCAGTTTCTGACCGCGCCTTCCATAAAGCCTGTGCCGGTGCTGGAAAACAGGAAGACCTGACTTTCTGTCTCCAATAACTGTTGTAGCAGGGCTACAGTTTCCCGATGCAGTCGTTTGTAATCGTCACTTCGGTGACTGAACATTTGTCGCCCCATTTCCTCTAAGACTTCGGGATAGCAGGCAACAGGACCAACTGTAAACAACTTCAAAAAATATGCCTCCTCAACGGGAGTCCCTGGCAACCCCCTTTTTCGGAAAGTACCTCCACGTTAAAGCAGTTGCTACTGAAACAAGAACGTATCGGTCTCCTTCCTTCGACCTGACTTACCATGACCGCTTCGTCCGATGTGAGGCATCGACGGCGCCCGTTAGAACGTTTATAAGAAAAGATACTCGTTGTAGTGTTTGAGTGTTGGGACGAGGGATTTTCAATGCTTGACATCAAACTGCTTCGAGAGAATCCGGAACTCGTTCGAGACAATTTGAAGAAGAGGAGGGACCCTCGATACCTCCAACTGCTTGATGAGTTGGTGGAACACGATACCCTCTGGCGACAGTCTCTGACAAGATTAAACGAGTTCCGACACGAGAAAAACGTGTTAACACCCGAAATTGCACGTCTGAAGAAGGAGAAGAAAGAAGCTGAGGCACGGATCCAGTTTGTGCGGGCATTATCGGAAAAAATTGAAGGGTTGGAACGCGAGGTGGCAGCATACGCGGGCCAAACGAGGGACGCGTTGTTAACCCTTCCCAATCTGTTACATGAGTCCGTTCCCTTTGGAGAGGATGACCGTGACAATGTGGTGGTGAAGGTGGTGGGTGAACCGCCGGCCTTTGAATTCGAGGCCAAAAATCATCTGGCCATCGGGTTGGACTTGGATATGATTGACACGGAGCGAGGGGCGAAGACCGCGGGCCACGGCTTCGTTTATCTGAAGGGGGGACTAGCCCGGTTGGACTACGCCTTGTTGACCTATACCATGGATTTTTTGATGGAGCGAGGGTACCTACTGATAGAGCCACCGTACATGATGCGGAGAAAACCATACCTCGGCGTAACCGATCTGGACTTCTTCGGCGATCAATTGTACAAGATCGAGGACGAAGACCTGTACCTCATTGCGACGAGTGAACACCCCATGGCAGCCTTCTACATGGATGAGGTGATCAATCAAAGTGAGTTACCCATAAAATTCGTTGGCGTCAGCACCAATTTCCGCAAGGAGGTCGGCGCCCACGGCAAGTACACGCGGGGACTCTTCCGCACACATCAATTCAATAAAGTGGAGCAATTCATCTTTTGTCTGCCTGAGGACTCGTGGACCTTTCACGAGGAGTTGGAGGATAACTCTGAGGCGCTCTACCGAAGCCTGGGCCTCTGCTTCCGAGTCGTCAACGTGTGTACCGGCGACATCGGCTCGATCGCCGCCAAGAAGTATGACATCGAGGTGTGGATGGCGGATGGGGAATACCGAGAGGCGGGCTCCAACTCGAATTGTACGGATTATCAGGCGAGGCGACTGAATGTGCGGTATCGGGTGAAGGAGGGGCAGACACCAGCGGGCTTCGTCCACACCATAAACAACACGGCTATTGCGACCAGCCGAACCCTGGTGGCGATTCTCGAACAATACCAGCAAAAAGACGGGTCCGTCCTCATCCCTCTTGCGTTACAGCCCTATATGGGGGGGCTCACGCGGTTAGCGTAGATTTAAATGCCGCCACTCAAGAAGGTGTAGTGAGCGTCACTGTCGTGTACTCATGACAAGAGCTGCGTTACCGTCATTGAAGGTCCGGGTTTAAGATGGGGTTCACTATTCTTCATCCCCGCATCACTCTTGAGATCACCCTTGAAGAAGTAGACGCCTTGCTTTTTCACGAGCAGATTTTGGAGAGTCATCTCCACAGACTTGTTACAGCTCTGACCTCGGATCAATGTCTCAAACACCCGATTATCGTCGATCGGCAGAACCGTGTTGTGCTTGATGGAACACATAGGCTGGCTGCTGCCCGCGAGCTGGGCTGTCGCTTCATCCCCATCTGCCTCGTGGACTACAACAACCCCAACGTGGTCATCGGCTGCTGGCATCGAGTAGTTACTCCTCGATTGGACATTGAAAGGATGACTAGCGCCATCGAGGACCTGGGATTCCACCTCGAAGAGATGTGTTTAATGGACGCCCGTGGTCTGGTTGAAAAACGCGAAGCGACGGCGTTCCTTGCATTTAATTCAACCTGTTTCGCAATCCGGGGGACCCATGACGATATCAAGTGCATCTATGACGCCATTCAGGAGATAGAACATACGCTTCGTGCGGCAGGCTACTCCATCCACTACGAGACTGAAAGCGATGCCCTCAGCCATCTTGCTTCGGAAGATGGGTGTTCCCTACTCATGGTGCCCACGATCTCAAAGGACGAAGTTATCAATGTAGCCTTGAGCGGACAGGTCTTCAGCTACAAAGCCACACGCCACGTAATCCCATTACGGCCCCTCTTCGTAAACGCGTCCTTCGAATGGCTGTACAGCCCACTGAGACCGGAACACCTCAACGCCCGTTTCACGCGGCACCTCACCACAAAACAGTTCAAGCGGCTCCCGCCAAGCCAGATGCTTGACCGCCGCTACGACGAGGAACTCCACGTCTTCAAGTAGTAACCCAACGAACGACATCGTAAACTGTACGTAACTCGTGGAGAGATAGGTAGAAGGGGACGACATGTGGACGACCGGTGGCTACTCTCGTGTTTTGTCGGGATAGGCACACAGACTCGCGATGGGGCAGAGCGGACAAAGAGGTCGCCGCGGTTTACAGATATCCCGACCGAGCTGGATGAGGGTGAAATGCATTTCACCCAACTTCTTTTCTGGAATCACCTCTTCCAAAGCCCCTCTCGTTCGCTCATAATGTCTTCCTGCGACCAAGCCGATTCTCCCTGATACCCGAAAGATGTTTGTGTCCACCGGCATGATGGGTCGGTTACCCCTGAACGCGAGGAGGATGTCCGCTGTCTTGGGTCCAACCCCCTTCAAGCCCATGAGTACCTGCCTCGCCTCATCCGTTGGGCGTCGGAGAATCGCATCCAAGTCCCCTCCAAACCGTTCGATAACCGTTTTTGATAGGGCGATTATGCGTCTACTCCGGATCTCGTACAAGCCAGCGACTTCAATGTGGGGTTTGAGGTCACTGGGCTGGAGGTGGGCAAGGACGTGAGGCGTTACATCGTAGTGCGATCGAAGCTTTTGAAAGGCTCGGGACGAGTTTTTATCGGAGGTGTTTTGCGAGAGAAGGGTTGCGATGAGGAGGGGAAACGCCTCCCTGATGGGGTGGTGGTGACGGCTGGGAAACCGCTTTTCTAGACGCTGAATAATCTCCCCCATCCTTCTCCGTCGTTCATCAATCTCTTTTGGCCACATCTGCACACATTTCCCTTGAAGGGGTTAGATTCCATATGGAGGTTCTTGTTGATTCTGCTAGCTAGCTGCGCCACGTAGTACTGCTTGAGTTAGATTCGCGGTTGACCCATTGAGGTTGGGACGGGCGTGGACGGTGATGCACCGCATTCAAATCATAACACAATACCCTTTGTAGTACCTTGATGCATAATAATGTTAACGCTGGCAGTTAACGGGTGGGTCGCGCCGTTTCCCAGTAAGATCGTGGTCCCTTCGTCCGTCAATACCATACCTCACCTTCTGGAAACATAGAATATATTAACTCCTTCAAATACTTCTCACTAGGTCTTTCACTCGTGAGGGATATGTTTTGCACTATGACGTGGTAATTGTCGGCGCGGGTCCAGCAGGCCTCTTCGCGGCGAAGGAGGTCGTGGAAAAAAGCCGTTTGAAAACCCTGATAGTCGACATGGGACGGGATGTTGACGACCGGGTGTGTCCAGCTACGGCTTACAAAAGCTGTAAAAAGTGTTCCCCCTGCTCCATTATGTGCGGCGTCGGTGGTGCAGGAACCCTTTCCAGCGGCCTGTTGAATCTGCGGATCGACATCGGGGGTGACCTCAGTGAATTGGTAGACGAGGCGACCGCGTGGGACCTCGTGAAGTACGTTGACAGTGTCTTCGTGGACAATGGGGCGCCCAACAAGATTTACAGCCCCGTGCAAGACGAGGTGGAGGATTTGGAACGAAAAGCCGCTGCCGTTGGCGTGAACTTCCTTCCAATCCCGCAGAGACACATTGGGACCGACAACGCGCCGAAGGTAATCAAGAGCCTGAAAGAAAGCTTGGAGGGAAAGGGTGTGAACTTCCTCCTAAAAAAAACGGTTTCACACATAGATACAGGAAAGATCATCCTCAACAGCAAAGACGAAGTTACCTGCAAATACGTTATCGCGGCGCCGGGACGAAGTGGCGCGAATTGGCTGTCCCACGAAGCCCAGCGATTGAAGATACCGACAACATATCAGCCCATCGACATCGGAGTTCGCGTGGAAGTCCCCGCCGTCGTAATGGACCCCGTCACACGTATCAGCCGCGACCCCAAGTTCCACATCTACTCAGATACCTACGACGACTTCGTCAGAACCTTCTGCGTCAACGCCTGGGGCTTCGTCGTCCAGGAGGTGTACGACGACTTCATCGGCGTTAACGGCCACTCCATGACGGATAAGCTCTCGGTAAACACGAACTTCGCCTTCCTCGTGCGGGTTGCATTGACCGAGCCCCTCGAAGACACCACGGCCTACGGGCGGACCATCGCCCAACAGACCACCACCCTAGGCGGCGGGAAGCCGCTACTCCAAAGGCTGGGAGACTTGAAGGGAGGGAGGCGATCCACGTGGGAACGCCTGCGGAGGGGGAACGTGGAACCTACTCTCCTGAATGTCACGCCCGGAGACATTAGTATGGGGCTTCCGCACCGAATTGTCACCGACTTGATCGAGGGCTTGGATAAACTGGACCACGTCGTTCCTGGGGTCTCCTCGAACTCGACGCTGATCTATGCGCCTGAAGTCAAGTTTTCAGCGAACCGTCTTAACACGGACGACAACCTTGAAACGCCGCTGGAGAACGTGTTTGTGGCTGGCGACGGCGCCGGGCTGTCAAGGGGATTGGTCACGTCCGCTGCGACTGGTGTCATCGCGGCCTGGGGACTCCTGAAAAAGGAGGGAATCGATGCCTCCCAATAACCTTCACCTACCGCCCACCTATTGAAATTCACGCAACCGCGCGCGCTTCGTGAACGTTGTTGAAGCACCTAACAATGAAGCGATTGTCCAAGTTTCTGTGAAGCTTGGGTCTCGCGGAACCGTAGAGCTCATGAGTCTATCAGCCACACCATAGACGATTTCAACGCCATGATAAAGAACAAATAAAACCATATTCCTGCCCCTCTAGCTAGCTTCCTGTACTGCATTTAATCCGAGTCGAGTTAATCTCCGAGTTCTAGAGAGCCGCTTCGAAAGAATTGGACATAAACAGAGAGTCGCCCTCATCGAGGACCTGTACCACACTACCCGTTTTAGACAATCTTTTGGCTTTCTCTTTACGAAGAGATGAGACACATATGGGATTTACGTGTGCATAGCAGGCTACTCGAGTTCTTGCGGGCGACCCCAAACGTCCTTATCGTGATTTCAATTTAAATGCCTTTTGATTTATTCTTATGAAGTTGTAACTCTAATAACTTCGAGATATGACACGATCTAGCTGATATCTTGGCGTTAGAGGTATGAGATGTAGGTTAACTGAACAGGTTCTAATAATGAATTCCTACAGTAGGTTACGCGTGCACATTTGCAGAACGGGTGGGTTAACAAATAGTTGGGAAAACCGATCAAGATAGTAACCCACGTCGTTTAGCTAGCTTTACTTCAGCACGCCCTCTCCTAATCTAAGGAAATAATATTCATGCCAAAATTAATATCCAGAAGCTAGCTACCTTTTACAGCCATTTGTACTCCATCACCTATCTTCCCACATATACTCGTGTACTCTCTCTTTTATAATGCGCCGCTCAGTTAGCAAGATACGGTGCTATCTAACTATTGATGCAATCAATAAGTTTTTTATATAATCTGCACTCGTTCTCTCTTGTGAGAATTCTATGGATCACACCATTATACATTTCGAGATACCTGCCGAAGATGTTACTAAATTACGACAATTCTACTCAGAGTTGTTTGGGTGGAAGATCAATCGAGCTCCAGGACCCATCGAATATTACGTAATCGAAACCATTCCAGTCGATGAGAATATGATGCCAATACGACCCGGAGTCAACGGGGGAATGTACAAGAAAGACGAACAGGATGTGAAGCCTGTCAACTATATTTCTGTAGAGTCTATTGACGACTATGTGGAGAAGCTCAAGGCTCTCGGGGGAATGATTATCCATTCGAAACAAGAGGTGCCTGGTGTCGGCTGGGTCGCTTTAGCGTTAGATCCTGAGGGAAATCAATTCGCGATGTTACAACCCATTCAGGATTGAATGCTACCCAGATGGATCGATTAACGATTGGGTGATGAAGTCAGTACCACGTATTACATCTACCGCCGAAGGGAAAAAAGGAACGGACACAGGGTGAGAGTATGAATCAGCGATGGAGTCCACCAGATTGGATGTATCGAAACAGCCGACCTAACGATAACGGCTACTTTGAAAATATGACTCGAGTCATCTTCCAAGGAGGATTGAATTGGAGACTAATCGATCGAAAATGGCCTAATTTTCGGAAAGCCTTCAGCGATTTTTCGATAGATACCGTTGCCAAATATGATGAGACTGAAGTCGAGCGGCTGATGAATGATGCTGGAATTGTCAGAAATCGAGCCAAAATCGTAGCCACAATAACCAATGCAAAACAATTTCAAACTATAATGAGAAGCCATGGATCATTCCAAAGCTACATTGACAGCCTCGATAAATCCGACAATTATGCTCGTGCCATGAAAGAATTAGCGGAAAAATTCTCTCGGTTAGGACCGTCCTCAGCACGGATATTCCTTTACAGCGTCGGAGAAAACATAGCCCACGAAAGCTAGATCATAGAGCACCCTAGCTACTTCTAAAAATAACACACGCGTTAGAAGACTGAGAACGGTATGAACGAAGTCTATGTGGATTTGTCACCGATTCACGGTAAAGGCGTATTTACGACTGTCAGCATTCATGAGGGGAAGCGAATCCTCGAAATCGATGACAGTCGCCTCGTAACAGATGGCAGTCCCCTCAGACCTGAAAAGGGTGAATACGAGCGTCATTGCGACTACTTGGGGAACGGCCACGTCGTTCTCATGCAGGAACCTGAAAGATACATCAATCACAGCTGTGCCCCGAATATCTACGTCAGGCAGGTTGCAGGCGTAAGATACGTCTATGCGATGAGGAACATTGAGGCGAGTGAAGAGCTAACATTTGATTACTGTATTAACGGGTATGGGGATAGCGTCTGATAATGTACTTGCGGTAGCCCACAACGCAGAAAAACGATTCACATCGACTTCACCCATCTTCCCCACGAGAAGCAACTTGAGTATTTACCCTATCTGAATACCTGGTTTCTCCGAGAATTCAAGAACAAAGTTGATGACCTCTACAAGGGGAAAGGGAAACATCGCTCGAATGCGAATGAAGGATAGTCGTCCTTACACCGATGGCTTGCTACTGTTGTATTTCTGTGAGCCACGAAACAGCTTCTGGAAACCCATCGAGAAGTTCTGCTCGCTTATGCCACCGTTGATTATCTTTAATCGTTTTAAGAAGGCAAGCAGTCAACCATACCTTGGCCTCGTCTCTTTCTCCAAGCAAAGAGGGAACCCCTTCAGCGATTACCACAACGTTGTCACGAGTGATGTAACGTGGGGTAATCAGGGACGTCACGTGGGTAGTTCTTTCGTCTTTCAGCCAGGAATTAATGGCTAGCACGTAAGCGAGGACATGCTCTTCAATGAAGCGTTGGAACTCGATACGCATAGACCGTTTTTCGTTGAAGGTTCCAGCACATAAAAGTCCGGCATCGATGAGCATTGAGTAACAACATTGACACTTCGGAGTGGGAGGTGCTGAACCCTCGCAGTTAATACAGTTGAAGGGGCGGAAGCGAAGGGCTTCGAGGTTTCTTTGAGCGCCTATGCACCTGTTTTCTACCAGCTTCTTTAACGAGTCTATCGAGGGTTCTTCGAGGTCGATGACTGACATTAGGTTCTTCACAAAGACTTCCTTTGCCTCTGTTGGTTGACCGAGAAAGCCGGAGATTTTGGAGGCGGTCGGGGTTTCGGGTTGACTGTGAATCAGCCACTTCTCAAGGGACCCCCGATACTCCGTGAGAATCTCTTTCAGTTGATCCGTCAAACTCTGGGGGTCATTGTGTCCAAGAGCATTTAATAACCTACGTCCTTCACACCCCATCCTAACGGGCTTAGAGAAGCACCTGTCTCCTATCGCCTTGCAGAGAAGGTCAATGCTTTGAGGGAAATACGGGCTGAGACGGCAGAACTCAGCCATTTGCGCGCGGATTAAACGGCGACCTAAACTCAAGTCAACCAATTGATCCTGCAATTTATTGATTGATTGGATCTCTTTGCCCCAAGCTTCAGGATCATCGGTTAACTTCACGTTCCACCAAAGGTTCCAGATTCCACCAGAACTCCCAGGGCAAATCTCTTTTTTGTTAATTACAATCTCAAATCCTGAAGGAACATATCGATAGGTCATCAGCTTTGAGGACATCTCAATTCATCGCCTAGGCTCATTAATATCACTCGCTTCTTAGTCACGTTTTATTATGAAAATCCTGACATGTAAACATATGTGCATAATTAAGACCATCACGGAAATGTAGAATTAACATTTAATCCCCAAACCCAAACCAATCCTGTGCTTGCTCCGCTCGCACATGACTATGGTTACACATAAGTAACCAAACCTCTAAAACGCGTGTAGTAGTGATTTGATATGCCTCGTCTTAGCCGTAATCGAATGACGCCATGCGTTCTGGTTTGACTGTTATTTTCAACCACTTTGATGCTGGCGGCCACGTACTACGCCATTGGTCTTTTGCTTGTTCTTGTGACATATACTTCTCACACAGCCAGATAGCCGTAGGCTTTAAATCA